>JALZWO010000203.1 GCA_023300375.1 Granulosicoccus sp. | reverse complement strand
GGCTCACCTCACCGGTCAAGGTATTGAATAACGAGTGGCTAGCCAAAACGCCCTTATGCCAGTGGTTACTCGTGAAGGAAGGGCTGGCGGCTGCATTTTCATCGTTTGATTTTTCATACGATACGGTGTTGGCCTCACCATCTTCAGTAGTCGTAGCGTTGGCTGAAATCAGCACATTGTCTAGCCAACGCTCTTCAGATTTATACGTCAACCGATAGATCGGTATGCGGAGTACGGTGACTCTTATTAATGAATCGACGCTAACCAATAGCTCGCTGCCGTTCTGCGAAAAACTCATCTTATGGGTGCCAATTTTCTTGCCGTTTCTTGATACTGTGTAAACAACCTCGTTGCCATACTTAGCCGCGATAGCGGCTGCTGTTGCTTGGGTAGTTGGGCTAGCGATCGGCGTTTCTGCATGCGCGCCACCTTGCAGTAGCGACAGGCCTGAGCTAATTACTAGAATGTTAAAATAACGTTTTAACAGGGCAGTGTCGATCATGCGCGAAGGTGCTCGTTTTTAAAGGCCAAATTTGAGGAAAGTTATTTGCCACAGAAGGCGGTTCGGTAGCAACGTATTCACGCTCGCTCTACTAATCTACGGGCAAAGTGAGTGCCTATTTCCTCTTCATCGCTTTTTCTACGCACTTACGCAGGAGAAGTTCATGTTGCTTTCTACTTTGTGAGCTAGTTCTTTCTAGCGGCAAGGTGTTAACTACAGGCAGACGCCTGATGGCGCTTCGAGAGTCGTGCATGCTGCGCTGGCCAAGCACAAAGCGTTGCAGCAGGGCTATATCGTCAAAAGAAGAAATAGCCTGGCCATCGTGTTTGTCACTGTTTTCGTTGTCTTTGTAAATTCTGACCGCTGTATCCATTACTGCTTTTGTAGTGGCTTCAAAGCTGCGCAGCACAGCGATAGCACGTTGGCCGGTGCGTGGGTTATCTTTAAAGCCTCTGTGAAAAGTCTGAAAGCCGCAGGCTTGCCAAAAAGCGTTTGATCTTTCATCTGAGGCAAAGCTTGCACCAAAGGCATCCAGTTGAGCTTCGGCGATAACCGAACGGAGCAGCTCTGTAGCCAAATGACATCGCCTGTGCTCTGGTGCCACAGCAATACGCAATACTCGACCGTAGCGTTTATGCAGTGCCATTGGCGTGTTTGCGCTCTGTGCAAGCAGCTGGGGTAGTAACTGGTTTGGTAGACGGCGTGTTTTACTCACAATGTCTTCGTGTAAATCGTCTTTATTTTCGATCTCTCCTTCGATTTCCAATAACAACACGGCGACTGCTCGCTGACATCCTCCGGTGAACTGCATCTGTGCCCATACTTGTAAGCTGGTGGCATCCAGTAAATGTTCGAGATCTTTGGTTGATGTTTGGTAGTGCGTGGCCTTGAGTAAAGAGTAGACGGAAGCCAGTAGCGCTTCGTTGCCTGCAAGTTCTTGTTGAGAGATGCGTTTGATCTGGAATTCAGCACTTTTAGGGGGCTCACCGCAAATTTTTGAGGGCTCGATAGTTTGATTGAGTAATAGTCTGGATATTAGGGTTTCGAGAGGATCATGGGCTGACCAGCGCCAAGGCTCTTGTGGTTCAAGTTGTAAGAAATCACTATTTGATTGCGATTGATCGCTCAATAAACGAATATCCAGGGCGCGTCCCCCCGACTCATAGCCATCTATGGTGGAAGCCAATATCACGTGACTGAAATTGTCGAGAAACCGTTGGATGGTTGCTAATGGGAAATTGGCGGCTTCATCCACAAACAGCAGTGTGCCACTTTGTGTTGCGGCTTTTTCAGGGGCGATAAACCATTGCCCTGCAAGGGGCGCGTGTTGAGCCCAACTGCCCAGTGCCGATTTGTTTTGCGTTGTTACTGCGATTGGCGTGTTGTTGTTAGCGAAATGCTTTGCGAGTCGTGCTAAGAGTGTAGATTTTCCGCGTCCGCGAGTGCCGGTGATAGCCACGCAGCTATTATGACGAGAGCCAACATGCTTGATTGCTGAGCTGAGTAACGCATTCTGCTCTGCTAAGGCGTCTGGATTGATGAGTCTGGGTTCAAGTGCTGGCTTAGAGGCTGTTGAGTTGTAGCCCTCGTCAAGTATTGGTCGTGATGCTGAGAAGCTAGTTCCTACAGTCGATAGGGGGTCTGGAGCAGCAATAACTTGTGCCACACACGCAGAGTGCTCCGTGGCTAACTGTTCAGCTAGGCTGAGTAGTCGCCGTAAGGAGTGACTTGAACGTGACGGGTTAATGCCTAGAACCATCAGGCCACCGGCCTTGATCGTGCCGGCTACAGCTGCAATTAGTCCTAAATCTGGCTTTGGAGCTAGCGTGACAACTGCGCTGCTGCGTTCGGAGCCCAGTAAGGCGGCGATACGATCGGATCTGTCAGCGCCAGATTCATGGCTTACGTAGTCAAAATTGCCCAGATGTGCCAATTTTTCAAGCCAAAGTGGAGTCAGCGTTGTCACGATAAGCAAAAACCTGTGGGAATTTTCCCTGCGATTGCCCATCCAATGATCAATAGTATTTAGCAAATCACCGTGATTTGTGAATTTATGGCTAAAATCCATTGTGGCGGCGTCGCATGCAAACGGGAGGTTCTTCAGTATGATCAGTTCATCGAAAGTGTGGTGACTTTCGGTATTCCTCCTCCAAGTGGTATTGAGGCACGGAGCCACGCAGGGTCAAGGAAGACCCGCTTTTTTTCCGATATCCCACCCCATCACTCTATCAAATCAAGCCGCTGCGGCAAGGCCACTGTTCAGAACCTATCCGAACACTAGCCAAATGGGTTGTTAATTGTGAAACTTCAAATGCTCAACGCAGAACTTAGCGCAGGAAAAGTGAACTGTTGTGCATTTTAATCAGGTTCAAACGATTGAAGCTGCTCAGGCAAAGCAATAATCCGCGTAGTTAACTCCGGCTTTTTAACGGTACTTACTAAGCACATACTCTTGCGCTAGGTGAGGTGATCAATCTTAAAAACCCACGCAAATCAGCTATTTGCTTGAAGGAAATTTTTTTTGTAAGCGACAGTTTGGCTGGAAATTATTTAAAAACCAACTAACCTTGTTTGCTTGTAACTGTGAATTGCCTACACTTTTCAATTCAGGCGCTAGAATTGCATTTGCCATTTCGGCAAAATGCATGTTTGATCACATGTTAAATTCTTTTGCAAGAGAGTTAGCACTTTGTATGACTCGTCTATACTTGTGCCACGGAGTCTGAGAGGCGGCAGTTTGTGTGAATCGTTGTACCAAACTGATTTCTTTAGTCCAATGTTGTGAGTTTGTTATAGTTTTTGGAAAATAATTCGTATTCGGCAAGTTATTTGCTTTGCGGAACGAGCACTTTAATTTTTTTGATAATCAAGTAGAGGATACCTCATGATTAAGAAGTACTTTGCACTGAGCATTATTGCTCTCAGCGTCGCGATGGTCGGTTGTTCAAGTGACGACGACGATGACGATCCAGTTGCTGGTGGAACTACTGCCGGTACTACCACAGATGGCGCTACTACTGCTGGTGCTACTACAGACGGCACTACCACTGCCGGTAGCACTACAGATGGCGCTACTACAGACGGCGGTACTACAGACGGAGCCACTACAGACGGCGGCGGCGCTGCTGTTGAGCTCACAGCTGAAGCAACTGTTCCTGAAGTTTCTGCATACGACTTCGTTGCATCATCTACTGATCACACTACTTTGCTTGCGGCGCTTGATGCGAATCCTGCGATCGCAAACGCTGCGGATGACGACGCTGCACCTATCACGTTAATTGCTCCTAACAATGCTGCGTTCGATGCATTGGTTGCAGCTACTGACGGTTCCGATTCGGCTGAAGATCTTCTAGCCAACGAAGGTGAGTTAGTTACACGTACTCTTCAGTACCACGCCATTGGAAGTGTTGTTGATATCACAGACACTACACCTGCTACCGACACTCTACTAGTTGATGATGGCACTGCTGCACAACTGACGTTTCAAGCAGGTACTAGTGAAACAGCGGCTGCTGTCGACTCTGGCACCAATGCTGTAGATCTAGCAGTCGTTAGTGAATCGGCTACTGGTAACCTGTATTCAGTTGCTTCTGTCTTAGTTGCTCCTGAAGCGCCTGTTGAAGCTGGTGGAACTACTGACGGTGGAACCACTGACGGTGGAACTACTGATGGTGGTGGCACTACTACTCCTCCTGCCGGTGATCACGTGGGTGCTGGAAATACAGTTGCTGACGCATTTGCTGCTCAACTGAGTGCGCAGTACACTGGTACTAACGTCGACGATGGTTCAACTAACACAACTGACCTTTGGGCGTTCTTTATACCGGCCGATGCTGCTACTGATGGCACAACGATAGACTTCGCATTTTTGCAGTCACACGTTGACACTGACACTGGCTCTACGCGCACATTTGATCTTACAGGCTTCCCAGACGGTGGTTCAATCCTTGTGAACGGTGGACAGACTTACCAAATCACTAACGACGGAACTACTATTACCGTCGGTGGAGCAACAATCACTCAGTTAGGTACTTCTCCTCAGGGTGGTTTCATCTACGCAGCTGACGCAATTCTGGTTCCTTAATTAAGGAAGGTTTTTAGACAGAATCAACCGCCGTTGGGTCACGTGAGTAACGTGACTCAAAATATCATTAAGCGGTTAGTGCAGTAATACAAAGGCTGCCCTTGAGTTCAAGGGCAGCCTTTTTTGTTTGGGCTTGTAGTAATTTGGCCTCTTGATGTACTTTCTTTACGATGTATAACTCTGGCCAACAGATTGATGCATTGTTGGCTTTATCCATCATGGAATACTCTGAAAAAGTGACATCTTCTGACATCAACGTAAACACCCAGCACGACAGCGCAAACATTGAGCTTGTTGATGCATCCAATCCAGCTGGCGTCCGGCTAAACATTCGTAAAGATGCAAACTCTGATTTCCTTCAATGGTTTCATTTCAGTGCGTCTGGCCTTCGTGGCAAAAACACCACATTCATTATTGAAAACGCGGGGGCTACGACTTACCCAGATGGGTGGGTGGACTACCACGTTGTTTGCAGTAGCGATCGTCAAACGTGGCAGCGCGTAGCCTCTGAATACAAGAATGGCGAATTACGTTGGTCGGTAGAAACTGACAATGATCAACTATGGTTTGCGTACTTTGCACCTTATTCCATGGAGCAGCATGCTGATTTAATCGCGGCCGCAGCATCGTCGCTCTGTGTGCGCCATGAAGTGCTAGCCCAAACATATCAACGCCGGCCCATTGATTATCTTAATGTGTTGCCACTTTCAGAAGAGCCAGACGCCAACAATAGTGGCAAAAGACCACAACTGTGGGTCATCGCTCGTCAGCACCCTGGCGAATCTATGGCTGAATGGTTTATGGAAGGTTGGTTAGACAGATTACTCGATGAAGACGATGCAACGAGCTGTGCTTTGCGGGAGTTAGCCGACATACACGTTGTACCTAACATGAACCCTGATGGGTCGTATCTAGGGCACTTACGTACCAACGCATTGGGTGTCAACCTGAACCGTGAGTGGGCAGAGCCCAGCATGGAACGCAGCCCCGAGGTGTATTCTGTACTTGAGCGTATGCGCAGCACGGGTATTGATCTGGCTCTTGATGTGCACGGTGATGAGGCCTTGCCGTATAACTTTATAGCCGGTACCGAAGGTGTTAAAGATTGGACGCCTGAGCGAAATGCAGAGCTGGTTAACTTGAAGCACACGTGGGGTGCAATCAATCCTGATTTTCAAGATAAGCACGGTTACCCGATCAATAAGCCCGGCAATGCGAACCTGACTATTTGTAGTAACCAGCTTGCGCATCAGTTTGGCGCACTGGCGCTGACTTTGGAGATGCCCTTCAAAGACACTGCAAACCGCCCTCGACCCGATGTCGGATGGTCCCCAGAACGCTGTTTGCGCCTAGGGGCATCCTTTGTTGACGTGGCTTACTTGGCACTGACCAAACGTCTTCTACAACATGATTGACGAAAAACGGCGATGTGATGTGAGGCCGTAACCAACTCAACGCACTCTACTGAAATGCGGTCTCTGAAAAACTGCGTAGTTTTCTCGAATGCAGTTTTTCAGCTTTCATATCGCTCATTTTCTGCATAGCGAGCATGCCAATTTCAAGATGCTGCGCCACTTGTTTTTGATAGAAATCAGAGGCCATGCCGGGTAGTTTGAGTTCACCCTGCAGCGGCTTATCAGACACGCAAAGCAGAGTGCCATAGGGCACGCGCAGTCTGAAGCCATTGGCAGCAATGGTTGCCGACTCCATATCCAGAGCTATTGCACGAGATTGCGATAACCGCAGTACGGGTTCTTTCTGGTCCTGTAGCTCCCAGTTGCGGTTATCAATGGAGGCTACCGTGCCGGTGCGCATGATGCGCTTAAGCTCAAAACCTTGAAGGCCGGTAACTTCAGCCACGGCACTTTCGAGTGCTTGTTGCACCTCGGCTAGCGCTGGAATAGGTACCCATACAGGCAAGTCGGCATCCAATACTTTGTCCTCTCGAACGTAGGCATGTGCCAACACATAATCACCGAGTGCTTGTGTGTTTCTAAGACCTGCGCAGTGCCCAAGCATGAGCCATGCGTGTGGGCGCAATACCGCGATGTGGTCGGTAATGGTTTTTGCGTTTGAAGGCCCGACACCAATATTGACCATTGTGATGCCGCGGCCCTTAGCTGTTTTAAGATGGTAACTTGGCATTTGCGGCAGGCGTGCTGGCGCTGTACCTGAGCTGGGGCCAGACTCTCCAGAGTGTGTGATGACGTTACCCGGTTCTACAAAAGACTCATAGCGACTATCACCAGAGGCCATCATGTCGCGTGCGAGTCGGCAAAATTCATCGATGTAGAACTGGTAGTTGGTAAACAACACATAGTTCTGAAAGTGTTCGGGTGCAGTGGCTGAGTAGTGCACCAGCCGGTGTAGTGAGTAATCAACACGTTGTGCGGTGAAGGGCGCTAGCGGACTGGCGCCTCCTGGTTTGGTCTCATGAGTGCCATTAACAATGTAGTCGTTAACATGCGCTAATACGGGGACATCAAACATATCGCGCAACAAGCTATTGGTGACTTGCGGCTGCTTAACCGCCACTGGAGAGCCTGCCTCCAATGCAAAATGCAGAGGTATGGGGATATCTGAAAAGCGTATCTCAACAGGCTCGTTATGATTTTCTATGAGTAGTTTTAGCTGGTGTGTTAAATACCCTCGGAACAGTGCAGGTTGGGATACCGTGGTGCTGTAAAGTCCAGGTTGATCAACATGTCCGAACGACAAGCGTGAGTCCACTCGCGCATATGTGCTGGTGCTAAAGCGTATTTCAGGATAATAAGCACGATGTTTTTGAGCGGGGAGTTTACCTTCCAGGTACTGCGTGAAGGCGTTGCGCAAAAAGTGCGTGCTAATGTCGTATAGCCGGATGAGTTCTTCGACGGCGTCCCCCGCATTGTTAAACGTTTTTGCGTTCTGCGGCGGCGGTGTTATCTTTTCCTGATTCAATTCGGTACCTTGTGAATTCGTTGCGAATTCGAGCCGACTCTATCACGTTGTAAACCTCTTTGGCTAGCCCTTGCTTTTGTCTTGGTAAAGCAAGTAAAGCAATGATAGCAATGCAGCACCCAGATACACGCTCTGCAGAATACGCATGGGTTCGGTGTCAACAAAGAACAGCAAGCCACCTAGGATAATAAAAAACAACCCCAGTATAAATTGTGAGCTAAAGCTTTTATAGAGCAGGTACTGCACAGCACCTTCGGTGCGCGCAACATCAAAAAAACGTTTGTTGAAAGCCAGACGGAAAAACGATGAAAAGAAGGTAACCACGAGAAGGCTAATGAGTAATGCATTGCCGCTTAAGGTGTCATCCAGCGTAAAGCGCAGAAGCCAAGATAGGCTGTACAAGACTACAGCTGCTTTGAACACGCGCTCAACGTCAATGCGATCAATGCCGTTTTTAATCAGAAAAAACAACACGCCAAAGCCAATGCCTAACAGCACAACGGCTATTCCCAGCATCGAAAAATCTTCCTTAACCAGCATGAATAAAGACAAGGTCCAGAAGTGGCTATCAAGGTAAAGAAAGACGCCATCAATCGCGAACGTGGGGCGGGAGCCTTGTTCGTCTTTGTAACGTAGGCTCTCTAGTAGTCCAATGTTTGAAGGCAGCTTGTGAAGTGCCATCTTGCCGTGTTCAGACTTTGCTAGCCACCAGTTCGATACAGCACTAACGCCTGCACTGATGGCGAGTAACGTCACAAAACCTCCAGTATCCAGTAGCCATCCACCCAGTAAAATGCCGAGTTTGAGGAACAGTGTGACAAAGATCTGAAAGTTCCCGTACTGCCTGCCGGTGTTACTCTGGCCATTGTCGATGGGGGACAACTGCTGTAAAAAAAGGGTGCGTTGTGTCGTCCAGAAAAACGCGTTGTATAAGCCGTTGAATAGGCCAATAACACTAGCCGTCATAACCAAGCCGAATACACTGGCTGCCCCTATACCTTCCAATGGCGTTGCAAATAAACCAACGCCTGGAATCAGTGTGAACACGCCGACGAAAAAAACCAGCGTGGTTTCAAGTACAAAGGTGAATGCCACGAGTCGCTTTAGTTGCCAGCGTGTGGACAAGCGTTGCCAAGCATAAAGAGCTAGCGCAAAACTGATCCCAGAAACACCGATAAGCAGGCTCAATCCTGCCAGACTAAGCCCTAGCTTCCACAAGTAAACAGGTAGAAAGAACGGGAGAAGCCCAATAAGAAGCGAATGGGCGCCAAGGAATTGGTAAAAGTACAACGGGCGCGAAGGGGTAGGCAAAATTTACGTGACCGCGCTAGATGGCAAAAAACTAGAACGTGTCAGATTCTGCAACCTGCAGGGCATCCATTTTCTCATAGAAAGCCTCCAGATTTTCTACTTTCCCGAAACGGGGGAAGCTGTGCATGCGTGTGTACGGGCGTGAATTTACTTCGAGAAAGATACATTTTTGCTCTCGATAGTCCTTTTCTATGCCCTGTTCAAATATGACATCAATGCCAAAAAGCTTTGCGTCGAACGATTTCATGACCTGCAAAAATAATTCGCGATTAGCTTCTGGAATAGTCTCTTTGTCAATAACTTCAACAATGCCGCCGGGTGCTAGCGCTATTCGGTTGAACGTGTGTACACGCTCTCCGTCAGCTGGTACCGACTCAAGCGTTTTTCCACAGCTTGCCAGATAGGAAATTGTTTGCGCAGACTTGGCTATGGGGTAGATCGTGGGGTGCAAGTTCATTGCTTGCCTTTGCGCATTCTCAGTGTCTATTAAGGTCGCGATAGTATCGCGTCCGTTGCCGTCAACAAACGGCGGATAACGACGAATCACGGAGACCAGCTCATCATCCGTAGCTAACACACGATAGTTGGATCCGAGTAGGTATTGCTCAACAACACTGCTAGGCCACCAGACTTTCACCCATAACGCCGCCTTCCAGAGCTCTTTGAAGTTGGTGATAGGGAAGTGGCTGCCCCGTGAAAAACCGCTAACGTTTGGCTTAATACACAAAGGGAATCCATGTTCCTTTGCGAAGCGATGCGCTGTCAGTGGATTGAAAAACAGCGTGCCTTTAGCATGTGGGACATTGTGCTTTGCAAACATTTCACGCGCCTGTCGCTTTGAGCGACTGGCTTTTCTGACTTCTAGCGTGTTGTAATTACTGCAGCCAGCCATGTATTTGGCGCTGATCCATGCGTAGATCAGAGTCTTCAATTTCTTCACGTTGTTGATTTCACGATTGGCTGGATTGCTCGCCAATTTTGTGTGATTTAGTTCCTTGGTTGTTATTGGTAGCGCATTTTTCTGTATTGGGCTTGTCGCGTCCGTACATCATCATGCGCATAAATATAGGCTGCCGTTTTTCAACAGGTTTGATTAATTTGGTTGATTTAGCAAGACTCATCATCGCTGGCTGGATAAAAGCCCACTTTTGCTGCCACGTGTAATCGCCGTCGAGTAGGTTTATCGGCATGGGTAGGAACAGGTTTATTTCAATAATGTGGAAGTCACCATTGACCAACGCTTCGGTGCTTTCGGCGCGAACCGCCATGCGACTGATGCCGAATTTGCCTATTTGAGACAAGTATCCAGACATTGCAACGCGTTGCTCAGCGTCAAACTCACCGGTGATGTCCGAATAGCGAGTTGATCGGTTGTACTTGCTGTTGATGGGGTAGATTTCGGAGTTGTTGATCGCTTCCGTGACGGTGAATACGTCGTGTTTTCCATCTTCGCGGTCTTCATCAATGCTGAACAGCTCGAATTCACGCTGTCCTGGAGCAGCTTGCTGCACTAAATAGCGTTGTGGCTGGCACTCAAGGTTAGCGCGCAATTTTACAAGCTGAGCTAAATCGTCAGCCCGATGTATGCCGTGCGCATTTTGTCCCCACTCTGGCTTCAAAAAGACAGGGAACTGATCTGGGGTATAGGTTTCGGAATCGAAGGCTTGAGCTAACCTCCATCGGTCAGGTATTAGCTCGTCGATGGACATTTTAGAGAACACGCCCTGTTCTTTTGAAAAATAGTGTGCGTTGAGCTGCCAGTAGCGCCATGGCGCAGTGGAGATCCTGACGCAGCACAGTATATAGGTCAATACCATGATGATCGTAATGTGCATGATGAACTACCACCTATCCTCGATGTGTAACAGATCAAACTGGTCAGAATGACGTTATTATTTTACCTTGCAAACCAGCTCTTGCGCTAGCATTTAGGTAGCAATACTCTTGCGATATTGTCATTATCTGGGATTCCGGAACAAGTTCTAAGAACTCGTCGGGAGTTTGACGTGATTGAATTACTTGGGTTGTAGAGTTGCTGGAGCCGGTAAGGTTCAGTACTTATATGTCTGGCTGTACAGAATGTAACTCTCTGGTTGTATTGTAGCTGGGCTGTTGGGCCATTCAACTGATTGTTTTTGTGCAATTTTGAAAGCTCAAACAGAAAAACATCAATCAGTTCCGCCCGTTCGTTAACGAAAGGAACATTGTTAGCGACCGCCGAGCGCCAAAATTGGGTAGAATTGCGGGTTTACCGAGCGCCAGTATGCCTTGTTTCCACAATGCATCTCCGAGCTGCTCACCGTTTTTATTTGATTTTTAGATGCAGTCTCCATTATTCACCTATTTTTTGGCTTTATGGTCAGAGCGTTTTTCGACAACTTTCGCAAGACGCCCTTGGCCCCTATTCACAGAGTTTGAGCATTAACCCATGACAGACCTTTCCAACTACCGCAACATAGGCATTTTCGCCCACGTTGATGCGGGCAAGACCACCACAACAGAGCGAATCCTAAAACTTACGGGCAAAATTCATAAGTCCGGTGAGGTTCATGATGGTGAAGCCACAACCGATTTCATGGAACAGGAGCAGGAGCGTGGTATCACGATCCAGTCCGCTGCAACCAGCTGTGAGTGGGACAGTCATCGTTTCAATATCATTGACACCCCGGGACACGTTGACTTCACAATCGAAGTTTATCGTTCATTAAAAGTATTGGACGGTGGTGTAGGCGTTTTCTGTGGTTCTGGTGGTGTTGAGCCCCAGTCAGAGACTAACTGGCGCTATGCGAATGAATCTGAAGTTGCACGCGTAATCTTCGTCAACAAACTCGATCGTATGGGTGCTGACTTTTTCCGCGTTGTAGACCAAGTCAAGAAAGTTCTGGCTGCGCGTGCGCTGGTTATGGTTCTGCCAATCGGTACGGAAGAGAACTTTGTCGGCATAGTCGATCTCTTGACTGAAAAAGCATGGATCTGGGACGAGACAGGAAATCCTGAGAACTACAGCATCGAAGACGTACCTGCTGACATGGTCGAAGATGTTGCTAAATGGCGTGAAGAGCTAGTTGAGTCAGCTCTGGAGATGGATGACGCCGCTATGGAGCGTTATTTCGAGGGTGAGCAGCCGGATATCGAAACACTGCAGAAATGCATTCGTAAAGGTACTATCGAGTTGGTTTGGTTCCCCACGTTCTGTGGTTCAGCGTTCAAGAACAAAGGCATTCAGCCCATGCTCGACGGTGTTGTGTCTTATCTGCCAAGTCCTACTGAAGTGGTGCCACAGCCTGAAGTTGATTTGGAAGGTAACGAGACTGGCGAACGCGCTATCGTTGACCCTAACAAGCCACTGCGTGCACTGGCGTTCAAAATCATGGACGACCGTTATGGCGCATTAACGTTTATCCGTATCTACTCTGGCAAGATTGCCAAGGGCGACACGGTACTGAACACTTTCACAGGGAAGACAGAGCGTATCGGCCGTATCGTTGAGATGCACGCTGATTCACGCCAAGAGCTAGATTCTGCACAGGCCGGCGACATCGTTGCTGTCCTAGGTATGAAGAATGTCCAGACTGGACACACATTGGCTGATCCAAAGCATCCAGCAACACTCGAGCCTATGGTCTTTCCTGATCCGGTCATCTCAATCGCTGTGTCTCCTAAAGACAAAGCAGGTAGTGAGAAGCTGGGCGTAGCTATCGGCAAGATGGTTGCAGAGGATCCTTCTTTCCGCGTAATGACTGACGAAGAGAGTGGCGAAACCATCCTTATGGGTATGGGTGAGCTGCACTTGGATATCAAGATCGATATCCTCAAGCGTACACACGGTGTTGAAGTTGAAGTAGGCAAGCCGCAGGTGGCTTACCGCGAAACCATCACTGCTGCTATCGAAGATACTTACACTCACAAGAAGCAATCTGGTGGTTCTGGTCAGTACGGTCGAATCGATTACACCATCGAGCCTGGTGAATCTGGTACTGGTTTCACATTCGAGTCGAAGGTTACTGGTGGTAACGTTCCTCGCGAATTCTGGCCAGCTGTAGAGAAAGGCTTCAAGACGTCTATGGTTGAAGGTGTTCTCGCTGGATACCCACTGCTCGACTTCCGCGTTGTGCTAACGGATGGTGCTTTCCACGCAGTTGACTCCTCAGCGCTTGCGTTTGAGATTGCCGCTAAAGGTGCTTACCGACAGTCAATTCCTAAAGCAAGCCCGCAGATCATCGAGCCTGTCATGAAGGTTGATGTGTTCACACCTGACGATCACGTCGGTGATGTTATCGGTGACCTTAACCGTCGCCGTGGCATGATTGCAGGACAGGAAGCAGGCCCAACTGGTGTTCGCATCAAGGCTGACGTGCCGTTGTCCGAGATGTTTGGCTACATTGGCGATCTACGCACAATGACTTCTGGCCGTGGCCAGTTCTCAATGGAATTCAGCCACTACAGTCAGTGTCCGAAGAACGTTGCAGACGTTGTAATCAAAGAAGCTCAAGAGCGTAAAGCGGCTAAGTAATGTCGGTTACGCATTAGTTCGCTTTAAGCTGAGACGGTCTGGTATACCTGATTTATTGGGCGTATCAGGCCCTGATATGTTATTTCTGCGAATGAGTGTCTCTCCTGCGAAGACGTGTCTTTCTCGCGAAAGCGCGTCATTCCCGCGAAGGCGGGAATCCATATGCATCCAGAAATAGATTCCTGCCTTCGCGGGAATGACAGATCAGCTATAGACAACTTTTCCTTCGTTTAACAACGACCGTCAGGTTTTCAACGTATACACTGGCACTTACGCCACTAAATTTTGTCAATCATGCTCGATTCACACTCTAACCGCGCACCAGATAACGATCTGATGCCTGACACCACTGTATCTGTCAGAGAGGTGTTCGGTCTCGATATTGACTTGCAGGTTCCGGCCTACTCCCAGCGCACAGACAAAGTACCTGATCTGGACAGCAGCTACCTGTTTGACCGCCGAACCACGCTCGCCATACTCGCGGGCTTCAGTAACGATTGGCGCGTACTGATTTCAGGTTTTCACGGTACGGGTAAATCAACTCACATTGAGCAAGTTGCGGCGCGTTTGAATTGGCCTTGCTTGCGTATCAACCTTGACAGTCATGTTAGCCGCATCGATCTGATTGGCAAGGACGCTATTGTGCTTAAAGAAGGCAAGCAGGTAACCGAGTTTCAGGACGGTATTCTGCCTTGGGCCTATCAACGCAACGTGGCCTTAGTATTCGATGAATATGACGCTGGCCGACCCGATGTAATGTTTGTTATCCAGAGGGTGCTTGAATCAACAGGACAACTCACACTGCTAGATCAAAGCAGAGTCATCCGACCTCATCCGGCGTTTCGTTTTTTTGCGACGGCTAATACAGTGGGTTTGGGCGACACTACGGGGCTGTATCACGGTACTCAACAGATCAACCAAGCGCAAATGGACAGGTGGTCTATCACCACTATCCTCAATTACCTACCCGCCGAAAAAGAAGTTGATGTTGTGTTGGCCAAAGCGCCACATCTTCAAAACGAGGAGGGAAGGGATCTTGTCGAGAAAATGGTATCGCTGGCAGGTCTTACGCGTGTGGCCTTTCGCAATGGCGATTTAGCCACTGTTATGAGCCCGCGTACTGTTATCACCTGGACGCAAAATCTTACCTTCTTCAAAGAGCCTGGCTTGTCGTTAGAGCTGGCTTTCGTTAACAAGTGCGACCCCGCAGAACGCACACTGATTGCCGAACTGTACCAGCGCGTATTCGGTGAAGAGCTGGTTGATCGTGACGGCTGACGGCTCAAATGCCGATAAGTCTGCCAATGCGGCTAACGCGGTCACCACAATAGGTGCGCCGTTAAGTAAGGGTTTTCGACGCTCTACCAGTGCTTGTGCTCGTACTCTGGCAAAAGACAGATCCATCGAGCTTACTTTCGATGATAGTGCATCAGACGTTGATGGCATGGCGCTGCCAAGTATTCCAGATGATGCAACACTGGTCGAACGCCTACAAACCAGAGGCCGCAGCGACGCTATAGCGCTGCACAAGCAACATCACGATACTGCTACCCACAGGCGTTTTCAGCCAAGTACTGAAACGTCGCAGCAATTGCATCAAATGGCTGAGCAAACACGCTGCGAATTATTAGGTAGCGAGGCGTTTGCTGGCGTTAGCAGAAATTTGCATGCCGCATTAGACAACAGGTATCAGTTACTTCTGGATACCATCAGAAAGCCCGCTATCGCTCTGGGTGAAATTCCAGAGCCGCGTTTGGGTATCGACCATGCTCTGTCCCTGTATTTAAGACAACGCCTCGGCTCAGATCCACTTCCTCCGGCGGCCTCCGACGCATTATCAGATTGGCAAGAGTGGCTAGACAGCGATGTTGCGCCTAAGTTTGATGCGCAACAATTCGACATCAATGATCAGGGCAGTTTTGCCAAAGCGCTAGGTCAGTTGTTGCGATCTCTACAGCTGGATAACAGCGAAGAGCGTGATCCGCAAGACGATTTTGATGAAAATGATCAGCCTCCGGATCAGCAGTCAGCGTCAGATGATGATTCAGACATGAGCGAATCGGACAGCACATCCACACAGGATGACGGCGAATCGGATACGGTCGATGATGATAGTGGTGCTGACGATGCCAGTGACACCGTCGAACCTGAAGAAGATCTGCCAGAGAATTCTTCGGAGAATGCGGGCAGTGAATGGCGTTCTGTGAATGGTGAGGCGTTAAACCGTGTGGCCAGTGATTATCACGCCTACACACAAGAATTTGACGAGGTGATCAAGCCTTTGGATTTGTGTGATCTTGAGGAACTGACTCGCCTACGCCAGACATTGGATACCCATCTGGGAGATCTGCAACGTTCGGTGGGGCGATTCGCTAACCGCTTGCAGCGCGTGCTAATGGCGCAGCAAACACGCTCGTGGCAATTCGATCTGGAAGAAGGTCAACTCGATACAGCCCGATTAGTGCGTGTTCTTACCGACCCTATGATGCCGCTAACATTCAAGCAAGAATCGGAAACCCCATTTCGAGATACGGTGGTGACGCTCCTGTTAGATAATTCTGGGTCGATGCACGGTCGCTCTATACGGGTAGCTGCTGTTTGTGCTGACATTTTGTCGGCGACACTTGAGCGCTGTGGTGTGCGAGTGGAAATACTCGGTTTTACTACTTGTGCCTGGAAAGGTGGCAGATCTCGTGAAAAGTGGGTGGCTGGTGGCTATCCAGCTAATCCTGGGCGATTGAACGATTTGCGGCACATAGTATTCAAGTCGGCTGATGTACCTTGGCGCCAAGCTCGAGTTAATTTAGGCTTGATGATGCGCAAAGGGCTATTGAAAGAGAACATCGATGGTGAGGCACTTCAATGGGCGCACGGACGACTTCTACAGCGGCCTGAACAACGGCGTATTCTGATGATGATCTCAGACGGCGCGCCTATTGACGACTCAACGCTGTCAACCAACCCCGGTCGTTTCCTTGAAAGGCATCTGCGGCATGTTATCGGGCAAATAGAACGTCAGAAAGAGGTTGAGCTGGTGGCTATCGGCATCGGTCATGATGTTCGCCAGTACTATTCGCGAGCGACCACTATCCACGATGTGGCTCAGCTGGCTGATGTAATGACGACTCAATTGGTAGAGTTGTTCTCCAGTAATCCGGTAAAAGACCGGCACTAAATTTTCCTCCTAAAATTAAGCTGAACAAACGCTTCGGTTGATGTTGATTGTCACCGTGTTCTCGGATGTATACTCACAGGTGTATAGCGTGAGTGGAACGACGCTGTTACAGAATATAAACCTAATGAATTCTTCTGGGAGGAAGAAATGAAATTACACAATCTATTAACCACATCAGCAATGGCTGCGGCCGTCACCCTCGGTGGTAGCCCGTTGTTGGCGCAGGATGCCGATCGCACTGGTTGGCCTGAGAGCTTTACTGTAGGTACTGCATCGCAAGGCGGAACTTACTTTGCCTACGGTTCAGGTTGGGCGAATCTGGTTGCTGAAGAGCTAGGTTTGTCGGGCGGTGGTGAAGTTACTGGTGGGCCTATGCAGAATATGGCGCTTGTGCATACTGGTGATGCCTCTTTTGGTATGACAACTATGGGGCCTGCTGCAGAGTCTCTTGCAGGAACCAACCCTATCGCCCCTGGCTTGGAAATGGACAATGCTTGTGCCATGTTCCCTATGTACCAAACGCCATTTTCAGTAACAGCGCTGAGCTCTTCTGGCATTACTACAGTGGCTGATATCCCAGCTGGTGCGAAGATTGGCTTTGGCCCTGCGGGCTCAACTTCCGACACGTATTTTCCACGCATAATGGAAACATTGGGTGTGGATTTTGAACGACGAAACGGTGGTTGGACTGATCTTGGCAGCCAGCTGCAAGATGGCTTGCTCGACGTTATTGCGTTTGCAGCCGGTGTGCCGGTACCAGCTGTTAGTCAGCTAGAGGTCCAAACTGACGTTAACATTATCGAATTCACCGCTGACGAGCAGGCCAAGATCATTGCAGATTTTCCAGTAGCAGAATTCAGTATCGCAGCAGATACTTACACTACTCTAACGGCAGATGCTCGCTCTGTGTCTATGTGGAATTTTTCCATAGCTAACTGTGACTTGCCAGAAAGTTTCGTTGAAGCTGTTGTCGATATTGTTATGTCAGACAACGATAGAATGTTAGGTATTCACAAAGCGGCTCGTTCAACCATACCCGAGAACTGGGATAAGAACGCTGTGCTGATGTGGCATCCTGGAGCTGCCAAGTGGTTCAAGGAAAATGCAGGTGCAGATATTCCTGATTCGATGATCAAAGGGTTGTAGTTCACAGCATCGTTTGAATGACTGTCATCGCTTGCAATTCGTGACGTAGGTTTGCAAGTGATGGCTCTAATTTTTATACTGTTTATCCTAAGTGCTGAATCAAAATTACGAGTCCAAAAAAAGCTAATTTTGCTGTATTTAAAGGGCTGTGTGAAATTTTAATACAACGCCACGGTCTACCTTTTGCTGAATGTTGCTAAAAAATTAAGACTCAATCATGACTGAAAAAATGGTGGAATCGCTCAATCACGGCACTCAGGTTGTGGCTGACGGCATCGACGAAGAAACTGTTGAGGCTAATCGTCGAACATTTGTGGGTTGGCGCTATGTTGTGATTGCAACCTTAGCAACACTCTATGCTGCGTTCCACATGGCGGCACTTAATGGTCTTTCACTGTCAGGTATTACTGGCATTGAAGTTGGGTTTCTGCCCAGTTTTCCTCTTGAAACATGGAATTTTCGTATCGTGCATGTTGCTGGGGCATTGGTTCTAGGTTTTCTATTGTTTGGTCCTCGACTCAACTTCGTTGAAAACGTCAATCATAAAGAATCAAAAGTGGCTTTAGTCGCAGGTCTAGTGCTTTTACTTTTAGGTCTTGTGGCTTGCGCAGCAGCTATCAATATTGGTTGGCGAATTGCTGACGGTGCCATGTGGAATGGTATTGCTCAGGAGTATCGTCAGCCAGAAATTTACTGGTTCGGAATTCCGTTAATTATCGCCACTTTCGGCGGTATTATGCTTGGCTGGATCGACAAAACACCTCGCAGCTTGTATGCCTTGCCTGATCTTGTACTGGGTGTTTGCGCATTGGCTGTGGCAATTTATCTGGTGACCATGTACGGCACCTTGATGCGTAACTCAACCGGGACACCCTTTGCCCCCATTGGTATTTCACTAGCAGCTGTTGCTGGCTCTGCACTGATAATGGAGTTAACACGACGAGTAACCGGTCTTGCATTAATTATTATCGCTGGGGTGTTTCTAGTGTATGTGTTTGTTGGGCATCTGTTGCCGGGCTTTTTAAATTCTCCTAAAATAAATTGGGCACGTTTTTTCTCACAGGTTTATACCGATGCAGGAATACTTGGGCCAACGACTGCCGTGTCGTCAACCTACATTATTCTGTTCATCATCTTTGCCGCATTCCTGCAAGCCTCTAAAGTGGGTGACTATTTTGTTAACTTTGCGTTTGCCTTGGCTGGGCGTGCTCGCGGAGGGCCTGCGAAGGTGGCTATTTTCGCCTCTGGACTCATGGGTATGATTAACGGCACATCAGCGGGCAATGTGGTTGCCACAGGTTCGCTAACCATACCGCTAATGAAAAAAGTGGGTTATCCGGCCAAGACAGCAGGTGCTGTAGAAGCTGCTGCATCTACGGGTGGTCAGATCATGCCGCCGATCATGGGTGCCGGTGCTTTCATTATGGCTGAAATTACCGGTATTCCTTACACAGACATTGCTGTTGCAGCCATTCTGCCTGCTGTTTTGTATTTTGTGTCTGTGTACTTCATGGTGGACTTTGAAGCTGCTAAGTTAGGTATGCGTGGCATGCGCGAGGACGAACTGCCGAAAGTAGCTGTACTTATTAAACAGGTCTATCTGTTTCTACCCATCATCATTCTGATTTATGCGCTGTTTGCGGGCTACTCGGTTATTCGTGCGGGCACGTTGGCAACCGTTGCAGCCGCGTTTGTATCCTGGCTAACGCCGCACCGTATGGGGCCTCGTAAAATTACAAAAGCCTTTGAGATGGCTGGAGTCATGTCTGTTCAAATCATTGCCGTGTGTGCCTGCGCGGGCATCATTGTGGGTGTTATCTCGTTAACCGGTGTGGGTGCACGGTTCTCAAGTTTATTGCTTGGTATTGCAGAATCTTCTCAGTTGTTAGCCTTGTTCTTTGCCATGTGTATATCGATTCTGCTGGGTATGGGAATGCCCACTACGGCCGCTTATGCGGTGGCAGCATCAGTGGTGGCGCCTGGGTTGGTGCAGCTGGGTATCCCACAACTGACGGCACATTTCTTTGTTTTTTATTTTGCGGTGTTGTCTGCCATCACGCCGCCGGTGGCGCTGGCAAGTTATGCAGCAGCGGGAATCTCGGGAGCTAATCCCATGGAGACTTCATTCGCGTCATTCAAAATTGGTATCGCGGCCTTTATCGTGCCGTTCATGTTTTTCTACAACAGTGCGATTTTGATGGAGGGTGCTTGGTATCTAGTGGTGTTGGCCTCGGTAACGGCTATTGCTGGTGTGTTTTTGTTGTCAGCAGGTGTTCAAGGCTGGTTTATGGATGCCCGTGCCGCTTGGTTCATTCGGCTCGCCTTGTTAGCTGCTGCGCTGTTTATGATAGAAGGCGGCTTCGTATCAGATGTTATCGGTGTGGTCATCGCTGCGGCTGCCGTCATGGTGCAGAAATTTATTCGCCCCGATCCGGATGCGCCGATACCGGTTCGAGGTGCAGACTAGATTTTTACCCGTCATCCCGCGCAGGCGGGAACTCCATTAAAGCCTTGCGCCAGAACTGATATTTCGCTTTCAGGTCCAGGCTTGCCATAGCAGGACTCGATGACGGCACGCACACTATGTTAAGTTCGGCGAATTTGTCGCTAAGTGTGGGCCGTATATGACGCTTGAACAAGGCTTCAGCGGTGCGCCCATTGCAGACAACCGTGCGCAGTTCGGGATGCCTTTTGGCCAGATCGCCGATCTCATTGGGGATTTCTGTTGACTTGACTATATTGCTGTCAAGGCTCCCTTGTCGCTCACAGCTTGCCAATACATCCCATAGGCCAAAACCTGCCTGTGTAACAAAGCGACAGCGTTGCTCGTAGCTCAGTTTGGTGTGAACGTTGTACGACGGCTCTTCGTCACGAACAATGGCGCACAGGATTGGCCATAGTGCATTGCGTGGGTGCGCATAATATTGTCGAGATTGTAAGGATCGCTGGCCCGGCATGGTGCCAAGAATCAGAGTATGCAAATGGTTGCCTGTTAGCGGGGCGAAAGATTCATTCATACGTTTGTTCTTTGAATAGGCCCTAAGTACATTGACCAGCACTGCGAGATGAGATAGCGTACAGCGTTCGCTGGGCAGAGTCTGGGCCTCCTGCAACTGAGTCGCCCGTTGCTTCAATCCGAAATTACCAGAGTTTACAGTGAGATGATCAACAATTTAATTAGTGGTCAGCGAGTGGCCAGTAAGAGCGAAAGGACACAACCCGTTTTCAATCCGGCAACTGGCGAGATTACCGATCAGCTGGGTCTGAGCACGCAAGCTGAAGTCGCGGCGGCTGTAGAGTCTGCGGCAGAAGCTTTTCCGGCTTGGGCTGCAACACCTCCACTGAAACGGGCGGCAGTGATGTTTCGCTTCAACGAATTGCTCATAAAACACGCAGATGAAATCGCTCGCGAAATATCGCGTGAGCATGGAAAAACGCATGATGATGCTCTGGGTGAGATACAGCGCGGTAAAGAGGTTGTAGAGTTTGTCTGCGGCATCCCGCAGTTACTCAAAGGCGAATATTCGCGAAATGTGGGCCCTAAAATAGATTCCTTTTCCGACAGACAAGCTTTGGGTGTGTGCGTTGGCATAACACCGTTTAATTTTCCTGCAATGGTGCCATTGTGGATGTATCCAGTCGCCATTGCCTGTGGTAACACCTTTGTCCTGAAACCTTCAGAACGTGATCCTTCCTCGGTCATGATGATTGCAGAATTGCTGCATGAGGCTGGACTACCGCCGGGAGTATTGAATGTAGTGCATGGAGACAAGGAGGCAGTGGACGCGCTTCTTGATCACCCGAAAGTGCAGGCAGTTAGCTTTGTTGGGTCTACGCCCATTGCCGAATATGTTTTCAACCGAGGTTCTCAAGCTGGTAAGCGTGTACAAGCGCTCGGTGGTGCTAAAAACCATATGGTTATCATGCCTGATGCGGATCTGGATCAAGCTGTTGATGCACTTATGGGCGCAGGCTTTGGATCAGCAGGAGAGCGCTGCATGGCGATTTCAGTTGCCGTGCCGGTGGGAGAAGAGACAGCCGATCGTCTTGTCAAGGCATTGCGGCCGCGCGTTGAGGCCTTGAAAGTCGGCCCTGCTGACGATCCAGATGCCGAAATGGGTCCAGTAATTACAGCTGCTGCCAAAGAAAAAATATCTGGCCTGATAGACAGTGGTGTGGCTGCGGGTGCAGAGCTGGTTGTCGATGGTAGAAACCTGTCCTTACAAGGGTATGAAAACGGTTATTTCCTGGGTGGTTCGCTGTTTGATAAAGTCACCACAGACATGGACATCTACACACAAGAGATTTTCGGCCCAGTGTTGTCAGTAGTACGAGCTACTGACTACGATTCAGCGGTCAAGATGATCAATGATCATGAATATGGCAACGGCACAGCCATCTTTACACGTGATGGCGATGCTGCAAGATCATTCGCTGATAGCATTCAGGTGGGGATGGTTGGTATCAATGTACCTATCCCAGTGCCTGTGGCGTACCACAGCTTCGGTGGATGGAAGCGCTCGTTGTTCGGTGGTCATTCCATCTATGGGCCAGAAGGCGTAAATTTCTACACGCGTCTGAAAACGGTCACTTCGCGCTGGCCTACAGGTATCAAAGAAGGTGCTGTTTTTGACTTTCCTACTTAATGGTGTCAGATCAGGCGAGAGCCAACAAGCATGAGGTAGATGAACTGCCGACAATGGGTCTGATTGTCGGCATTCTTGTTTTAGCTTCCAGTGTCAGTATCATGTCAACCGATATGTACACGCCCAGTCTGCCTGATTTGGCAGAATGGTACGACACCACTGCTACCCGTGTCCAACTCACCATAAGTCTGAATATGTTGGCTTTTGGTATTGCCCAATTATTTCATGGACCGTTGTCAGATCGCTACGGACGCAAGCCTGTTCTGATTGTCTCATCCGTGTTTGTTATCGTATTGAGTCTGGCCTGTTCGTTTGCGCAAACCATAGATCAATTAATTGTTGCTCGTATTTTGTTGGGTTTGGCTGCTGCCGCAGAGGCCGTTATTGGCCTTGCCATCATTAAGGACTTGTACAACGAGAAACAGCAGGTCAAAGCACTTGCTCTATTGGGAATGGTGATTGCCATAGCGCCAGCCGTGGCCCCTATTTTAGGTGGCTATTTGCACGTAGCGTTTGGCTGGCAAAGCAATTTTTATGTCATCAGTTTCATGGCTTTGGTGTCTATGATGGCTGTTATCAGATATCTGCCTGAATCCTGTGTTCCTGACCCGCAGGCGTTGAACGCGCGCAAGTTAATGAAAGGGTATGCCGGGCTGTTGAAAAACAGTGATTTCATGACCCATTGCGCCATTCTCGGTGTGGCCTTGGGATTGATATTTGTTTTTGTCACCGGAGCCCCGTTCGTTCTCATTGATAAGCTAGGCGTTGCTGTCGATCAGTTTGGTTACTATCAAGCGAGTATTATTGTGGCGTTTTTCTTTGGTAGCTTGCTGGCGTCGAGGTTGGCAGATCATTGGGAAGCTATCTCCCTGTTACGCATGGGTGTTGCTCTAGCGCTAGCCGGGGCCACCGTGTTGTGTTTAGTAATTTTTTCGGGCTCCACCTCAGCGCTCTCGTTGACTGGCGCTTATATGATCATCACATTCGGATTGGGGCCGATGTTTGCTGCGGCACCCAGTCGCGCTCTGCGATCAATAGAAGGGCAGGCGGGAACTGCGTCGGCATTGCTCAGTAGTATTGAGCAAACAACAGCGGGCATGGCTGCTCTAATAATCAGTGTACTGCACGACGGAACCGCAAGACCAATGGCTATAGTGGTTGTATTTTTAGGGCTTGTGTTGGTCGTGCTGTTCCGGAGATCGTGTGCAGAGGATCGGCTTAGAGTAGTTAATATCTGAGCTGCTACTGGTGTGTTTGATCACTGTGATCAGCGATTGTCTGAGTCGCCACTAGCAAATTTTTCCATCATAACTATGCACGCTGCACCCACAACCATCAAACCAATAGCGATCCAGGTGCTTGAATTTTGTAATGCAGGCAAGAACCATTCGTAGCTTGTGATGATTTCTCGTGGTGGTTTACCTTCGCGCGTCACGGTGTCGGTAATGGCTGTCTTCCATGGCCAAATGACTACCAAAGAGCCAACAACAAAGCCTGTCATTAATGCCATAGTGTGATCAGCATAACGCTTAAACACCCAAGCCAGAAAATGTGAGAACGCGATGAGGCCAAAACCACACCCCAGAGCCATAGGTATGATGATGCTAAAGTTAAACGTACTGACTGCGCCAAGTACCAGTGCGTAGTTGCCCATCAATATAAGAACGAACGAGCCCGATAGCCCTGGCAGCACCATACTGCTAATGGCTATTACGCCACACAGAAACACATAGAGTGCCGCGTCATTTTCAGATGCTGGTGCAAGCGTGGCAATAGCGACCGCCAGTGAGGTGCCTATCAACAGCGCAATGTAGGTGCTTAAAGACCAATTTTTTACGCCACGCGCTACATAGACTATTGAAATGAGGATGAGTCCGAAAAAAAACGCCATGGTGTAGCGCTCATAGTCTTCGAGCAAGTATTCAAACAATTTTGCCAAGCTGACAATGCTCACGGCTACGCCACCGAGTAATGTGGTTAGCCACGTTCCGTCAATGTGTGTCCAGGCGCGCTTTACCTGTCCGCTGAGTACATATCTAGCCGCCTTGATGTCACAGCGTTTAATCGCATTGATCAGCCGTTCATAAATGCCAGTTATAAGCGCAATGGTTCCACCCGAGACACCTGGTATGACATTGGCTGCGCCCATGGCGAGCCCTTTTAGGAAAACTGCAATTTGGGGGTTCATGACTTTTGACGGTAGTTAGAATTATGCGTCGAGACTGTCGAGGATCGGCAGTATCCAGGGTTTGTTGGCGGCGATATCGTCGCGAGACAGGCCGCTGAGCTCGTACGGCATAACCAGCCAGTCGTCTGTTTTGTTCAAATAAAAATCTGGCGTGATATCAGTTTGGTTGCTGTCGGGTTTGTACCAAGGCACGGCAATACGAACATCGTCAGGCATATTGGCTTTTAGCCTGTGACGCAATCGATCCAGCAGGGTTTTGGCCGTTAAACCAGAGCTAAACACATCATCGACTATCAACAGTCCATCGTTGTGGTTGAGGGTATCAAGTAGATATTGTGTGCCGTGGATACGTATTTCCTCTTGGGGGTTGTCTACCATTTGCTGGTAACTAGACAATCCGCGGTATGAAGTCCTTAATGATATGTGATCGGTAGGGAACCCCAGATACTGAAGGCATTCTTGTACCGCAATGCCAACTACACTACCACCTCGCCAAAGACCAACAATAAATGTGGGCGTAAAGTCACTGTTGGCAATATTCACGCCCAGACGATACGCGTCTTGTAGGAGATCGGTCTCTGTCACATAGTGTTTAGGTTGCACAATGGCCCCTGGCGTGTTGAAAATAGTGTTGGCAAGTTACAGTCGCTTTTTGTAACAGTTTGCACCGTATAGCGCGGTCTGATTCTCCAGCCTAGAATGCTGACTGGCTTTTGAATGCTACAACTTTAGCTAAAAAAACTGGCGTTTGCTAACTTTGTTCTATTATGAGCTAGGCTACTTGCGAATCGGGCAGCGATGTAAACCGGGTAATCGACTAATGAAACATTATATTGACACTCAGCAGTTGTTGGAAGATTCGTTCCGACTTGCCGCCAATGTGTATAACAGCGGATTCAGGCCCAGCTTTATAGTGGCCGTGTGGCGAGGTGGGGCACCGATGGGTATTGCTATGCAAGAGTTACTTGCCTACAAAGGCGTGCAGGCAGATCACATCACTGTCAGAACATCATCGTACAAAGGTATTGATCAGCAACAGAGTAAAGTGCAGGTGTTTAGTATTAATTATCTGGTCAAAAAACTGTGTCATGAGGATAGCTTGCTCATCGTTGACGACGTATACGATACTGGCCGAAGTATCGAAGCTATCATTAGTGTTTTACACGAAAAAACACGCCGTAATCTACCTCACGATATTAGAGTGGCGGTGCCCTACTATAAGCCCACGCGCAATAAGACAGATCGTGTCCCCGATTATTATTTGCACGAGACTGATCAATGGCTGAAATTTCCGCACTCGTTAGAAGGGTTAACCACCGAAGAGGTAGAGCAGCATCGCCCAGCTTTGGCTAGCATACTGTCTACATACTCTGCCCCCCAGTAGTTTCAACTGCGGCTAAGTAGTCTACGGTCAGCTAAGTCATTGAACATCCGTTGACCACACTCACCTGCGTCGAATGTAAGCACATTGTTGGGCATGCCTGATCGGTAAATCGTGTTATGGGTCACATGATTTAGTTCTTGAAATACAGCAATCAAGTGACTGGATCACAACTTTTCCTAACGCTTTAGCGTGGCGTATTTATAGCAGGTAACATAACGAAGTTACGTGGCATTGCTTGCGTTACGAGTATGCTTTGGAGCACTATTAAGCAGCCCACTTTCAAGGTTATGATTTATTGAAAATGACAATCAGATCTAAACAACGTTCAAGCGCAGAGATTCTTGCTATGCCTGCAAGCGCTAAAAGCACACAGATGGCGAGTCCAAGAGGTTTTCAAGGTAGCTCACCTGTTAGCGCCGATCTATTGTCCATACGGCAACATTTGACGTACAAGGCCAGTATCGGAATCAATGATTTCAGCTTTCTTCAACAGGCCTATTCCATTCAGGTGGCTGACCAGCTAATGGCGAAGATCCGAACATTGTTGGATCAGGAGTTTGGTGGTCTACGGGTACACCGACGCCATCAAGTCTTTGTCGTTAACCACCATTGTGAAGAGTCGCTCATCGCTGGTGTACTAAGAGTTCAATTTCACAGTCGCCAGCTGCCTCTGCCGGCAACACGCCTTGGCCAAGGTTTAAGTGATCTTTGTGGAGTACCCCTTGCGTGGGGTGTTGGGCGTACGCTCGAGGCCGCGGAATTACAACGCCAAAGTAAGCGTCGAGTCTGAGCTGCACCACGTCGCGAGTTTATTTTTCGTGCCTGTGTCTTAGCGAACGCTCTACACGTCTTAGCATCAACGACAAGACAACCGTCATTGTTAAATAGACATACGCTACCACGTTGTAGGTTTCCATGAAGCGAAACGAGCCAGCCGCGTAGATCTTACCTAGTTGTGTAATGTCGGCAACCCCAAGAACTGATACCAGTGATGAGTCTTTTATCATCGCGATAAAGTCGTTACCCAGTGGTGGCATTATTGTCCGCAGAGCCTGTGGAAAAATGACAAATCGAAACCGGTCTCGTGTACGAAGTCCAAGTGCTTTTGCAGCTTCATTTTGACCACTTCCAACGGCCTGAATCCCTGCACGAAAAACCTCCGCAATAAATGCTGAGTAGCCTAATGTCAGGGCGATAATGGCGCGCCACAGTAACGAGATGTCTCTGGTGCGCAACGGCTCATCGAGTAAGGTCGAAAACAGGCTGTTAAAACCGTTGACTAGTAAGGGTGTTCCAACAAAGGCGATGTAGAACAGCAGCACCAACATGGGAATCCCGCGCATGATCTCGATGTAGAATGTGGCAATCTGCCGAGCAATTATCCATCGTGAGAGAACAGCTGAGGCGAGTAACAAGCCCAGTAGGCTGGCCAGCGTGAAAGCTGTGATAGTGACAAATGCCGTGACGCCAATACCTTTAACAAGAATGGCAAATACCTGAGAGTACAGTTCATCAGAGATGATTCTGTAACCTAACCATAAACCAATAGCGGCTGTGGCTAGAAGCCACCATGGAAAGTCTTGGTCTTTCGATGCGGGCTTAGATGGATCTAGGGAATTCACGCGTGATGATGCCGTAGTAGAACAAATGGTATTTTCTTTAGCTCTTCACTTGTATCCCTACGTACGCAGGAATGACGTTCTTTAGTCCGCCATCCCCACGAAGGTGACGTCATAAACTTACTGACCCAGTTTGTACTCGAGGAACCAGCGAGTATTGAGTTCTTCAAGAGTGCCATCTTTACGCAAGCTTTCAATGCCAGCGTTGAAGGCGGTGACCAACTCAGAACCCTTGGGGAAAATGAAGCCAAAATCCTCTGAGCCCATAGCATCTCCGACTAGTTTGAAGGCATCTGGATTTGCTTCAACGTAGCCTGCACCGGCTGTTCCATCAGTGAGGACAACATCGACATCTCCTGCTCGTAACGCCTGTACTGAAGTGCCAAAAGTATCAAATAGCTTTATTCTAGGATTGGACTCATCACCATCAAGCACTTCATACACTGCTGTATAAAAAGGAGTAGTGCCTGCTTGTGCGCCCACTAAGCCGTCATCAATGGAGGCAAATTCTTCACCATTGGAGAACCTTTGTTCATCGGCTCGAACCAGCATGAACATCTCAGAACGCATATACGGCTCTGAAAAATCGACCTTCTCACGTCGATCATCACGAATGGTGATGCCCGTCATACCTATATCGTATTGTCCTTCGCTAACGGCTGCAATCATGGCATCCCAGCTCGTATTCTGGATGTCCAATTCAAAATTCAATCGTTCTGCCAGTATGGCCATGGCATCATATTCCCAGCCAATAGCCTCGCCGGTCCGTGGATCAACGAATTGCAAAGGTGGATAGGCATTCTCAGTAACAACGACCACCTTAGCGCCCTGAAGATCAGGCAAATCGGCAGCTGCGGCTAGTGAGAAAAAATGCAAAGAGCAAATCGCAAGCAGGGCTGATGGCCATGCTACATGCCAATTGGGTAATAGTTTTTTAATCTTTAGAGCCATAGTGATTTTGTCCTTTGAGTCAACACAAGAGTTCGCAACATCTAAACTAGCCCGTTGAAGATCGAACCTACCTGTACTCCGATTCTATTAGAATCAAGGCCTAGTTGGGAACTAAATGTTGGTGGCGGGCTATTGCAATTGCGATAGTTCCTCAGCGTTAGGCAGGTCAGCGGGCACCTCAGTACTTACTTGCGTCCAAAGTTGAGAGCGCTTGATAGCTCGGTCATTTTGCACATAGACACTGTCAATTTGGATCAGCAAGACACTCGCGGGGCGCGTGCCATCTGTCATTGTGAAAGTGTCCAGTAGCGGTGGGTGCACGCAGATGCTGGCAGTTCCCTTCACTCGTAACGCTTCGTTGGCCCCTGGCACTAGAAACAGTAGGCCTATACGTGGATCAAGTAGCAGGTTGCGAAGGGTATCTATTCGATTATTACCGCGACGGTCTGGTATTGCCAGGCTCTGCTCATCAATGATACGAAATGCCTCGCCAGGAGCATCGCCTTTAGGCGAGCAATCGATACCATCGTTACCGCCTGTACTGATGACGAAAAAGGGAGAATAGGCCAGCCAGCGCTGCATGGGCGGTGTTAGTTTATGACTAACTTTTACTCTGGAAGGCTTGCGCACAGCACCGTAGTGCAGTTCCAGATCTTCTGGACTTTTTAGTAAGTCAGTGAAAGGTAAGTCAGGAAAGCTCACACGCTGGATTTTTAGATGTCTGTAGATAGCCGCGAGGTATAACAGATACCGTATGTATGAGCAACATTGGCCGCGATAAAGCTCTGGACTCTACCGCGGCCGCTGTGCGGCATTGATTACCTGCGAAAGTAGTTGCAATAAAGCTCTGGACCCCACCGCAACCGCCGTTCGACAGTAATTGTCTGCACATAGCAAACTGCCATGATGCTAGTGCGTTTCAACATCAAACAAAGTGTCTGTAGTTGATACGAGATAGACTACCATCGACTTAACCGTCGCGAGCATGAGCCTGTTCACACGAACGCAGCATCTCATCTGCGATAGTTCACAGAGTGAGAGTTCATCGCTCTAGTGTTAGTCAGCTGAGAGGCTTAAGCCCCTATTTTCTCTGCCAAGCTTACAGGCGCATTTATCAAAGAATCGTGATGGTGACGAATACCGTCTGCAAGAGCTGCAGCTAAACGATCTCGATACGCATCAAAGGCCAATTTGTCCGCCTCGGCGGGGTGGCTCAAACAACTTATTTCCAGTAGAACACCTGGAGTGAAACTACGCGTCAGCACAAACAGAGTCTCTTGCTTTACTCCAGCATTTTTAACCTGATCGTTGTCGAGGCTGACTTCGGCAAATACTCGCTGGTGCAAGGTATTTGCAAGCGTCTTGGAATTGCTGGTAAATCGAAAATCGGGTCTGCTGTTTGCGTTTGCTGTGCGATGCATCTGAGCACTGTTGGAACTGCTCATACTATCTCTAATATTTTCAGCGCCTGCATAATAGGATTCGACCAGATTTACATCGCTCTGGGGAAGATGATTAAAGTGCAGTGAGATCACCATGTCAGCATCGCTTCGCTTGATAGACTCGACTCGTGACTGTCTGGACAGGCCATAGTCATGATGGCGCGTCAGTCTGACGTCAATGTGTTCAAATTCTGTGAGAAACAAGCGCACCCGTCGTGCGATGTCCAACGTCAAATCTTTCTCTAGCAAACCGTTGTGTCCAATGGCGCCTGGGTCGCTGCCACCGTGGCCAGGGTCAAGCATCACGACGAAAGGCTTAACAGTTGGTTCATCAGAGAAAAAATATTGTCGAACTTGCATGTCTTGCCACTGAGGTCGGTGGAAACCTGCTGGCGAGAGCTGTAATTTGAAATCGAGTAATGTGTTTGGCTGTGGGCTAGGTTCTGGTGCATTAGTGGTGGGCTGAAATGTGAACGGTAATTTATGTCTGCGGGCAGAGTCGGTAGATGTAGGCGCATTACTTTGAGTGGCGGATGCACTTACCTTATTGCTTTGTAAGGCGGCCCGTGACGCAACGTCCATCAAATCAGCCACTGGCAACGTTTGAGTCAATGGCATTGGCACGATAGTTCCGTACGCTAGTGGCTCGTGTGGTTCAGAAGTGGTCTGCACTGAGGAGCCGTGTGTTAGCGGTTCAATATCAATGGCATTAATTGCTTTGTCGGTGAGTTCACTGGCGTTCAGCTGCGCGATAAGTAAAGCAATACAAATACGTGTGCAAGCGCCGCTCCAAAGGAATTTCGTGTCCATTTCCAGCATCAATAACAAAGAGTTACTGTAATTTCGCAACTACCGTGCCACGTGCTAGCTTGTTTTTTCTAAAATGCAAATGGTAATTTTAGCGCAGCATAAATTTTGGGTCCGGGTGGTTCAACCTATGCAGCCTTAAGCAATGCGGCTTTGTTGAAGCCACCCGCGTAAGGCTGCCTTGAGTTGCAGATCCTATTAGATATTAGATACTGGACGGTCAAGTATTTGTGCAAGAAACGGTGCTGTGCGCGAACGTTTTGACTTTGCCACTTTGGCTGGAGTCCCTTTGGCAACAATTCGACCGCCACCGCTACCACCTTCTGGACCAATATCAATCAGCCAGTCTGCCTCAGCCATAATGTCTAGGTTGTGTTCGATAACAACGACGGAGTTGCCAGCGTCAACCAAACGTTGCAGCACATGAATAAGCCTTTCTACATCGGCCATGTGCAATCCCACGGTGGGTTCATCCAGAATGTACAGAGTATGTACATTGGCAATCGTTCGACCGCGTGAGTCCTTAATGGCGGGTTTAGCTTTAGCAAGTTCTGTTACCAACTTGATACGCTGTGCCTCCCCACCACTGAGCGTGCGACTTTGTTGTCCCAGAGTCAGATAACCCAGCCCCACATCTTGCAGCAGTTTCAGCGCGTGGTTAATGCTGGTGTGGTTAGCAAAGAAGTCGATCCCTTCATCGACGTCCATCAGTAGCACTTCACCAATAGACCTATCTTTGTAGGTGACTGACAAGGTTTCGTGATTGAAACGTTGTCCGTTACACGTCTCACAGAGCACACGAACATCGGGTAAGAAACTCATTTCAATACGTTGCATGCCTTGGCCGGCACATTCTTCACATCGACCATCGCCTGTGTTGAATGAAAAACGACTAGCTGTATAGCCTCTTATGCGAGCCTCCGTAGTATCGGCAAACAATCGTCTTATGTTGTCCCAGAAACCAATATACGTGGCAGGGCAAGAGCGTGAGGTTTTACCAATGGGAGTTTGATCAACTTCAAGTAAGCGCGATATGTTCTGCCAACCCTCTATGCTGTCACAGCCTTTCAAATTGCCCAGTTTGCGTCCCGCCTTACGGTTCATTTTCTGTGAGTTCAGTACGCGTAAGTTGTCGTGTAAAACGTTTCTCACCAGAGTGCTTTTGCCTGAACCAGATACACCTGATACACACACCAATTGGCCTAGAGGTATCTCTACATTGAGATTTTTCAAGTTGTGTAATTGGGCATTCTCGATACTCAAGCTGTGTTCTGGTTTAGTGCGTTGCGGGTACAGCGGATGCTTGAGCGGTCTATCAAGCAAACGACCCGTGACAGAATCTGGATTTTTTCGAACTTCCATGACGGTACCGGTGGCAACAATTTCGCCGCCGCGTACGCCAGCTCCCGGCCCTATGTCAATGATATGGTCAGCTTTGAGGATGGTGTCTTCATCGTGCTCAACAACCACTATCGTGTTGCCCTTGGCTTGCAGCGTACTCAATGTGTCTAGCAACATATGATTGTCGCGTGGGTGTAGGCCAATGGTGGGTTCGTCAAGGATGTAGCACACCCCTTGTAAGTTCGATCCTAGTTGTGCTGCCAACCTGATGCGTTGCGCTTCACCACCACTGAGTGTGGGAGCTGAGCGATCAAGTGAGAGATAAGATAAGCCCACTTGTTGTAGAAAATCCAGTCTTGAGTTGAGTTCTTTCAAGCTATCCCTGGCGATTGTCGCTTCGCGCTCCGATAGGTTGATATCAGCGAAAATGCCAATCGCATCTTCTATGGATAGGTTGGTATAGTCGGCGATAGTCCAGTCATGAAAGTACACAGATAACGAGTCTGGTTTCAGACGTTGTCCTTCGCAGCTATAGCACTCAATGGCTTCATCCTCACCGGGCTCCCAGTTTTTTTCTTCGCCTGTTTGTTCTTCATCGAAACCAGCTATGAGCTCGCCAGTGCCAAAACACTCTGTACACCATCCGTGTCGAGAGTTATAGGAGAACATACGTGGATCGAGTTCTGGAAAACTGCGTTGGCAGTCAGAGCAGGCACGCTGCGTAGAGAACAGTTTTTCATTCTTTAAGGTGCTACCAATTTTAACCACACCACTGCCGTAGTCTACGGCGCGTTGAATGATCAACTGTAGCTCGGCTTCATGCTTAACATCGACCGTTATCGTACCTACCGGTAAGTCTATGCTGTGTTCTTTGAATCGGTCTAGTCTAGGCCAGTTGGCTGTGGGCTCGTTCTTACCGTCTACTCGTAATGCACCAAAGCCTTTGTTCAATGCCCACTTGGCAAGATCTGTGTAGTAACCCTTGCGATCAACTATGAGTGGCGCATGCAGGTTGATTGACTTGCCACGATGTTGTTTGATGATTTGCGCAGTAATGGCTTCCACAGATTGTGCTGAGATGGGAACCTCACAATCAGGACAGTACTGTGTTCCGAGTTTGACAAACAGTAAGCGCAGGAAGTGATAGATCTCGGTCATAGTGGCAACTGTACTTTTGCGACCACCACGACTGGTACGTTGTTCGATAGCTACTGTGGGAGGTATGCCCGTTATTGCATCAACATCAGGGCGAGAAGCGGGTTGTACAAATTGACGAGCATAGGCATTCAACGATTCCAAGTAGCGTCGCTGGCCTTCGTTAAAAATGATATCGAACGCTAATGTACTTTTGCCGCTACCGCTCATGCCTGTAATAACCGTTAACGCGTCTCGCGGTATTTCAACATCGATGTTTTTCAAATTATGTTCACGCGCGTTGTGCACATGAATAGTATTAGCAGTCGCTCTATGCCCAGTGGTAAGAATTGGGGCTGTTTCAGCCACCATGGGCGTTCGCAAGCGATCACTGGCTTGCTGATAGTCTCGTAGTGAAGCTGCTGTTACGCTGTTTTTATTCGCTAGCATTTGTGCGTGGGTGCCCTTGCAAACGATTTTTCCACCTGCATCACCACCAGCGGGTCCCAGATCGATAATCCAGTCGGCGTTCGCTATGACATCAAGGTTGTGTTCCACAACGACAAGAGAATGACCTTGTTCTACCAGCTGTTCGAATGCACGAAGCAGTTTGTCTATGTCCTCGAAGTGTAAGCCGGTGGTGGGTTCATCGAACAGGAATAGCGTATGGCCTTCTATCGTTCGTTTAGAGCGAATCATAGCTGCCTGACCTAGATAGGCAGCAAGTTTTAATCGTTGTGCTTCACCACCGCTCAGGGTAGGGACTGGCTGGCCAAGTTGCAGGTAACCCAAGCCGACATCTTGCAAAGGTTGTAGTGCGGTTTGCACTTTGGCGTGCTCTGCAAAAAACGCTAGCGCATTGTCTACCGTCATCTCCAACACATCTGCAATTGACTGACCTTGTTCAGTGCCTTTACCAAACAATTTTATTTCAAGAAGTTCTGGACGATACCGACGGCCAGAACATTCAGCACAGCGCAGGTACACATCAGACAAAAATTGCATCTCTACATGTTCAAAACCATTGCCCGAGCAAACAGGACAGCGCATACCTGAGTTAAAACTGAAAGAGCTAGCCTTGTATCCACGCTGGGTGGCCTCAGGCACTTTTTCGAATAGCTTACGGATAGCCTCGAAGGCACCGGTATAACTGACAGGGTTTGACCTAGCAGATTTACCAATGGGTGATTGATCAACCAAGATCACATCAGTAAAAAATTCATGACCTTCAATGCTGACGTGCGCTTGGGCAAGATCTTTTGGCTTGCCTTTGATCGCGGCTAAAGCGTTGTAGAGGGTGTCTTGTATTAACGTGGATTTGCCTGAGCCACTCGGGCCGGTAATACAAACCAAATGGTTGAGTGGAATGCTGATATCTATGTTTTTCAGGTTGTTGCCAGTAGCACCTTTGAGCACGAGTTTGTCCGCATTTTTTGCTGAGTCTTTGGCTGTGCTGTGAGTGCTGGTGAAGCTAAGCTGCTTATCGCCATTCAGATATTCAGCAGTTAACGATGACTTATTTGCCAGTAGAGCCTGTGGTGTGCCATTGAATACAATGCTCCCTCCTGCATTGCCAGGGCCCGGACCAATATCAATGATGCGATCAGCGGCCATCATTAACTGCGGGTCGTGCTCTACTACGATCAGTGTGTTGCCGGCATCGCGCAGTCGCTGTAAAACACGAATAACGCGATCCATATCTTGTGCATGCAATCCTATACTGGGTTCATCGAGTACAAAAAGAGTATTAACCAACGAGGTGCCCAGTGCTGTGGTCAAGTTAATTCTCTGCACCTCACCACCAGACAGCGTGCGCGATTGCCTATCAAGACTTAAATAGCCAAGTCCGACATCATTAAGATAAGCCAAACGCGACAACATTTCACGCATCACCATTTCGGTGGCATCGTCGCTATGGCTTTGTTCCATGTCACGGGCAAAGCGTAGAGTTCGCTCTAGTGGCAAGCGCATGAGATCAACCACGTTGAGCCCGGGTAATGTTTTCAAGACTGCAGCGTTTAGCTTGCTGTCTGGAGCCTTGTAGCGATCACCGGGTTTGATGACCGCTGTGGCTTGCTCCAGTGTGCCTACACGCCAATGCAATGAGTCAGGTTTTAAGCGTGCGCCATGGCAGGCGGTGCATTGGTCATAGCTGCGGTACTTGGCCAACATGACACGCACATGCATGCGATACGACTTGCGTTCCAGATAGTCAAAGTAACCGACCACACCATACCAATCTCCTTTGCTGTGCTTATCGCCCTCTATAACCCAACGCTGCTGGGCTTTGCTCATTTTCTCGTACGGCACATCCATGGGTATGTTTGCTTTCTTGGCCGCTCTCACCATATCTTTCTGGCAGACCCTTGATTTTTCAGGCTGGAATATCTTTACAGCGCCTTCGTTAAGTGTCTTGCTGGTATCCGGAATGGCTAAACGGTAATCGATACCTATAATGCGACCGAATCCCTTGCAGGTCTCGCAAGCGCCGAGAGGTGAGTTAAATGAGAAGCTAGACGGCGTGGGTTCGCGATAACGTTTATTGCAGCCTTCGCATTGCAGAGCCACTGAGTATGTTTGCTGCTCGATCGACTCGCGCTGCTCGTTAAGGATATGCACACTGACCTTACCTTGCCCGTAGCGTAAACCTGCCTCTACTGCCTCAGTGAAGCGTCCGCGGTTATCTTCCACGCTGCGCAGTCGATCCTGAATAACGTCAATCTTTTGCTTTGTCTGTTTGTGGATGCGTGTATAGCCCTGACGTGCCAACCAATCGGTAATTTCTTCGCTGCTAAAATTTTCGGGAATAGGCACCTCGAACGTGACCATTATGCGCAGCGCCTGTGCGTGATCGAACCAGCGTTTACCGATGTTCTCGGCAGTATCGCGTTTCACCTGTTGGCCGCAGTCTCCGCAATACAGCTGGGCTGTGCGCGCGAACAGTAACTTAATGTGGTCATTGAGCTCGGTCATGGTGCCTACGGTTGAGCGCGATGTGCGAACCGGGTTGGTCTGATCAATGGCAATAGCAGGTGGAATGCCTTCTATTCGATCCACCTTGGGTTTGTCCATGCGATCAAGAAATTGGCGCGCGTAGGGCGAAAACGTTTCAACGTAGCGCCGCTGACCTTCTGCGTAGATGGTGTCAAATGCGAGAGTGGATTTGCCGCTACCACTAACACCAGTCACAACGATCAGCTCACCATGGGGCAGGTTCAGGTCGAGACCCTTAAGATTGTTCTGATGGGCGTTCTCGATCAGGATATGCTTGCTCATGAGGCCTTATTTTGTTGAATAGGTAATGTCCAGTACACTAGTTTACGGTTATCTGAGCAGGTAGACTCGTCGACGACCAATACCAAAGGTGATTGTGTGACCCATACAGAACAGGCCGCTGTCGATTTTGAGGAAAACGGCTACGTTGTGCTGCGTAATCTTATTCCCTCCGACGAAGTCAAAGCGCTAGTTGAGCTGATTGATCATTCGCTGAATCCGGCATTGGCTCCGGTTGAGTTTGAAGCTGATGTTCATTACCCAGGTGCCCCGGTATCGCGAGGTGCTCCGGGTGGACAAACACCACGTCGCTTGTTGCACGCTTACGGGAGAGACCGTTTGTTTCAGCAAATTGGCCGACATCCGCGAGTTGTGGATTTTTTAAAAACGTTCATGCACGCTGATCAAATCCGACTCTCTCAAAATCATCATAATTGCGTGATGACCAAACACCCGGGGTTCAGTAGCGTGACAAGCTGGCACCAAGACATTCGCTATTGGCGTTTCGATCAACGAGATTTGGTCAGCACCTGGCTGGCACTTGGGCCTGAAACCCGCGAAAACGGTGGACTACTCGTCATACCTGGGTCGCATAAGCTGGACTTTGAACCGGGACAATTTGATGCCTCAATGTTCTTAAGAACCGATCTGAAAGCCAATAGCACGCTGCTCTCAAAGGCAACTGTCGTAGAGTTGCAAGCCGGAGACATGCTGTTTTTTCATTCTCGTACGCTGCATGCCGCGGGGCAAAACGAGAGTGGTACGATTAAACGCTCGTTGGTGTACACCTACCGCGCTGAACATAATCAACCCATTCCTGAAACCCGTTCTGCTGTCTATGAAGATATTCCTGTTTAGCCTTAGCACTTATGTCTAGTGACCACGCGTTTGAACAGGCCGCGTTGTTGGCAGGTGGTCAATCCTGCCCCATCAATGGTTTGCGTTTCGCCCCAGAGTGGGCGGGTACCAGCATTTATTTATTGAGTTTGCCAGTGGCAGATTATTCCAGTGAACTATATGCTGAGGAAGTACCTGCCATTGCCAAGGCTGCTGATCTGCGGCGCGCGACGTTCTCATCGGGTCGGCACTGTGCGCGTGCGGTGCTGCTTGAGGCTGGTTTGCCTGTTGGAGCCTTGCCTCGACGAGACAATGGATCGGTGCAATGGCCTGATGGGGTCATTGGTAGTCTAAGCCACACCAGCGACTGGGCAGTGGCGGCAGTCGCTGCCAGAAATATGTGTCAAGCGCAGATGCTTGGTATCGATCTGGAGCGCATTCAAGCTCTGGATGAGGGTGTCATAAAATTGATCGCAACCCCTGCTGAGCGCGAAGCATTGTCAGCCAGTTCTTCACCGTTGTGGCTTGG
>JALZWO010000202.1 GCA_023300375.1 Granulosicoccus sp. | reverse complement strand
TATCATTACAAGCGAACAATCGGGAAGATAAGCCAAAAACTTCGTGAAAAAACTACTGAGAATATTCGCCATAGGCACCGTGTTATGGCTAACATTCATTATGCCACCGGCCACCTTTCTGGCATTGCTTGAGGGTTTGCCATTCTATGCCTGGTGGTTTATCAGCCTATTGTTGATACCGCTTTCGGGGATGTTGTTGGTCAGTGTTTTTCGGGCGAAACACAGGTCCTATCGCTGGTGGGTATTTCAGTATCTGGGTGTGAGTTCTATCGGTTTTTCTGCAGCGCTCGCCGGGGCTATCTTGTCATTGTTTGTTGAACAAACGACGGCCGGGCAAACCGCAATAGTGCTATTTTTTGTATTTTATGCAATAGCGTTCCGCGCGGCCCATCGTATCCATCTGGTGCCTTTGGAGATAAGCAGTGCCAAGATAACAAAGCCATTGCGACTCGTTCAGATCAGTGACGTTCATGTTGGGTCAAGAAAGCCTGCTTTCCTGGAAAAGGTGATCAAGCTGGTAGAGGTGCAAGAGCCCGACATGCTGCTTATTACCGGCGATCTGATCGACGAAGATGTGCCAGCGCAATCGCTGCTACCACTGGCCAGCTTGAAATGCCCTGTGTTCTATTGCAGTGGTAATCATGAACGATATGTTGATTACCCTAAGGCGCTAGAGAACATAGCGTCACAGGGTGTCACTGTACTCAGTGATAGCGCTACTGTCTTTAATGGCTTACAGGTACTCGGCATCGAGGACCGTGAGCATATTGGCCAAGCGCGGGATGCGTTGAATAAGTTGTGCGCATCGAACAGCGCTGTGCGTGAGTCATTCAGAATATTGTTGTATCACCAGCCCGATCTCTGGGCTGATGCCGTTGATCAGGGCATAGATCTGACCTTATCTGGACATACACACAAAGGACAGATATGGCCTTTCGGCTGGGTAGTACGCACGCGTTATAAGCATGTGGCAGGGCATTTTAGATCAGCTCTTTGCCATTTGTTTGTATCACAAGGTACTGGCACTTGGGGGCCGATACTACGATTCGGAACGCGGTGCGAGATGACGGTTATCGAGCTGCGCCCGGAGTAGGGTACTGAAAAATTAGTGTTGTTAAGCGACAGTTATCACATGAGCGAATCCGCATCTTTGGTAATGCATGGCCTAGTTCTTTGCCACTGATAAAGCCTATTGGAAAGCAGGCGAAGCAATAGTTTAATTAAGCCGGTGCAGTTTTATCACACTTGGTAGCGGCTAGAGGTGGGCTTGCTACTGGAATAGGATGCTCGTAGCCTTATGAACAAAGTGTGTGGAAAGTTTTATCCGGTTAACCTTGACCAGAACAAGTAAGCGATTACTCTGGATAATTCTGCTGCCGATATTTGCGTGCAATTTGAGAGAGATATCATTTTTACTATGTGCGCTTTTGTGGGTGTCAGTGCGATGCGTTACGCAAAATTCAAGCAAGAACTAGGAAGTTTCCTAGTAGACCTGTCGCGGATTGATTGTCATCATGAGCTATCGGTCAATAGAGTGCTTTTTGATGCTTCCCAATAACGTACTGCAGAATAATACCGCCACACGCGGGCGGCATCAGCACCAACAGCAAGGCTTCGCCACGAACGGTAATCCACCAACCGATGATAAGGGGCTCTTGTCACCCACCACATCGCTTGAACGTTTATTGAATAATCCTACAAACCTTGAATTGCTCACAACAAGCTCAACGCCTCTCAATCAATGGCGAGCAGAGACGGTAGTGCCCCAACAGGGGCCATTGATGGGGCTACTACAACCCATAGCCGCCAGCTTGACGCCGGCTGCGCCGGGTCATTTAAGTCCTGGGGATCTGATAGGACTATCCGATACCCAGAAGCGGGCTAGTTCGAACATTTCAGAGACCTCTGCGCAATTCCAGCAAGAGGCAGCCAGTCAGTCAATGGCAGATTCAGTGCAACAACGTGCACAGGACGATCCCGCGGCATTCCGCGAAGCTCTGCAACAAGCGTTTGGGGGCAAGGCGAGTCCAGCCGCGCTAGATGCGTTGATGGCCAAGGCACTAAGTGGGAATTTACCGATGCCTGCAAACGTTCAGTTTGTGGATGCTGGAACCCTGGGGGCCAATGCCATGGGCGCCTACGATAGCGCTAACGGCGGCACTATATATCTGGATTCACGCTTGCTCAATGACAGCCAGGGCCTAGAGGCCGTGTTCACTGAAGAATTGGGACATCACCTGGATGCCGAACTGGGAGGCCAGGACGCTGCCGGTGATGAGGGGGCTATCTTCTCCGATTCTCTGCTGAAGGGTAAGCTTGGCGATAGCGAGCTACGCACATTGAAATCCGAGAACGACAGCGGATTCATCAATGTTGACAATAAACGTATCGCTGTTGAGTTCAATGGCTATTCAGGTCCGGGCTCAAGTGAAGCAACGGGTGGCTCTAGCAGTTCTTCGTCTTCGTCCTCTAGTGGTTCCTCTTCCTCCAGTGGTTCCTCTTCAGGCGGCTCTAGTAGTTCTTCATCGTCCGG
>JALZWO010000201.1 GCA_023300375.1 Granulosicoccus sp. | reverse complement strand
CTTGAGATTTCCTGTGGCCGCTAGAACAATGGCAGGAATACCTGTAAGAAACATCTTGAAGCCGACGAACGTCCACACACTGTGTTGGAGCAACATATCCATAAACGGGTTGGCTTCTGAGCCACCTCGAGAGATGATAATAAGTGTGAAAACAGAATCCATAACCGACAGAATCATCAGAGCAATCGCTAGACAAAACACGCCGCTATCGAATCGATCAAGTATTGGGTATTTTCGATCAAGCGTACGCCTTCCTTGCATGCGTCTGGGAGCCAGTGCACAATTTTTAAGCGTATGCATCGAGTACATGCGGCGATCGTTGCCGCCTCGTTTTTCTGTTTGAGCAATCATCGGTAAATGGTATACCAGAGGATTCAGTCAGGGAAGACTTGCCAACCCAATTTGCCCAATTTCATTCTGAAGCCTGAGCTAATCGACACAGAGGGAGTAAACCTAGTCTCATTTTAAGCCTCGTCTACCTGAATCGATCCTTGAGTTGATAGTAGGCCATGCCCAGGGCTATCAGAGCACTACCGGCTTGTTGGCCAACTGGCAAACGCACGTGTTTAAGTTTGCTCAGTACATCAAAGCGCTCTTGTGTGCCGCTGACGGCGTCTGCCATGATCTCGGCCATGATGTGTGAACTCGCCATGCCATGTCCAGAATAGCCTTGTGCGAAGTACACGTTGTTGCCAATTTTTCCTATTATTGGAATTCGATTGACGACGATGCCAGCAGTACCTGTCCATGCATAGTCAATATCAATGCCTTTCAGTTCAGGGAAGGTAGCTTCCAATCCCGGTCGCAAGGCGTTGGCAACATTGTTGATATCACGGCCAGAGTAGTTAGTGCCGCCGCCAAACATTAATCGATTATCGGCGGTGAGCCTGTAGTAGTCGAGAACCATACGGCTGTCGTAAACTGCTAAATTGTCAGGGTTGATTTTTCTGGCTAAGTCTTCACCTAATGGTGCTGTAGTGAGATTACCCAGAATAGCCGGAAACACAAGCCCTTTCAGTTGGCGTTGAAACAGACGATGATAGGCGTTGCCAGCGACAATAACGGTGCTTGCTGTAATGCTACCGTTGGCTGTTTTGACACACGCTTTTCCTGTAGCTGTTGTAGCCGTTTGAATATCGGTAACTGGCGACTGTTCATAGAGTGTTGCGCCTAATGAATGTGCTGCTGCCGCTTCACCCAAACACAGGTTCAGGGAATGCAAATGCATGTTGTAGTGGTTGAGTACCCCGCCGTGATAGAGCGGTGTCGCTAGCTTTTCTTGCACCTCGGTTTTGTCTAGCCAGCGCACGTGCTCTGAGAGTCCTGCATTTTGTGCATTGTGCATAGCCTTTTGTAAATCGGGTATGTCTGATTCGCGGTAAGCGGTGTTTAAATGGCCGTGTTGTAAATCACACTGAATGTTGTAACGCTGTACACGCTGTTTGATGATGTCGTGACCATGCCAACGAAGCAGATGCATTAACTCTTTTGAGTCGGAGCCAACCATGGTTTGGAGTTGTTGCTGGATGGCTGCATCGCCAGAGAGGCTACCCGTAACTTGTCCACCGTTACGTCCTGTGGCTCCCCAACCCACACGATGTGCCTCGATAACAGCAACGTTATAGCCGCGCTCTGAGAGCTCTACAGCGGTAGCTACTCCAGTAAAGCCTGCACCTACTATGACGACGTCAGCGCTGTGATTACCGATAAGGGCAGGGTAGCTGGTGTGGTCGTTGCGGCTAGCGGTGTAGTAGTTGTCTATGCGTTCAGAGGTCTGCATGCGTAAAGCTCTATTTGGACACAAGACAAATAGGTAATCGACTCGTCGTTGTCAGCGCCCGAGTCGGGCTGTGAACCCCACCGAAGTCTAACCCACTAACGGCGACTGTGACGAGCTCTGTCTATAACGGTTAAATCACCAATCTGACACAGTGAATGGCAACCCACCCATTCCACATTTTTGTCAGGAATATTGCGAGACACGGCAGTTTCGTGGTAGCTCGTAGGTGTGAGCTCGTCTATGCGACTGGTGTTTATACCGTGGCCATATCGCCAGGCCCCATACTGGCTTATGCGGTACAGCTTGTCGTTTTCGCGAACTATGGGACCTGCCATGCGTGATCGGTCTACGCCGGTTATCACCGGGTTAAGAGCATGCGCTTGCCACGGCCCACATAAATCATCAGCGTAGTAAATGTGCAATTCATCTCGCTCATCGACACTTCGGTGGGATTGGCAGTTGGTAAACATCCACCACAGGCTGTTGTGTTGTATCAGCACCGAGTCTGCAGCGTTAATGTCTTTGAGCAATGTGGCGTGGTGTTCCCACTGATCTGGAAATGTTGCGGACCGGTACAAACTCACACTGTTTAATGATGCTGTTTCAGGAATCATGTAGCAATCACCCGCGTGCTCAAAAACGTAGGGAAACGATAGATGGTGCGCAGCTGTAAGTGCTGTTCCTTTGTTGATAATGTGGCCGTTTTCGTCAAGCTTGGCGTAGGCGATGTGGGCGTGGGTATTGTGCTCATGCATGCGCTCAAAGAATACATACAAGTCCGCCTGATGCTTTATCAGATGTGGATCTGCCCATGCCACATCACTGGTTTGGGTGATGCTCTTGAAATCGTGGACCGGAATTGTTGCAATATCTGCCAAGCTTTGTGTGGTTCCGTCTGATGACCTGGCGATGGCAATCTGCCAGCGCTCCGTAAAGAGTTTGCGATGAATACGTTCAAATGTTTTTTTCATCAGTAGCTTTACGCTCTGAATTAACAGCGTAGTGGTTTTGTCGAGCTGTTTGTTATTGTTGAGTTCAATATAATTTGCATCTTCTTTTGCCAGATGTATATCTTCTTCAAATACTCCTTGATTAATTTGCTGAACATCAACGGAGTCAAGCTTGTGATTATTACTGTTGGCTAACCAGTTAAGGCGTGACATAAAAACACTGGGTAGTGCACTATAGGTAAGCCGCCGCAGATCACTAATAGAATAGGTTTGGCAGGGTAGTGAATGCGAGGCAAGTCTTTCATTTAGACACTTACCTGCGTCTTCGTTGAACTGTAGTTCCCATAGGTGTGACCAAATAAAAGGCGCACGCGTTATGAGTGATCGCTGTATGCCCTGGTCAAGCATGGGCAGCGCCGCACTCCACGTGGGAATGGGTGCTTGCGTGAGACGATGGCTCGGATGCGTTCTTGTTAGGCAGATTATGACGTCACACTGTTCAAACAATTCAGGATTCTCTTGCAATGAGACCATACTAATTTCATCAGATGGTGATAGAGGCTCCCAAGGATCGTGCGAGAAATGCGGAGAGTCGACTACGTTATGGAGTAGCCAGTGAGCAAGTCGCGCCGCCAACGTTTCGGTGTTTTCAAAGGCTTGTTCTTGTGGCTCGGCAATGGCAACGCACAGGCTCATTTTCGGGTGCTGCTGAACATTTTGGAGAATCGTTGCAACCCAGTGCGCAGGTGTAGCCGAATCTATTAATGCACCTACTTGTATTACACGTTCCATATTTCTGATACCGCGAATCCTGAAGCATCCATAAGTATAGACTGCTCCCCGCCTTACAAATTGTCTCTCATCGACCTAGCTGGAATTATTCAGGTGCGTCTGCTGCGTCTTCGTCGTGTAGGTTGTGATGTAGTTGGCGTTGGCAGATTGACCACTTTCCCAAGCTGTGTGAACTCAGCGGTTTTGTGAGGGAATGCCATGGCCTCTACAAAATGTTGTTGGAAGGCAGGCTCAACAGCCGTTTCTACTTTTTCGATGCTGCGCACAATGCTCTCAATATTTGCTCGTGCATCTTTATCAAGTAGTGCAATTAACGCCCCAGTGCCCGCTGCATTGCCTGCCGAGTCAACAGCCTCTAGAGCACAATCTGGAATAAGCCCGAGAACCATGGCGTACTTGACATCAATGTGACTACCGAAGGCGCCCGCCAACCTGATCCGGTCAACTGACTCAATGCCTAGTCTGTCCATTAGTAAGCGCACTCCCGCATACAAAGCAGCTTTGGCCAGCTGTATTTGCCGAACATCGTTTTGCGTGATGCACACGCTTACATCACCTTCATGAAGCACATAGGAGAATGTTCGATCATGCGCCACAATACGTGGGCTGCGCACGGCAAGCGCACCATCCAGTACACCATCGGTGTTAATGATGCCCGCTAGAAACATCTCGGCAACCACCTCGATGATACCTGAGCCGCAGATACCGGTAACCCCTGTGCTGGCAGTATCCTCAGCAAAATTCGGCTCGTTTGACCACGTGGTAGAGCCGATAACGCTAAAGCGTGGTTCGAGCGTGTCAGGGTCAATTCGAACGCGTTCAATGGCACCTGGCGCTGCACGTTGCCCACCACTAATTTGTGCGCCTTCAAAAGCTGGGCCCGTGGGGCTGGAACATGCCAAGAGGCGCTGCGCGTTACCCAAGACGATTTCGGCATTGGTGCCTACATCAACTATAAGTGTTAGCGCATCAAGCTTTTCTGGTTGCTCTGAAAGCACAACGCCTGCGGTATCAGCGCCAACATGTCCCGCCACACAGGGTAATAAATAAGCCTTGGCTTGTGCGTGGGCGGTGATCCCCATACTGGCGGCATCGAGTGTTAACGACTCATCGGTAGCCAGCGCAAAAGGCGCTCCACCCAACTCAACGGGATTAATGCCCAGAAGCAGGTGATGCATTACTGGATTTGCGACAAAACTGAATTCCAGAATATCTTCACGCGCTATTGCCGCTTGTTCACTGACATCAGTGACAAGCGAATTGATGGCACCAATGACTGCATCGGTCATGTCTTTATCGCCTTCGGGATTCATCATGACGTAAGACACGCGACTCATTAAATCTTCACCAAAACGAATTTGTGGGTTCATTGCACCGTTACTGGCCAGCACCTTGCCGGTACTGAGTTCAATCAAATGGCCAGCGATGGTCGTTGAACCGACATCTATAGCCAGGCCGTAGATGACTTGCTTGAACCCGGGCCATACGGCGAGTAAGTCTCGATCTTGATGGATCGCCACGGTAACCTGCCATTTGCCAGCACGCAGCGCCGTTTGAAGTTGCTGGATCAGCGGCAGGCCGGCGTGCAAATCAGTTAAATTCCACTCATCGTTCAGGGCCTCTTTCAAGCGTCGTAAATCGCCTGATGGATCATGCATATCAGGTTCACGAACATCCACCACATACAATCGTACTGCAGGGTTGACTCGCATGTTTGCATGACTCAGTGCCTTGCGAATAACCTGTTTGTGCACTTGACTATCAGCCGGTACATCGACGACTAAATCGCCTTGTATATTGGCTTGGCAACCGAGCCTGCGCGCGTCAACAAAGTCTCCGTTAATGCGCTGGTAGCGAGCTTCAACACGAGTGGCTTCACTTAAATGGCTAGGTGAAGAGACGATATTGTGTTTGGGGAATTCGCCCTCTGGGCAAATAACCTGGCAACGACCACACAGGCCTCGACCACCGCAAATGGATTCAAGGTCGACACCCAGTTCTCGTGCAGCTTGCAACACCGATGTGCCTATAGGAAAGCTGCCGCGTTTGCCGCTGGGTGTAAAGACGACTAAAGCTTGGTCGTTGTCTGTGCTCATAATGAAGTTTGATTTCTAGCTCGGACGTTTGCGACGACTAGTACGACGTCCGCGTGCGCCTACCTCTCCCTCTGCTGCAGGCGCGCGATACTTTCGTATCCACGCTAGGCAGTCGGCATCGTTACCCATCAAAACATCTGCTGCCATAACCGAACGCATCACTTCTTCGTGTACGGGATTGGTGATAGCAGACGTCATACCGGAGCTGATAGCCATAGAGAGGAAAGCGCCGTTGATACCGTTTCTTTCAGGTAAACCAAAACTGACATTTGAGGCGCCACAGGTAGTGTTACAACCCAATTCTTTGCGAATTCGTCCGAGGATATCAAAGACTTGCCGACCCGCAAAGCGCATGGCACCAATAGGCATAACCAATGGGTCAATGACGACATCGGAGGCAGGAATACCAAAATCAGCGGCACGTTCAACAATTTTCTTTGCAACTTTGAAGCGTTCTTCAGGATCTTCTGAAATGCCGGTTTCGTCGTTGGAAATAGCGACAACAGCCGCTTTGTATTTGGCTACGAGTGGCAGTACCCGTTCCAATACTTCATCTTCACCTGTGACAGAATTGACGAGTGCTTTGCCTTGGTAGACGCCGAGTCCAGCTTCAAGCGCTTCGATGATAGAAGAGTCAATAGATAGCGGTACATCGGTGATGGATTGAACCAGCTTTATGGCTTGTGCCAGAAGCGCAGGTTCGTCAGCTAGTGGAATACCGGCGTTAACGTCCAGCATCTGCGCGCCGGCTGCCACTTGCGCCAAGGCATCAGCCTCTACACGGCTGAAATCACCAGCTTTCATTTCTTCGGCTAAAATTTTACGCCCGGTTGGGTTAATGCGCTCACCAATGATTGTGAACGGATGGTCTGGTCCGATTATGTGTTCCCGGGTTGCAGAGCTGATTACCGTGTTAGTCATTGGATGTTTTCCATGTGTTGCTGGACAGTCATGTCGCCTTCGTAAAGACGAGGATGCCAAGGTGTGCGGCCGTTGAGAACGCCCGAGCGTTTTACCAAATCTGGTACTGATTTTTCTTGCCGGTACGCCATGACGTGTAAGCCATCAACACCGTCAATTTCACTGATCTCTTGCATAAGTTCGACGCATAAAGCTTGTCCTTCAGCCTTTTGATCATCAGCACCTTGTAGGCGTTCAATGACGCTATCGGGTATGTGAACACCAGGAACGTTCTTACGAATCCAGTCACCGGTGCGTGCAGAGGCAATGGGCCCAACGCCTATGATAATGAAGACCTTTTCGCTGAGACCCAGATCGATCACTTGCTTCATGTACTCACGCAGCCGAGGCACGTCATAGCAGTATTGAGTTTGTACAAACTGGGCGCCCGCAGCGACTTTTTTAGCTAGCCTCAATGGTCGCCAATCGAAGGGTTCGACGAACGGATTGGCGGCAGCTCCCAGAAACACGCGTGGTGGATCGGTCAGGGGACGGCCACTTTGAAACGTGGATTTGTCGCGCATGGTACGGGCGATATCCAACAAGCTCATACAGTCAAGATCGAACACTGGTTTGGCTTCAGGGTGATCCCCTGTTTGAACACCATCGCCAGATAAACAAAGCATGCTGCAAACGCCCATAGCGGCGCCACCCAGAATGTCACCCTGTATGGCGATGCGGTTTTTGTCGCGGCAAGAGATTTGCTGAATCAGTGAATAGCCCAAGCGTGTTAGCAGAGCACATACTGCTAGCGAACCCATGTGGCAATGTGCCCCACTGCCATCGGTGGCATTGATGGCATCCACATAACCATCGAAGTAGGCAGCACGTTCATATACTAGAGCTGGGTCTGCGCTATCTGGTGGTGCCAGTTCAGTGGTAACTACAAACTGACCTGAGCGCAGCATGCGCTCGAGTCGGCCAGGTGAACTGTGACCGGGAAGAATGGGCAGCGGATAGCCCGGAACGGGCTCGTCATCAAAGATGGCATTCATACGGTGGGCCCCTCTTCGGGTGGTGTTGTTTTTTCACGAACCACTTTGAGCCACGACGATTTGCCTTGAAGCCGGTAATCCACAGCAAATTGCATGTTTGTTATGTCACCACCATTTTTCATTTGTTGTGCGCCTTGCCAACCCTCTACCCAAACGCATCTCATCTCTGGTTTCACCTCGCAATATCCACCGGGGCGAACACCCCCGCAAGGGCCATTGCGGATCTCTTTTGGGCAGTTCATAGGGCATGACATACCCGTTTCACTCAGGGCACATTGTCCACACATCTGGCAGTCGAACAGGGCACCTTTGATGACTCTTTCAACACTAGCCACCGGTTTTTCAAGCTTTGAATGGCCAATTTTGTTAATTAAAGGTGCTGCGAACAGTAGACCGTTTTCAACAAGAGCATAGGTGCGTTCAAGCAGACGGGCATGCCTGACAGACCATTTTCGTAAGCTGTACATACTTTACGTTTCAGTATCGCTAGGCGCTTGCTTGCTAGCGTTGTGCGCCTGTTTGAGTTCGTCGCTGACGTTGTCGGCCACGCCTTTCGCTTTGGTTAGAGCTTCCAGATAGGTATCATCGAAATCGCTGAGCAGTTGCTCAGCTGCTTTGTCGGCTTCAGCCTGTAGATCACCGCTGCACGGGCTTCGATCACGACGCCAATCTTCCATATAAGCATCGCTTGAGCCTTTGCCAGCGCGCATGGCAGCGCGGTCGATAGCTTCTTGAAAGCGTGCTGGCAGCATGACTTTGGCTGTCTTACGTCCGGCTTTAGCGGTGACCTGCGATGGAATATCGCGCCAGTAGATTTTTATCAGTTCAGGCATGTGCTACTCAAAATGCGGTTCGTGTTCGTTAAGGGGCATACGGCTCTGCAGTGGTATGTGCTGATCGCTATGCAAAGATTCGGTGACAACAGAGATGCCACGTAAAGAACGCGCGAATGGATCAAGACCCGTATCGTGCACACTCAACCGCAGATTAAGCGCCACAGCTGCCTTTTGAGCTTGTTGCAAACGGTTGTCGCATTTGAGTGAATGAGTGTCTTGTCGTAGGTACATCAGTTGCGTGTAGTGGCCAAAATACTGATCGAGCAGTTCGGGGTGTTTGGAAATACCTAGGCCATCAAGTATTAATCGCTGGAAGTTATCGACTAAGTAATCAGTGAGATAAAAAGTACCCAACTCTTGCTCTGACATAGCGTTGAAAACCTCAGCCCCTGCGAAAAAGCCGTAACAATGATCCCCCGGCAGGCGCGCGACCTCATGTTTGGCCAAAACTCTGTCTAGATGACCACCCGTGCCGCAGTCTGCGTAAGCCACAAACACACGGGCATAGTTTTGCTGGTGCTCGATAATTTTGGCGTCAACTGCCGGGCTTATTCGCTCGGGTGAGTTGTGCCATTCAGCTGGCAAACACTGCAAATCCCAGTGTTGCCAGTCATTGGCTTTCATTAGTGCAACTAGCTCGTGGGCGATGGCCCCACAAGCAATGATCAGGGTTTTGTTCAGCGTATCTGAAGATTGCGGATTAGCGCTGGCACTGTGAGTTGAGCTTTGCACATGCAATGCTCAACTGGCTAGCCGGCGTTCCGACATCTTTGCTTTTGCTGTCTCCACTGCTACTGCTGCATCTCGACAATAAGCATCAGCGCCAACCGCCTCACCAAATTCCTCGTTCAAGGGGGCTCCGCCGACCAACACGATGAAATCGTCACGCATGCCTTGTTCCTTGAGCGTGTCAATGACCACTTTCATGTAAGGCATGGTGGTGGTGAGCAGCGCCGACATACCTAAAATGTCGGGTTTGTGTTCTTCCAGAGCTTCCAAGTATTTTTCTACTGGATTGTTAATACCGATATCGATGACTTCAAAGCCTGCACCCTCGAGCATCATGCCGACCAAATTCTTGCCGATGTCGTGAATGTCGCCCTTAACCGTGCCAATGACAACTTTACCGATAGACTCTGCGCCAGTTTCAGCGAGCAATGGCCTTAGTATTTCCATACCACCTTTCATGGAGTTGGCGGCCATGAGCACCTCTGGCACAAACAGGATGCCATCACGAAAGTCGATACCGACAATACGCATGCCCTCTACTAATGCCGTGTTCAGCACTTTGTCGGGTGTCCAGCCACGGCCAAGCAAAATATTAGTGCCTTCCATGATCTCTTCCCTGAGGCCGTTATACAGATCATCGTGCATCTGTTCCACTAGCTCATCGTCGCTAAGATCCGCGAGGATGATGTCTTCGTCGTCGTCGAAATTCTCTTGATCAGACATCAGATTTTGCTCAATCGTTGTTAAGGTGCATGGTAGCGATTGATGAGCGTTTTTCGGAAGTCTTAATTGCTTCCGTCACGACTTCAACACGTCGAATAGCGACACTTTTGCGCAACAACAGAGTTCCGGTGCCCACAATTTGAGTTGAGCTTCACATTCTGGTCTGAGAAAGGCTTGAATCTACCAAACAATCGGCAAATACCAAAGGCGGTAGTTAGCGTCCTTTGAAGGCAGGTTTGCGTTTGTTAAGAAAGGCATCCACGCCTTCAGCAAAATCCTCAGTTTGGCTGGCTGCCTGCTGGAAATCCCGCTCCAGATCGAGCTGATCGTCGAGTGTGCGTGTTTGTGAGAATCGAAGGAGTTTTTTGGTATATGCCAAGCCGATGGTTGCCTGGTTGGCAAGCCGATGAGCCAGTGCTGTGGTTTCAGCATGTAACTGTTCGTCATCGACCGCACGCCATATCATGCCCCACTGCTCGGCTTTTTCAGCGGATACGGGTTCGCCCGTCATGCACAGAGCAGTGGCTCGAGCCATACCCACCAGACGAGGCAGTGTCCATGTGCCACCACCATCGGGTACCAGACCGACATGATTAAACGATTGTATGAATTTGGCCGAGCGTGCTGCCAGGACGATGTCACAGGCCAGCGCCATGTTGGCTGCAGCACCAGCGGCAACGCCGTTTACAGACGCAATAACCGGTATGTCCAGTTGGGTAAGTGCACGCAGTAAGGGGTTGTAGTCTTTTTCTACTACATGAGCTAGGGCAGACATATCTAGATCCCCAAGATCTTGCCCTGCTGAGAATCCTCGGCCGTTGCCTGTAATAACCAGGCATCTGATACTGCCAGTTTGCTGGACAAGACTCAGAGCTTGACGTATCTCCTCGTGCATTGCTGCGGTGAAGCTGTTGAGCTTATCGGGGCGATTAAGACGTAGCCATGCAACGCCTTCGTCAACACCAAACTCGATGTTCTTAAATTCACCTTGAAGCTCAAGCTGCGTATTCATAGAAGTTCCTTCAGCTTAGGCTGCGCGGCTTAGCAGGTCTGAACAGGGAGGCCACTAGCACCATGATAAAAGCGCCCATCAACGCCCTGAACAGATAGTTTGGCGCAGAGATACCAATTGCCAAGGCATTTGAGAACAGAATAGGGGCCATCGCACCTAGAATGCCACCGAGCATGCCATGTGCGATATTGACAAAAAACGTCAAACCGCGGCTTTTTAGAGCAACTGATGCTATGACGCCTAGCACAAGTCCGATAAGCAGTACAAGAACAACATTGGCTATGGGCACAGGAGTGGCTCCTCTATTTTAAGTTAACCTTAGTGTACTAGCCTGCCAACGGTCTGTCTGAGCGCAGTAGTTTATGGACTTCATTCATAGCGAGTGAAAGCATGGCAAAATCTACAGACGAACTGGCTTTCATCTCGGCAAGCAACTCAAGATATTTATTGGTAGCCTCAGAGTGCTTTGTTGACCAATTTGTGACACGTTGTTCAGCAGCGGTATCTTTATCAGTAGCGCTGCATATTTCAGCGCATAAATGGCGCTGTCGATAGTGAAGATCGCTGCGCAGGCCAGATGTCGCTAATTTGTGCCAATGCGTGGTGGAGACTAGAGAGCCAATGCGTTCGCGCAGCCAGCTCAATTCTAGATACTGCCCTAGTGCGAAGTACACGGAGGCCACTTCAGATACCGGCTGTTGCGCTGAATTGGCAATTTCTACAATATCTAAAGACGATGATAAGGGCACAACGCGGGCAATCATGATGGCTGTGCTCTCTGATGCACCGGCACTCATGAAATGTTCAACTCGCTGGCTTAGCGTGACATTCTCTGTGGTGGACAGACAATCAGGCATGGCTGCTACTAGTTCATCAATACCCAGTCTGAATTGCGATATTTGAGCATTAATGGTGGTATCCGCACGGCGGTTGCGAATGAACCAGTGCGTGGAGCGTTCTACGAGGCCTCTGACCAAAATCTGCATGCGGTATTGCTCGGCAGCATCAACCTTGTTGTCTAGAGATTCTATCTCAGTCCATGTTTGCTGCAGCCTGAATACCTCTTTGACGATAACAAATGCTGATGCGACATCACTGGATTTGGCATTGAGTTCTTGCTGCATCCGAAAAACAAAAGTAGGCCCTAAGCGGTTGACCACGTCGTTTGTAACCAGAGTTGCAATGATTTCACGGCGCAATCGATGATTCAGAATTTGCGTTTTGTAGTTGTCTTGCAGAGCTTTTGGAAAATAATCTATCAAGACGGCCTCCAGAGCAGGGTCGTCAGGAAAGTCGCTATCCATGAGCTCATCGAACATCACCATTTTGCTGTACGACACGAGTACGGCAATTTCGGGTCTAGCCAACGATTGATCATTGACCATGCGATCAGCTATTTCATCGCCATCAGGAAGAAATTCTATGCTTCGATCCAGCCGGTCAATGGATTCAAGGTGTTGCATGAATCGCGCTTGTTCGTTGAGTGCCCAGCTTCCATCCACCGCACACATATCAACACATTGTGTTTGCAGGTAGTTGTCGAGCAGCACAAGGCTGGAGACATCATCAGTCATTGACTCGAGCAACTTATCCCGCTGCTTGATGGTCATGTCTTCACTGGAGACAATGGCGTTAGCCAGGATTTTTATATTGACCTCGTGGTCCGAGCAATCAACACCTGCGGAGTTATCAATGGCATCGGTGTAGATCATACCGCCATTGTTTTGATTTGAGTTTCGTGCAAACTCAATTCTGCCTAGTTGGGTGAAACCCAGATTCCCACCTTCACCGACGACGCGAGCTTGAAGCTCTTCGCCATTGACGCGTAAATAGTCGTTGGCGCGATCGGCTGCATCCGCGTGCGTTTGTTGCTTGGACTTAACGTAAGTGCCAATACCTCCGTTCCATAGAAGATCGACGGGTGCCTTGAGAATTATGGATATGAGTGCTGTGGGTGTCAGATTTTCCTGATCGGTGCCCAACACTTGCTGTGCCTCAGGTGAGAGTGTTATCTGTTTAGCGCTGCGCGGGAAAATACCGCCTCCCTTGGATATCAGCGCTTCGTTGTAATCAGTCCAGCTTGAACGAGGAAGTGCAAACAGCCGTTGACGCTCACTGAAGGAGCTTGCGCAATCTGGGGAAGGGTCAATAAAAATATGCATGTGGTTAAACGCTGCAACCAGATTGATTTTATCTGACAGCAGCATGCCGTTGCCAAACACGTCGCCCGCCATATCGCCGATGCCTGCTACCGTGAATTCTTCTGTCTGTGTGTCCAGGCCTAGGTTACGAAAGTGTCGTTTTACTGATTCCCAAGCTCCGCGAGCAGTAATACCCATTTTTTTGTGGTCGTAACCTACCGAGCCACCGGAGGCGAATGCATCGCCTAACCAAAAGCCATAGGCTTTTGCCACATCATTCGCGTAGTCAGAGAATGTGGCTGTGCCTTTGTCGGCCGCTACAACAAGATAGGGATCGTCCGAGTCATAGCGGACCACATTTTCTGGTGCAACAATGTCGTTGCCATCCAGATTGTCGGTGATATCTAGCAAGCCACTAAGAAATGTGCGGTAGCAGTCCACTACAATTTTCATCATAGCGTCGCGCTCTTCAGGCAAGGATTGCTTGACGTAAAATCCGCCTTTAGATCCTACCGGCACGATAACCGCGTTTTTTACCATTTGCGCTTTCATCAGCCCGAGTACTTCGGTGCGGTAGTCTTCTCGCCGGTCAGACCACCTTAGGCCTCCACGTGCAACCGAACCGCCGCGCAAGTGAATACCCTCGACTTTGGAGGAATAAACAAATATTTCAAATTTCGGTCTGGGTAAAGGCAAGTCTGGCACTGCTGATGAGTCAAATTTGAAGGACAAAAAGTCACGAAGTTCTCCGTCTTCATTTTCTCTGTACGCATTGGTGCGTAGAATCGACAGAATCAGATTTTTATAGCCGCGAAGGATACGATCCTCATCAAGACTGACGACAGTCTCTAGAGCGTTGTCGATCTGATCAATCAGTGAGCTTGAGTCGCTACGATTTTTTGAGTGAAGGTCAGGTTTTGCGTCTGGTCCTGTGTCCGGTTTGAAACGTTGTTCAAACAAAGACACCAAAAAGCGCGTGATATCTGCATTGGCCACCAGGCTGTCAATCATGTAAGCCTGAGAAAACGGTACATCAATTTGTAGCAAATACTTGCAAAGTGCACGCAGAATAACGACTTGTCGCCAGCTCAAAGAGGCTTCCAGCATCAATCGGTTGAAACCATCATTTTCCACTTCACCACGCCAGATAAAGCTAAACGCTGTCTGTATTCGCTTTGCTGTCTCCTCGGTTACATCTTCAACCGCAGCTCCAGTACGTACCACCGTGAATTCGTGCATCCATACACTAGACGCATCATGGCGTCGAATTTCGAAAGGTCGTTCAGATTCAACATGCAGCCCCATGTTCTCGATAACGGGAATGACATTTGATAAAGCGACTTGCTGATCTCTGGCAAAGAGCTTGAAGCTAACTTTAGAGTCATCTGTTAGCGTGTGCCGAAAAAAACTCATCACCGGAGCGTCTTCTGGTAATTGCGATTCAATAAAGTCAATGTCCGCAGCGGCTATTCGTGCTGAGTAGTCTTCCCGGAAAGATGACGAAAATGCGTTGCAATAACGCCTATGCAGCTTCATGGCGTTAATTTCGTCGTGCCGTTCGCGCAAGGTGGACTCCAGACGATCAATCCATGTTACAGCTGCAGCTTTTATGCGTTGTTCTATCGAATTCCAATCTATGCGTCGATCATAGGGGGGTGTTTTATGTATAACGAAATGCAATCGTGCAAGTGTTGATTCTGAAGAGAAGCGCATGTCGAACGCGGCGCTGACACCTTGTGCATGAGTGACGAGTATTTCTTCAATTTTTAAGCGAAGATCTCGGCTGTAGGCATCACGCGGAATGTAGATAAGGCAATTGTTATAGCGTCCAAGTGCGTCGTTGGAATTGAACAGACGTACTTGTGCACGCTCTTGCAATGCGACAATGCCGGTAGCCATTGATAGCAGATCGCGACTGTTTGTTTGCATTAGCATATCGCGTGGCAAGCCTCGCAATGTGGCAGAGATGGCTTTGCCATCGTGTGAATCTGCTCTGGTGCCTGACGCTAAAATAGTGCGTTCCAAGCGCTCACGGATCCAAGGTATATTGTTGACAGCTTCGCTTTGTAAGCCGGCTACAAAGATACCCAGCAGGCAATTGAGCTGTATCAGATTGCCTTCCGGATCGCGCACCGCATGCATAATCAAATCGGCAGGTTCATCACGAATAATCGGTGAGGCTTTTGCAGCCTTACAGACCATAAGCGGTTCTAAGGTTAGCCTCTTGTCCATTTGAGTGACATCAAGCCCCTCCGGTAGCAGGCAGCTGACATTCCAAGGTTCATGTTCTGGAGATGTTGACAGTATGCCCGCGGCTTTGTGTAGCTGTGTAAAACCATCCGCTACATGCAGATTGGCTGCGCCAAGACACGCGAACTGCTCGTTATCAAGCCATTGTACAAATTCGGATAACTCCGAATTTTCCATCGACGCGGCCATGCCAGATAACCGGTCACTGAAGGTGGTTGTTTCCTGCTGGACCAGTTTTAGTATGCTAAACATGTGCGCAATACAATTAACGAGTTTGGCATGCTCTGGCTCTGCCAAGGCATCAACTTCAATATGTATCAAAGACTCCTTTTGTCCATTGTCGGACAGCGCCTGCCATTGTCCCTTATCGTCACGCTGCACGTTAAGTACAGGATGCACGAGGCGGTGTACAACATGGCCCTCACGCGCCAGTGTTGCTTGCAATGAACTTACTAGCCAGGGTTGGTCGTTGGTGACCAGCTGCACCACCGTGTGTAGGGAGTGCCAACCTTGCGAATCAAAACTTGGATTTGACACGCGAATCAGAGGGGCATCGCCTGCGTGGGTCTTTGCTAGTTGCCAGTGAGACAGCGCGGTGCCCGCTAGATCTTCATGTGAAGAATCTGCCAGTTCGGCCATGGAGAGGCTTTCGAAATAGGCAGGTACAAAATGTTCTAGCTGGCTAAGCTGCGCGGCGCTAAGTGACTTGGGCATCGCCTTAGTGATCGACATTATCAGCTCACGCCGTTGTGAGACGGTTGTCTCTTCGTCTCTGCGTTGATCAGTCATCTAAAGTCGGCCCATGCAATTTTGTGAAGAGTATCACTATTGCTGCACGCAGCGTGCCGTTGTTGCCAAGGTGGTTTGGTAGCTAAACTACCTAACCATTATTAAATGCGGTACCACTAGACACAAAGCTGCCAACGTAACCGTAAGGGCGACGCCCTGAGAAAGGCTGTTTGCAGACTTAGGTGATCTTTTTTTCTCTGGTAACCAAACCAGAACAGTGGCTAACGCGGCCCCCGCTGCAACTCCACCAAAATGTCCCCAGAACGAGATGCCAGGCACGAGTAAGGGTAATGCCAGATTGAGGATGACCAAACCAAATACAGGTGATTGACGCGGGTTAACGCCTCTGGCCCAGAGGGCAACGAACATTGCGCCGGCCAAGCCCAGAACGGCCCCAGATGCGCCTAAGGTAGGCTGGGCAAAATCGAACAAGAGCACGGCTAATGCGCCACCGAACAGTGAACCAAAATACATCAGGCTAAAACGCAAACTGCCGAAGCCTTGTTCCATCTGGGGGCCCAGCATAAACAGCAGGTACATATTGAATCCGATGTGCACAATGCCGCCGTGCAGAAAACCCGAACTCAGTATTCTCCAGATTTGACCATCCTGAACGGCAGGGCCAAACAGCACTCCTAGGTTGGTAAGAGAATTACCTGTAGGCAAAGCGTTGGAGAGAATTCCATTGGGCAGCGACTGTCCCGCAAACAACAATACATTGATCACTAGAAGAGTGAGTGTCACTGGTGACCCTTTGGGAATTGCAGGCATTGAAAACATACGTTACTTGTCTCTTGTCACCATTGCCGGCTGTGCGGCAATGGTGGTGTGTGAGTTGGCGTCAACCTAGCTATAAAATAAGCTTATGAAAAACGCGTTCCCAGAGTTTTCATTTGCTCATTGCTTAAGCGTGCCCCCATCTGCTGCACCAATGTGGTGGCGCAGGCGCCAGCGAGTTCTGCGCATTGGGCGAACGGCATCCCATTGGTCAAGGCATGCATAAAGGCACCCGCGTAAATATCACCTGCACCATTTGAGTCAATGGGCGTCACTTTTTCGGCAGCGATTTCATGTAGCGTTTTACCGTCAAAGACCAAGGCACCCTCAGCCCCACGAGTGATAGCGAATTGCTGTGCAATGCTCTTCATGCCCGTCACAGCCTCTTCTATAGAGTTGGCACCGAACATTAAACGCGCCTCTTCCTCGTTACTGAAGACCATATCGAGACCATCTCCGATGATCTGCATAAGACCATCTTTGAAAAAATTGACCATGTTGGCATCCGACAGGGTTAACGAAGTTTTTACACCAGCCGCTTGCGCAATCTCACGGGCTTTCACGGCTGCCGCTCTCGCATTGATCTCGGGAACCAGGTAACCCTCGATATACACGAAGGCTGAGTCTTGCAATGCAGTTTCGTCGAGTTCAGACACACTGTACTGGCGCGTAATACCTAGAAAAGTGTTCATGCTGCGCTCGGCATCGGGTGTTACCAACACGATGCACTTACCTGTGTGACCAGTGTCTAGCGCGCCTTTTGCCAAATTGGTTGTTACGCCACTGGCGTTGAGGTCATTCAGAAAATAGTCGCCGGTATCGTCATTAGCGACTTTGCAAGAATAGAACGCTTTGGAGCCTAGCTGAGCGACGGCTGTGATCGTGTTAGCGGCAGATCCACCTCCACAGGGGCGAGAAGTCAGGCCTGCCAGCTTGTCAAGCAGCTCGTGATGACGCTCCTCTTCTATAAGCGTCATCAGGCCTTTATCGATGTTCAAATCAACTAAAAGCTGCTCTGGAATCTCGTATTCCAGGTCGACAAGTGCGTTACCAACGCCATAGACATGATACTTCGGCATAAATAATTCCAAAATTAGTAGGCTAAGTGGAGGATTATCGCTGGTTGCGAGCCTGATATGTATTTACAATTACATGTTTTGCCCGTTGAGGTCTTCATGCGTACACACCCCTGTGGTGTCATCACCCTAGAACAACTGGACGAACAGGTTACTTTTTGTGGCTGGGTTCATCGTCGTCGTGATCACGGCGGCGTTATTTTCATTGATTTGCGCGACCACACGGGTCTGGTGCAGATTGTTTTCGATCCTGATAGGGCGGAAACATTCGCTTTTGCCGAAGAGGTGCGCAACGAGTTCGTGCTGCGGGTCACTGGCAAAGTACGGCATCGTCCTGAAGGCACGGTCAATGCGGATATGACCACGGGTCAGATCGAGGTGCTGGGGCATGAGATAGAAATCCTCAATCGAGCTGCTACGCCACCGTTTCAAATCGATGACAAGAATGTCAGCGAAGAAAATCGCCTGAAGTTTCGATACATCGACATCCGTCGCCCGGAAATGCAGGAGCGCCTGCGGCTGCGTGCCAAAGTCATCAGGAAGCTACGACAAGCGTTGGAAGACGACGGCTTTATCGAGGTCGATACACCGATGCTCACGCGCGCAACCCCTGAAGGTGCGCGTGACTACTTGGTGCCCAGCCGGAACCATCCGGGTGAATTCTACGCGTTGCCGCAGTCGCCACAGTTGTTCAAGCAGCTCCTGATGATGGGCGGCATTGATCGCTACTATCAGGTGGCTCGATGCTTTCGTGATGAAGACTTGCGTGCTGACCGGCAGCCTGAGTTCTCGCAGCTGGATATCGAGATGTCGTTTATCGACGAGGAAACCATCATGAGCACTATGGAGCACATGATGTGCACTTTATTTAAAGACGTGCTTAACATCGATTTGGGCACCTTTCCGCGCATGACTTATGCCGACGCCATGCTCAATTATGGCTCTGACAAGCCTGACTTGCGAATTCCGCTGGTGCTAACAGAATTATCGGATCTGGTTGTAGGTGTTGATTTCAAGGTCTTTGCGGAACCTGCGAAAAATCCGAAAGGGCGCGTCGCTGCCTTACGGGTGCCCGGTGGCACAAAATTGTCGCGTAAAGAAATCGATGGTTACACCGAGTTTGTGGGTCGATACGGCGCCAAAGGACTTGCCTATATAAAGTGTAACGACATAGCCGCAGGCCCTGAAGGCTTGCAGTCACCGATCGTGAAGTTCTTTCCTGCCGATGTGCTGCAAAGCATGATTGAAAGAACGGGCGCACAAGATGGTGATCTTATCTTCTTTGGTGCTGATAAAACCACGGTAGTCGAAGCGGCGCTGGGCGCTTTGCGTATTGAAGTGGGTAAGCGTATGGAAATGGTTGAAGATGCCTGGCGCCCATTGTGGGTGGTGGATTTTCCTATGTTTGAGCATGACGAGCGTGAAAATCGTTGGTCTGCATTGCATCATCCGTTCACCGCTCCCAGTGCCCCGTCTATCGAAGCGTGGCAAGAGCAGATTGATAAAGATCCGGGGCAGGTGCTGTCGCGGGCTTACGATATGGTACTCAACGGCACTGAGGTGGGCGGTGGTTCCATCCGTATTCATGACAGTGATATGCAACAAAAGGCGCTTGATGTGCTGGGCATTGATGAGCAAGAAGCGAACGATAAGTTTGGCTTTCTGCTTGAGGCTCTTAAATATGGTGCGCCTCCACATGGTGGTATCGCGTTTGGTTTAGATCGTCTGGTCATGCTCATGACGGGGGCAGAGAGTATTCGTGATGTTATGGCATTCCCGAAAACACAAAGTGCCAGTTGCTTGTTAACCAGCGCGCCAAGTGCCGTTAGTGATCAACAGATGAAAGATTTGCATATACGAACCCGCACGCGTGCAGCTGCGGCAAGTGCTGATGCAAAAGGTGTATCAGACGATTCCAATGCCGACACAAGTGCCTGAAGCTCCTGCTCGAAGTGCCAATATCCGGTCGCTGTTTAAGCGGCCGGAGTCTGTCCTTGTCTTGGTGTACACCGTGGATCTCGATGTGCTTCTTATTTGCCGAAAATCACCTGTTGGTTTTTGGCAATCGGTTACCGGCAGTTTAGAAGCGCTCGAGAAACCTCCAGCAGCGGCACAACGTGAATTGTTTGAGGAGACTGGTATTCAAGAGCTGGTTGTTGATCATCGCATATCGCGTTGTTATCCCATAAAAAACGAATGGCGTAAACGTTATGCGCCCGGGGTTCGGGAAAATCTCGAACACGAATTCAGTGTGCAAGTACCCGCACGATGCGATGTGATACTTGATCCTGCAGAGCACGTTGATTATTGCTGGTTACCGATAAGAGATGCGATTGCAAAAGTTCACTCGCACAGCAACAGAGCCGCTTTGAAAGAGCTTTGGGCTGCTGAGGGTTAAATTTCTTAAGCCCTTTGATAGCATTCAGGCGTTGCAGTTAAGTAAAAAAATAAGCGCAAGCACGAATGCGGAACCCTTGTTGCTATTGATCACAATAGTTTGGACGCTAATCAATCCACTTCATGATGATGCTCGTTAAAGTTAATGTTCTGGGTATGAAAGAACAGCAACATGATGTTACCTAGTGTTAGAAATTTGTTATTAATTGCGCCTAACGCAAGATTTTTGAATTGCTACACTTTAAAACGTATGGAGAATTAGCAGACAAATTTGTTTCCTCATGCTTCACACGGGTAAGCTCCAAACACAACGTTGAACCTGAATCTAACCACGGAAAGTACTATGTTAAAACGTTTTAACCCTAAGTCAAAATCTATCACGGTAGCACTTGCCGTTGCAGCCTCGTTGGTATTGGTTGGTTGCAGTGACGATGACGACGATGATACCGCTGCTGTGGGTGCTGACACACCTACCACTCTTGATGGGACCTTCACCTTCACGTTTACTAACACCTCTGACTCACAGCCAATGACACCACCAATTGTGGTTGCCCACACATCGGTAGAGAACGGTGGTTTGAGCCTGTTCCCATTGGGTTCTGCTGCCACTGAAGAAGTAAGGGCAATAGCTGAAGATGGTGAGAACGGCCCTATGGTTGCTCTGCTGACCGCAGCTCCTGCTAGCAGTGTGAGTGACTTTCAAGTAGCTTTTGCTGATCCGGCAGCACCAGGGCCGCTTCTTCCTGGCGCTAGTGCCACGGTAACCGTTACACCTTCAGATCCAGCTCAGGTTATGAGTGTTATCTCTATGGTTGTCTGTACCAATGATGGTTTCAGTGCCGTTGATTCTGCTGCTTTCCCAACAACAGTAGCCTCATTAACAGCACCAATCTATGACGCTGGTACAGAACTGAACACGCTTGAGGTGAACTATTGGGTTCCGCCATGTAATGCTGGTGTCAGTGACAACCTTGGTGATGATGAAGCAGGCACCATCGCAGCGCATCCTGGTCAAGCAGCAGCAGAAGCCGCAGCTGCAGCGTTTGATTTTGCGGCAGGTAGTCGTTTGCTTGAAATTAACATTACGCCTAACTAATCAGGCGTAGTTGTTTGCTGATAGTTATGTGCTAACAGCCATAGCTGTCAGCGATATTTTTCTTTGATTTTAAAGTGCAATAACGTCTTAACCCTAGCGTGATTTATAGATAGCGCTAGGGTTATTTTTTATTTTGCAGCTACATGATTAGCAGCGCACTCGTTCGCCGTAGTCACAGCCGAGGCCAAAGAGGCCCTGTTGGCTATCTCAGCGCAAAAAACACCGGTGAATACGTCCCCGGCGCCATGCGTGCTAACCACATCAATAGGCTTAGCCGCTAACGTTAAAGCATCGCCTGTTGAATTGACGGCGGCAACACCGTCTCCACCTGCAGTGACAATCACTGTAGGGACGCGTGTCGACAGCAAAGTTGCGGCGGTTAAAGCTGTATCTATACAGTTTACGGGATCACTCCCCAAGTCTTCCGCCTCAACAGCATTCACAATCAGTATATCTATTAGCGATAGAAGCTCCTCTGACATAACGCGTGCTGGTGCGGCATTTAGGCAAACTGTTAAACCCAGCTGCTGGGCTTTTTCGGCAGCTAGCTTGTTCAAAGCTTCTGGTACCTCGTTTTGTAACAACAATACAGAAGCGTTATCCCATAGTGCTTTATTGTTTAGAAAATCATGAGATATTGCAAGATTGGCACCTGAAACAATAACGGCACCGTAGTCTCCTTCAGAATCCTGTATGGCCACACTCATACCTGTAGCGGTATGGTTTAGACGTTCAACATACTTGCTGGATATGCCCACTTGATTAAGCCGGTTATGTAAGTAGTCGGCAAAATTATCGCAGCCAGTGGCACTGATTAATCGAGTGGTGGCGCCATGTATTTTGGCAGCAACTGCTTGGTTGCCACCTTTGCCACCAAATTTTGGATACCACCTTTCGCCGGTCACCGTTTCCCCTTTTACTGGCCGGTGCGACGCTTCAACCATGATGTCGTAGTGAAGACTGCCAAGAACTAATACAACGCTTGCTGTAGTTTCTGTTTTGTCTGTTGGCATTAGGGGGCTCTCCTGGATCCCACAGCGTTCATCGTTTTGGATAGGTTGTTTTCGTAAATTTCCGCATCGGTGTGCGCAATAACAACAAACAATGCGTCAAGTATGCTGAGTTGTGCAATTCGAGCTGCCGCGTTTTCTCCTAACAACGGTGACCCTTGTGCAGTGGAACAAAGCACCACATCAACCAATGAGCTGATTGGCGAGTCCACATAATTGCTTATGGCAATAGTGCGGGCACCTTTATCGCGAGCTATGGCTAACGGTTCAAGGACAGCATTGGTTGTACCTGAATGTGAGAATGCAAGAACACAGTCATCTGGGCCCAGTACCGAAGCTGACATCAGCATCATATGTGCGTCGTCATGCACTTGTGCTCGTAAACCAATACGTAAGAATTTGTGTGCTGCATCTCGCGCGATTTGTGCAGATCCTCCAATACCATAAAAATCTCGATGCCGAGCTCCGTGCAGGATAGAAGCAGCTCGATCGAAAGCGCTGATGTCGAGTATGGCTAAGGTCTCTTCCAGCGCCTGCTTAGCAGTCCCAAATACCTTAGCTATAATCTCTGTCGATGTGTCGTCGGGTGAAATTTCGCTGTATAAGTTGGCCGTCTCTGAACTGTTGTAATCTGTTAGTGCTCGCCGAAACTCGCGAAAACCGCTAAAGCCCAGCTTTTTGACGATTTTGACAATCATCGCCTCAGAGACTCTTGCACTAACGGCCACTTCCTTCAAGCCCGTGGTTTCCGCAAAGTCGGTACGGCCGGTCATGGTGTCGAGCACTTGAGCTTCAAGCGGCGTCAAGTTGGGAATTTGCATTCTTATTTGCGCGCCGACGGCTCGTGGGTCGTGCCCACCCATTCTATTCATCCTGATTTTCGTGTTGCGCTGTCAATCAGCATGGCAGCGATGATGATAATGCCTGTCGCCAATAATTGATAGAAGGCTTGCACGTTCATCAAGGTCAAACCATTGCGTAATGAACCGAGTATGACGGCTCCCATCACCGTGCCAACAATACTACCTTTGCCTCCCATCAATGATGCACCGCCGATAGCGGCAGCTGCTATGGCATCAAGTTCCCACAGATTGCCTAAGGTAGGGTCAGCAGCACCTAATCGACCAACCAGTATTAAAGCGGCCACGGCAGCAAGCACTCCAGAGAAAACAAAGGCAGAAATTTTTGTCCGCGCTACCGGAACACCTGCAATTCTGGCAGCCTCCTGATTGCCACCCACAGCCATAAAATATTCGCCCAGTGGGGTCTTGTTCAATACGGTCCAACAAATCAACGCAATGACTGCAACGATGACGACAGGCGTCGGCAAGCCAAGAGTGTCGCCATTGGTAAAGGCTCTAAACTCAGGCGGTATGCCGTAGACAGGATTTCCTCCGGTGTATATCAATGACAGAGCACGGTAAAGAGACAAACCTCCCAGTGTCACAATGAAGGGCTGAAGCCCGGCATAGGCTATGAGCGCACCGTTGAACAGTCCACACAAAGCGCCGGCGCCAAGGGCTGCCATAACCGCTAACGGAATAGGCACACCAGCCACCATAAGGGATGCCGCAACCACTGCCGAAAGCGCTGCAATGGGGCCCACCGATAGATCGATGCCACCAGATACAATAACCAATGTCATACCCAATGCAATGCAGGCATTGATGGAAGATTGCTGAAGAATATTAATGAGGTTAGGACCGGTAAAAAACACCGGACTCAGCCAAGAAAAAACAGCAAAAATAATGACCAATCCTATAAATGTTCCAAAGTCGCGCATGCCGAAGGGTAGCTTGAAACCTGCTTTTGCTGTCTGGGTGGCGTTTGTCGCGTTATTCATAGTGTTCACTGTTCTGGACTACTGAGTTATTTGATCTTTTTACAAAAATAGTTTTTGTGTAAACAATGCAGTCATGGCAATCAAGCGCTGGCGATAGCAAGTTCAAGCATGGCGCCTTCGTTAATTTTTTCGCCCTGTAGCTCTCCGGTAATACTGCCTTCGCTCATCACAAGGACACGGTCAGCGAGACGAATTAACTCTGACATCTCGGATGACACCACGATGATGGCTTTTCCAGCAGCTGCTAGTTTTTCGACTAAAGAATAAATTTCTGCCTTAGCGCCTACATCAATGCCACGAGTGGGTTCGTCAAACAACATGATGTCTGCTGAGGCTGCCAGCCATCGTCCAATAATGACTTTTTGTTGATTGCCACCACTGAACGTACCAATAGGCTTAGCTATGTTGAGTGGGCGCAGGTCCATGTCGCGTAGAATTTCAAGTGATGTTGCCGCGATCTGCTTTCGTCGGATCAGCCCTAGAGTTGAGAACAATCGAAAGGAGGGTAGAGCGACGTTGGATGTCACAGGCCGATCTCTGATAATTCCATCTCGCTTGCGTTCTTCAGGGAGTAAGCCCATGCCGGCACTGATGGCTGCTCGCGGGTCATTGCTCGCAACCTGTTTTCCATGCATGTGTACTGTGCCAGCGTCTGGGCGATCGATACCTGCGATTAATCGCAGCAGCTCTGTTCTACCTGCTCCTACCAAGCCTGCAATACCGAGTACTTCACCGCGGTGTAGCGTGAAAGAGGCGTCTTTAACATGCTTGCCTCGGCGTAGATTTGTTACTTCAAGTATAGGGTCTTTGGTGGCGTGGGAGATGTGTGTTGCTTCGACTAAGTCGCGGCCTACCATGCTCGCTGTGATGCCGGCGGCATTGGTCTCAGCAAGAGTGGCAACGGCAATGTTTTGTCCATCGCGCAAGACGGTAGCTCTAGTGCATACCTCGAAAATTTCATTCATCTTGTGTGATACATAGATAATAGAAACGCCTCTGCCGGCGAGATCTTCGATGAGTCGGGCTAGTTGTTGAAATTCTGCTGGGGTTAGGCTTGATGTTGGTTCATCCATGGCAATAACCTTCGCATCTTCCATCAAGGCTCTTGCTATCTCAATCAGCTGACGCTGAGCCACTTTGAGTGTGCGTATAGGCGCTGATGGGTTTATATCTGGGTCTAGCGTTGCAAGTACCTCTAGGGCGACTCGTTCTTGTTGCTTTCGATTAACCAGTACGCCGCCCATGTGCGTTATCGAGCGGCCAAGGAACATGTTTTGGGCAACGCTTAGCTCCGGAACGTGCTGCAATTCCTGGTGAATCATAGCAATGCCGTTGGTTCGGGCTTGCAGAGGTGACTTTATGTTTAGCACCTTGCCATCGATAGTGATGTTGCCACTATCAGCCGAGAGCACTCCAGAGAGTATATTGAGCAAAGTAGATTTGCCAGCACCATTCTCGCCTACGAGTCCGTGCACCTCTCCGGGTTTAACATGTAAGTCCACCTGATTAAGTGCAACATGGCCGGAAAAGCGTTTTGATATGCCGTCTAGACGCAATCGGTCTATGGATGTGTTTTGAGGGTCGGCAATAATTGAATTGGTGGTGCTGTCTGGCATGTTTACATCGGCTCGAGTACCGCGACTACCTGATTAATTAAGCCTGGACCGAAAGGCAGGTAGTCGCGGAAACGGTCTGACGGATCTACTTGAGTAATACTTCGCGCAGTGCTGCCATGTCCGATGTTGAATATAGGTCGATGTTGTCAGCCGTGACTAGAGCTTGTGGGGTGGAAACCACACGTGGCAGATCTTGGCCAGCCAGTAAGCGAAGAACAACTTCCATCGCTACTTCGCCTGTCAGAACAGGAAAGGAGTCGATGGTACCTGTCAGATCACCGGCTTTGATAGATGCATAGGCGTCTGAGATCCCATCTGTACCGATTACCGCAATCTGATCTTGCAAGTCAGCAGCTTTCACCGCTTCTACTACACCAAGGGCCATGCCGTCGTTGTTGGCATAGAAACCAACGAGATCAGGATGTTGCTGAATGATGGTGGTGGCGGCGTTGAAGGCAAGCTCGCGACTCCAGTTGGCTGGAACGCTGGCTACCACTTCAAGCGAATTACCTTCTGCATTAATGGTTTCGGTGAAACCTGCTGTGCGCTGGCCGGCAGCGAACACGCCAGGTTGTCCTTCGATGACTGCCACTTTGCCACCATTAGGGTTATTTTCGATGAACCAACCGGCTGCGCGAACGCCGTTGTCTTTTTGAACGTTGCCGACGTAATTGGCCACACCGGGTATTACCGCATCATTAACATTCAGGACAGGAATGCCTTTCTCGTTGGCTTGTTCCAGAGCGGGCTGTAGGTTTACGTCGGTTTGTGGTGAAAATAGCAACGCATCAAAACCCTGAGTAATCAAGTTTTCTGCAATACCCAGCTGACCCAGTTGATCGCCTTCGTTGGCAGCTGCCTGATAGACAACTTCAACGTTATGGGCTTTGGCCATATTGACGTAGCCTTCACCCAGTGAGCGCCAATACTCATTTGTGAGTGTTTTTGACACCCCGCCCACTGATGTACCTTCTGGTACAGCCGGCAATTCGCCAAATTTAGCGTCCAACTCACTCCAATCCATCCGGTCAGCTTCAGTGTCTGAATTGAGCGGACTGAGTGTTTGAGCCATGGCAACGCTGCTTAAGCCCACTAAGGCTAGCGTGGTGGCCAGCTGTGTAAAATGTGTCGCTTTCATTCCTAACTCCAAGTAGATTGACTTCACGAATTTACAGATTAACAGTATTTTGTTATCTTTGACAAGACAGAATATACTTATTTCCTTAGTTTCAGCGATCTACTGCTGAGAATTTTTTCTTCAAATCCTGACTGGAAGCTGCCTTATGAACTTTGCTAAGAACCAACGATTTGCCGCACGATTGAATGCTTTCAAAATCGGTGCTAAAGACTACTGGCCAGGTAAAAATATCGTTACCACAGGCGATTTACTGGCACGAGCAGGTACAGTTGACGGGCTCAACGCCGCTGATCTCAACTACCCTGATCACTTCGAGGACGACACGCCTGCAGAGCTCAGTAAACAGCTTGACTCGCTGGGTATGTCTCTCAATGGTCTTGCTATGCGTTACTACACCGACCCGGGTTTTAAACTTGGTGCCTTCACAAATCCAAAGAAATCTGTGAGGCAGGAGGCGATCGACATCACGCTTAGAGGTGTCGATGCTCTGAGTGAAATGGGTGGTAATCTGATGACGTTGTGGCTCGGTCAAGACGGCTTTGATTACTCATTTCAGCTGGACTATGCACGTGCATGGGACGATACGATTGAGGCGCTTAGCGTTGTCTGTGACCATAATCCAGACATAGACATATCATTGGAATACAAGCCAAATGAGCCGCGATCGTACGCCCTGATGCCAGATGTAGGAGCTAACCTGCTGGCTCTCAAAGAGTTAAATCGTAAAAATACTGGCATGACACTGGATTTTGCCCATGTACTTTATGCTGATGAAATGCCTGCGCATTCAGCGGCAGTTATTAGTCGTTACTCTCGCCTGCTGGGCGTGCACTTGAATGACGGGTATGCAAAACGCGATGATGGTTTGATGGTGGGTAGTGTGCATCCCCAACAAACTGTGGAACTGCTTGTTGAGATGATACGCAGTGGTTACGACAGTGCTATCTACTTCGATACGTTTCCAGATCTGTCCGGACTTGATCCAGTTGCCGAAGCGAAAACTAATGTATCCAATGTGAAGCGTCTTATTGAGGTGGCTGAAAAATTAGCTGTAAATAGTGATCTTGAGTTAGCCATAAAAAATCAGAATGCCCCAACAAGTCAGGCGATAGTTGCCGGGGAATTGTTTGGTGCCGGCTGAAGGAGAGATCTACTCGTAGACGTCGATTCACAGTGCAATGCGCAGTGGCTCAAATCACGCGAAGCTTTAGCGTGGATCGTTGGTATAACAAAACCGAAAAATCAAGAGCGAGGCAACGTGTACCGTTGTCTAGGCTCTTGCCTGTATCTTCCTGACACGGGTCTTGGCACTAGTCATCAGTCTGTGAATTTTTGAGAGTTACTTCACTGATCGTTCATACTAACGCACTAGCATTTCCTGCCATGCGGATGCCTCAGAGTATCCTCAGTCACAAAAGCTTGCAGCTGATCAGAGATTGCCGTAACCGTAGCGCACACATTGGCTTGTGTCGTTGGCTGGCTTGCGCCTCCCCCCCCAAAAACTTCACTTTATTGCTTACCTGTCGCTATAACTTACGCAGAGAGAGATTCCTGCACATGGGCGTCGCATTGGCTGACTGAGGTCAAGGCACCACACAATCATTTCCTAAAGGGTAATGAGGTAATTCACTAGTCTCGAATTGGGGGAGGCAGTCGACACTGGAATGTACACGGGAACTAGATCTGCCAACAATATGAGACGGATTCAGTGCCACACGGCTGGGTTCACCATTATTGAAATAATGATAGTGGTCGCTATTGCCGGAATATTGGCCTCAGTGGCGTTACCCTCTTATATTTCCCTTTTGAACAATAACAAAACAGGCTCCGTGGCTGACGAATTATCTCAGTCGCTTTTCCTAGCGCGCAGTGCAGCCATAAAAGCGGGTGCACCAGTCATAATCTGTGCAAGTAGTGATGGCGAATCCTGTGCAGACCAGTGGTCTGATGGATGGGTAGCGTTTGTCGATGAAAACAGAAACGGTTCGGCTGATGCGCAAGAGAGTGCGCTACTAACAAGCTCTAATGACTCAGCTGCGTTACAGGTGAGTGTTGAAAACACAGCCGGTGCGTTACTTGACTCGGTTCGGTTCAACTACCGAGGAGCTCCAAGTGCAGCTTTGCTGGCCACAATATCCAAGGGTAACAGTAGCGCTAATGTTTCATTGTCTGCATTTGGGAAGCCGAGAAGACATGACTAAGTCCTTTAAGGAAAAAGGCGTCGGGCTAATCGAAGTAATGATTGCTTTGGTTGTGCTGATGGTCGCAGCTGGAGCTATTGTGAATATGCAAAGTAACAGCTTGGTTAGTGCTCATTCCTCAGGGACTCATTTTTCTATAGATCATTTGAGTAGTGAAATGATCGAGATACTAAGATCAAATTCAAGTGATGCCGCTGAAGGACTATTAAATTTTTCTACCGCTGAAAATTCTAGTTCTTCAAGCAATGATGAGGTCAAGTTTTGGAACGAGCGAGTAGTCGAGCTATTGCCTTCAGGTGAAGGGACAATCAGTTGTACATCAGATTTTTGTGATGTCACTGTCAGCTGGCTGGAAGAGATTGATGGTAGCAATCGTCGACAGTTCTACAACACTCGAACTAAAATATGAAGATCATCAACCACAATCAAGTAGGCTTTACGCTTATTGAATTGATGATTTCAATGGTAATTGGAGTTGTCGTTGTTGCCACAAGTTTTACGATATACGTACAGACAATTAAAGTGGAAAGCTATATTCAGGCCGAGTTGAGTTTGCAAAGTAATAGCTATTTTATACATCAAACGTTACGACAGTATGTTAACCAGGCTGGTTACCGACCCCTTGATTACAGCGGCTCTAATTCACGAATATTACCAATCAAGCTGACTGATAACGCATTTGGTTCAGGAGAGATTTCTGGATCAATCATCAACTCAAGTTCGGTTGCGGCATCCCATTCTCAAGTTGACGCTGTCGACGCCTGGGAAGATGGTCAATACATTCGCGTAGATTCTGACGGATTCTCGATCAAGTTCGAAGGGTCGTCAGACCTTGCTGGTGACGCGGATGGATCGGTAGTTAATTGCCAGGGAGATGCGATTGAATCCGGTGTGGTAGAGGAGCTGAATTTTTCAATCAATGAGGGTTCTCTTCAATGTACCGCTTCAAATGGTGTGGTTGTAGATTTGGTGAGTATCGACGACGAAGTAGAGGTAGAGCAGTTAGTTGTGCGTTGGGGCATAGACACTGACAACGATGCAAGTGTTGAAGAGTATAGGCTCGCCTCAGGTGCTACTGCCTCCAGTGAGAAAATTCTGTCAGCACGGTTCACGTTGCTTTTGAGCAGTAAGGACGCGGTTCAAAATGCCAGTGCAACGTACATTTTTGACGGGGTTGAATTTACGTCAACAGATAAGAAGCTCAGGCACGAGCTGACGACCACTGTTCAATTAAAACACTAGCAAGCAAGGTGTGTCATAAGACATGTTCAAATTAAATAGCTCATTGGTAAGTGCAGGCTCAGTAAATCATAAGCAAAGCGGTTTGGCATTATTTGCAACGCTCGTTTTAGTCATTCTTGTAGGCGTTGTTGCAGTATCGGGTATGCGCATGACTGAAATGTCAGAAATATTATCAGGAAATTCCATACAGCGAAGCCGAGCTTTTCAGGCGGCAGAAGGTGGCTTGAAGGTGGGAGAGCAGAGTGCTTCGTTAGCAGCGAAAAATCGATTATTTGCTTCTAGCACAGCTAGTGAGGGTATTTTCAGTAATGGTGCTGTTGATGAACACTGGTGGAGACAAGATGATTATCCTGGCGCTGTTAAATTAGAAGACGATGTCTTCCCTGGTGTTGTTGAATCACCTGAATACGTTATTGAGGAGATTGGTGACTACGTGTCCGACGCTGGAACTGGAATAGTGAGTCTTGACAGGGGAGCTGCGAGCTATGGAGGGCTAACTAGAAGTGATCGTGAAATCACGTTGTATCGTATCCAAACCCTCGGCGTGGGTAGCACTACCAACGCTAAAGCTGTGGTTGAATCTCTCTATGTGGAAAATCTTTGAAAATGAAGGTGTCGTTTCGAAAGTACCAAGGTTTCTCTCTCATTGAGATACTTATCGTTGTGCTAGTGCTGGGTGTTCTTGCTTCAGTCGCTATACCCAATTATAGCGGTTACGCTAAGGAGTCTCGGCGCGAGGATGCTAAGCAGTTATTGATGTTTAACGCTCAGCGCTTGCAACGCTGCTTTACTCTCGAAGGAATCTACAACAGTGGTAACTGCGTTCTGAGGTCAAACTCAGGTGAGGGGTTCTATTCTTTGTCTCAGACTTTGGGTAACACAACCTTCACCCTGACCGCCACGCCTGTTGCAGGCACTAGTCAGGCGTCCGACGAGGGCTGCACATCTTTTGCCTATAATCAAGCCGGTAGCAAAGAAGCCACTGGTTCAGATAGTGAAAGATGCTGGTAAGCGATTAAATGATATGGCCGTGTGAATCCATTTTTGTTTGCTGGATATCTGCACAATTATTGAACATTTGCTGACGATAATAATTACATCTACACAGGAACGATGTGTTTCGAGGGTGTGGATACTCTATACACAATGGAATAGGTAATTATTATGAATAAGCATTCAGTAGTGGAAGTAGGCGTTCTTACTGCGGTTGTTCTGGCAGTGCTCACTGGTGGTGCTGTTTTGGCCAAGAGCGAATTAACACTAACTGACACAGATGGTGATGGTGTTATCTCGGCTGAAGAGATAACGGCAGTCAGGCAGGCTCACAAAGCATCGGTATTTGCCGAGTTCGATGTAGACGGCAATGGAGGGTTCTCTCGCACCGAACGACGCGCCATGCAAGATGCTCGATACGAGTCAGCAGTAGAAAAATACGATGCTGATGGTGAGCTATCTCGCGACGAGCGCCGCACCGCCAAGGATGCGCGACGTGCAAACACTGAACGTATGCTGGACGTTAATGGAGATGGCGTGTTATCCGACGAAGAAGCGGCGGGGATGAATCAGCTCAAAGAGCAAAGAGGTGATCGTAAGCACGGTAAAAACCACAGTGCCAAGCACGGCCAGAAAGCCGGCCGCAAAGGCGGCGATAGAGCTCAGCAGAGCGAGCTGTGATTCCATCAAAAGGGTGCTAGCTCTATCTGAGGATTTTTTGACCCGGCCAACTACGTTCTTGGTCGGGACAAAAATTCTTTGCAGCAGTAGGGGGCAGTGCCACTGATCATCCAAGAGTTCAAGCTTGAAGAGTCGTGATCTGTCAAACTAGGGCACTAACCCCTTAGAGCCACCTGACGTGGCCAGACTCTAAAACAGCTCAGGAATTCCCATGTCTAACAAGACTAAATCTGTCGTCTTCGATCACAATCCGGGTAGAAATTCGCAAACCTATGGCATAGCGCGCGAGTTGGGTGCCGATATGGACCTCATTCATGAGCCTTCGGTAGGTGTTATTGGCACCAAAGGTGATTCGCAGTGTTACCTCGGTGTTCAGCGCAAAGTTGAAGCTGTGCATCAGAGCCTACGAGAACAGCTAGGCACGGAGCCAGGCAAGATGCGCATGCGACTGGTGCAACCGGAATATACCGTGGCCACCTCTGACGGGATGCGCAACGGTACCCGTGAGATGCGCTATTCGCTTATTGGCAGAGAAGTTACGCACGATACAGTTTGCGAGCATCTGAGTGCCAGTGGTCTGGAAGGCACTATTGCGGTTGTTGCTTGTGACAAGCCACCGGTAGGCACATTGGCAGGCTTACTTGAGCACAACCGGCCGGCGATCATCATGTCCGATGGGCCTATTCGTCCCGGACGTGATTCGGTAACCGAGCAGGCTATCGACATCGTATCTGCGTTTCAAGTCGCAGGCAGCCAAGACAGCGATTTCAAAAAGCGCATTGCCAAGGAAGCTTGCCCGGGCTACGGCAGCTGTGGTGGCATGTTTACCTACAACACCATGCAAACTTTTATTGGCGTGTTAGGTATGCAGCCATTGCACATGGTCGCCCCGCCTTCTGACGATCCGCGGCGCCTCAATGAATTTCCACAAGAATTGGTGACGTATCTTCAGGGCATGATTGAAAGAAACGATACGCCGCGTGACATCGTTAGCCGTGACGCTATCCGCAATGCTCTAATCGTCGCAATGGCCGTTGGTGGATCAACAAACGTTCTGTTGCATGCTCCCGAGATTGCCAGAGCTGCAGGTTACAAAAGCTTTGCAGATGACATCATGTCTCCTGAAGAGTTTAATCATCTATCGCAAAACGTGGTGCCTGTACTCACAGATGCTCGCCCTTATGGCACCTACTCGATGGTGGATATCGATAATAAAGGTGGAGTGCAAGTTATCGTCAAAGCATTGCTGGATGCAGGGTTGTTGTACGGCGACACGCTAACCTGCACTGGAGAGACGCTCGCTGAGCAGGTGGCCAGACTCGACACTAAAGAGCCTGATGGCACAGTGGTATACCCGGTTTCCAAACCCTATAAGGAAACAGGCGGATTGCGCTTATTGGGCGGCAATTTGTCACCTGAGTTTAGCGCTGTACTAAAGCTGGCTGGTGTTGAAGGCGGTCTTGAGGATAATCGTTTCGTGGGCAACGCGCGCATTTTTAATGGCGAACAGGCCCTACTAGATGCTCTGGAATCAGCGCCTGAAAATTTCAAGAATCATGACATGGTAATTGTGCGTTACGAGGGCCCCAGTGGTGCTCCAGGAATGCCAGAGATGTTAGATTCCACATCGCGCATAACGACTCTCTGCCGTGAGAAAAACATTGTTATTGGTCTGATGACAGACGGCAGGTTTTCTGGTGGTTCGGTTGGACTGGTTATTGGCCATGTTGGGCCAGAGGCTGCGCTCGGCGGTGCTATTGGTCTGTTACAGGACGGTGACGAGATCGTAGTAGATCTAAACACCAGCGAAATTAACTGTACCCAGTTGAGCGATCCAAAAATTGAAGCGACGCGCAAGGCTGTTTGGCAAAAGGCTGTAGACGAAAACGGTGGCACACATCCGTTGTGTGGTGATGTTGATACCCGACTGCTAAACAGAATGCGTTTGTCGGCGGTCTCAGCTGTGTATGGTGCAGGTATGCATCCGGACAGAGTGTTATGGGTGCCTCAAGCTCGGGAGCCTCAAAGGACGGGTTTTGTGCCGCAGAACAAACACCGCGAAGGCTCGCGCAAATCGTTCTAGTTTGGATCATTCGTGAATCCACGCAATCCGTCTGACAGGATTGCGCGTTTAATGAGAAATTTAGGGTAGAACACCGCTTATCAAGCGGCTTTGGCTATCCCCGCGTCTTGGGTGCGCAATTTAAGATAACTCTCCAGTCGTAGGCGAATGCCTGCGGCTGTTGGGTCATCAAACAAATTGCGCGTTTGATGCGGGTCGGAGAGCAGGTCGTAAAGCTCGCCTTGCCCTGTGTTCATATCTTTGGTAAGTCGGTAAGTGCGTGTGCGAACGCATCGCAACGAGAACTTGGCTTTTTCGATATCGGATAACAATTCCCACTCGCTCAGTGCAAATTCCCTTTTCGTTGCCCCATTTAGCAGAGGCTGTAAGCAAGCTCCATGTTGGGTAAGCTGAGGTGTGACGCCAGCCAGTTGCAACAAGGTTGGAGACAAATCCAATGTAGATACCGGTTCATACACAATACGTTTCTTTGGTACATCAGGTCCTTTCCATATCAACGGCACTCTTAGCATGCTGTCGTGAAACGTAGGTCCCGTAGCAAAGTGTCCGTTGTCACCCAGCCAGTCCCCTTGATCAGAGTGGTAGAACACATGAGTATTTTTTGCCAAGTCCAATTCTGATAATGCATGTAACAACCGACCTATTTGATCGTCTATAAACGAAATTTTTCCATAGGCATTGGCAATAATTTGCTTAAACAAATTGTCTTGTTGTCCAATGGTCAGTTTGTCATTGTGCGGCTTTGACATCGCGCGTGTTTTGCCCAGAGCAGCTTGATACCCTGAGGATATGGCCTTAGTGTTCGGGGTTCGATGCGCGGGCATGTCAACCCCTTCCGGGTCATGCAAAAGTGACCAAGGTTGTGGGCAATCATAGGGAGCTTGTGGGTCAGAGAAACTCACCCAACTACAAAATGGCCGCTTTTTGTCGTGACCAGTGCGCAGCCAATCAATAGCGCGATCTGTTGTCCACGGAGTGCTGTGCAGGAAAGTAGGTAGCTGGGAATGCCAGCTCTCGTGTTGCTCTATAGATTCTTTTTGACCTGAGAGATAACGCTTAAAGTGTTCTGCTCCTCGACCGTCAACGTGAAAGTAACGCTCATAGTGCTGTCCGTGAGGGGGTTTGCTTGGCGCCGCACCAGCTTTGGGAGTTAATGCAAGTTGAACATGATCGAAACCCATATAGGGGCCGGTCCAACTTTCCGTATATTGTCTCGATGAAAATGCGCATTCGGGTGTGCCACTAGGCGCCTTAGGGTGATTTTGTGAAAAGTTGGCTTTGCCAAAAAGTGACGTATCGTATCCGGCGTTGGCGAGCGTTCTTGCAAATCCCATTTCGCCTATTTCCGGATCCAAATCCAGCCCATCATCGTGTACACCATGGGTCTGGCACAGCTGTCCTGTAAGAACTGAGCTCCGCACCGATTGGCTAGCTATTGAAGGAGTAATACAGCTGCCGAAGCGTGTGCCTGATCTGGACAGTGAATCTAAATTAGGGGTTTTCACTCTACGACCTGCTACCCCTAGACAATCGGCGCGATGATGATTCGTTGAAATGATGAGTATATTGGGAGGATTGCTCATAAAAATCGTTTATTGACATAGCAGCCACTTTCTTTCAAGCGACTATCAACTGCATCAAGATCTGTTCCGTAGCGATACCATGTTCAACAGATTAGGTAATATCTCTAACAGTATCGCGAACTATGATGGCTAGCGTCAGTTGCTCAACGCGCTCATGTTTAAGGGTTTTGAACACGGCTGATTAGAGGGTCACGATGTTTCTGATGCCTTGTTGCACGGTGGTGCAGATGTTTATTGTGTTCGATTAGCAAAGTTACCTCGAGTGTTGTTGTACTATTTTGGTTCGTCAGTATGCGGCGCTGGATTGGTCAGTGCTTAATGTCTTTACTTGTTAAATTTCAGGCTTAATTGATATGAAGCTCAGATCCCAACAGTGGTTTGATAACCCTGACAATCCTTCCATGACAGCGCTTTATCTCGAGCGTTACCTGAACTATGGTCTTACTCGCGAAGAGCTGCAGTCAGGCAAGCCGCTAATTGGCATAGCTCAAACCGGCAATGACTTAACACCCTGCAATCGTCACCATGTAGAGCTGGCCAAACGAGTGCGAGAGGGGATTGTATCGGCTGGGGGTATTTGTTTTGAGTTCCCCGTGCACCCTATTCAGGAAACAGGCAAGCGGCCCACTGCAGCACTGGATCGTAATTTAGCTTATTTAGGGCTGGTAGAGACACTCTATGGTTATCCGCTGGATGGAGTGGTGTTGACAATTGGCTGCGACAAAACAACTCCAGCGTTATTAATGGCTGCAGCTACGGTCAACATTCCTTCCATTGCTTTGTCAGTGGGTCCGATGCTCAATGGTTGGGAAGGAAATCAGCGATCAGGGTCAGGTACAGTTATCTGGAATTCAAGGCAAAAGCTGGCCGTAGGTGAAATCGATGAGCAAGAGTTCATGCGTCTTGCTGCTGATGCTGCACCGTCTGTAGGTTATTGCAACACCATGGGCACAGCCAGTACCATGAATAGCTTAGCTGAAGCTCTGGGAATGCAGTTACCTGGTGCTGCCGCAATCCCTGCACCTTATCGAGAACGAGGGCAAATTTCGTATAAAACAGGGCAGCGAATTGTCGACATGGTTAAGGAGGATCTCAAGCCTTCGGACATCATGACGCGGGACGCATTTGAGAATGCCATAGTGGTTAATTCGGCTATTGGTGGCTCAACCAACGCGCCTATACACATGAATGCAATTGCTGCTCATATGGGGGTAGAGCTAGATAATAGCGACTGGGAAACCATCGGTCTCGACATCCCGCTCATTGTTGATTTGCAGCCCTCGGGCAAATATCTAGGTGAGGATTTTCATCGTGCTGGGGGTGTGCCAGCTGTGATTAAATCCTTACTTGATGCCAAGGTGCTACCAGCGCCGCAGGCTAAAACAGTGACGGGTAAAACCATGATTGAGCAATATGCAACCGCTGTGATCGCTAATGCAGACGTCATTCGTCCCGTTGATGCCCCGCTTAAAGCTCGTGCCGGTTTTCTGAATCTTGGTGGTAACTTGTGGGACACCGCCATTATGAAAACATCAGTGATCTCACCAGCGTTCAGGCAAACCTATTTGAGCAATCCAGATGATCCAGATGCCTTTGAAGGTGCAGTATTCGTGTTCGATGGACCGGAGCAGTATCATTCTCAGATAGATAACCCAGCATTTGCAATGGATCAAAACAGTATTCTGGTGATGCGTGGAGCAGGACCTATCGGTTATCCCGGAGGGGCAGAGGTGGTGAATATGCAGCCACCGTCTTATCTTATCGAACGAGGTATCAGTGAGCTGCCTTGCATAGGTGATGGTCGGCAATCGGGTACATCAGGATCACCTTCTATTCTTAATGTCGCACCCGAAGCCGCAGTGATGGGTGGGCTTGCCATCTTAAGAACAGGCGATAGGCTGCGTGTCGATTTATTGAAACGACGTGTTGATCTGCTGGTAAGCGATGATGAGCTAGCGACACGCAAAAAGGCCCTTGAGGAATCTGGTGGTTACCCCTTTCCGGAAAGCCAATCGCCTTGGCAGGAGATACAAAGAACCTTAGTTACTCAGTTTGACAAAGGAATGGTGCTAGAGAACGCGACCTCGTACCAAAGAATTGCTCAAAGTAAAGGAACGCCCCGCGATAACCATTAACCGGTTGTCCAGATGCTTGTCGTGGGCCTGCCTTGAAGGGCAGGCCACGTAGCTAACAATAGGCTAACGCCGGTTCAATTTTTTGTCGTGAGCTATTTCAAACACTAGGCTAGCTAGGAACAGTTGGCTGAGATGCCGGGGTCTTCAAAGCGGGAGCTTTCTCGGTTCTCGCACTGTCCAGTGCTGACTTTTGCTGTGTTTCTGATTGCATTGCAAGTACCAAATGGTTTGGTGCCTTTGGCATGTAACTGGGAACGGGTACGTCCAGCGTTTCCAGTATTGCTGATGTTACGGCGCACACGTCAACAAACTCGGTGTTGGCGTTCAGGTAAGACAGATCTCGATCGGGGTGGATTAACAATGCTGCACCCTCTGGCGTGTGCTGTGCGGTGGAGCCTGCAATATCTTCGATCTTTTCGATATGTAAACCAGTGGATTCAAGTTCAACCTTGCGCCCGTTTACCGACACTGAATCGAATTCGATGTTGTATTGATCGACAAGTAGAGAGCATTCGGTATCACTAGCTCGTTTGACCTCAGGCATCTTGCCGTTGATATCAATACTCTGACTGTCTTTCTCAAATTTATCGAGTAATTCTTTAGTTTTAAATACTAGAAGGTATTCTGGTTCCATACCTGGGCGCTGTTCATAATCTCCCACACTCATTCCTGCTAGGCTCATGAATGCTGGGATATCTTTGATGATGAGTTGGTTGAACGTGGGTTCATGTTCAATACCAGCTTGACCCATACTGCCCAACAGTAATACTGAGGCTCCTGTACCTTCCACTTCTTTGAGCGTTCGTTCTAGCATGCCATCGGCAATGAGCATGGCCGCATTGATTTCTTCTTTATAGGTCTCACGCCAGTCAGCAGGCATTTTGTTGGTCTGGTAATCATCAGGGAACGCTGCTGCCCAGTATCGATGCATGGCTGCTGCGACGTGGTTAATGAAGATTGACGACAAGTGGGGTTGTGTTGTCTTCCACTGCTTAAGTGCCACATCAAAAGACATGAGCGCCTGAATGTTTCGGCGACGCACAGATAAAGGTCTATGGAATCTCTCTGAAACGATTTGGTGTATTGTTTTAATCGCTGTACTTGGCGTTATGCCAATGCTCAACGCATTCTTCAGGAAATCTATGATGACCTCACGGGAGACTCCGCCAGAACGCACTTGCCTGGAAGATCGGGCCACCGCTAGCGTATTGAAGCGCTGGAAAGCCGTGACTTTGGCAGGGATGGACTCTGGGTCGGGCGCGAAAGGATCAGCGAACCAAAAATCAACGTTTGAAGAGTCTTTTGGCAAGGGCCAAGATCCTATAGAGGCTCCGCAGCCGATGCGTTTGCCTGCTTTTTGAGCTAGCTCCCACATGGTGGGGTTGTTGATGTGACCAGCAGATTGCAGCTGATTGTATTCTCGAATCCCGTGTGTGTGATCTGGAACGCCACGATGGAACGTTTGCCAGCTGGTCTTTGGATGTAGCTGACCTGTGTCCGGCAACAATGTATTGATTCGCCCTGACTTTCCCATTACACGTGCAAATGTGGATGTCGGGTTGCGCTCAACAAACGTATCGATGACTTTCCAAGGTACCTCATTCAGCTCTAGAACGACGACTTTGTTATCCATTTGCATTTCCTGATCCAAATTTCCTTGCAGCTTTGCAATACTTACTTTACGAGCAAAAGCTGAATGGTGGGTTACATTTTTTACTCGCTATAAACGTGCTTTGAGCGTGCAAAAAACTGCGTGTTTGAGTTGAACTATATTACCTTGGCAGAATGTAGATGGTGCCTGCAACACCTATAATTTTTTTTCAAATTTGATCAGTGTCACACGCAAGGAACTCAATGTATGTGAGGCGTGAACCACTGCGTGGATTGCGAAGTATATCCCCCGATGCGTCACACACTACTGTTGATCAGAGTTAAAATGTACATAGATTGGCGATCAGTGTAAAGGGAAGCTTGGCTAAAGGTATTACAAACTTATAACGTAAACAGCCAGCAAATTAATAAGCTAACGAGCGGCAAATTTATGAATATTTCGAGAACCGGTTCCGTTTTTTCTTTTTCTCTTAGTCTTTTAGCTGGGGCTATTTCTTCTGCCCAAGCGCAACAATATGACCCCATCATTGATAATTTCCGCCTGACTCAGTCGGACCAACTGGTAATCACGAGAGGGGGACCAGTCGACAGAGCAGGAGATGTAAATGGAGATGGTAACGAGGACTTACTGGTTGCCGCAGGCGTAGGAGCGGTTCGTGTCATTTATGGTCCAACCAACGGATTTAACGGTGTGGTCGATGGTCAGCGGCTAGATGGAATAAGCGGCTTTATTATCAATAATGATGCACAGAATGATTCTCTCGTTGCCGGTTTGGGAGATATCAATGGCGATGGTCTGGACGACATTGGTGTCGCCTCTCTAACGGGTACGCGCGTCATTTTTGGATCTGCCAGCGGCTTCAGTAGCGTGTTTGACGTCACAAACCTGAATGGCACCAACGGGTTCGTATTCGATTCTGCAGCCACTGACATTAAGCGAGCAGGTGATGTAAACAATGACGGGCTAGCAGACTTTATCGTTGGAAATGCAAACGCTTCACCTAATGGACTAACAGGCGCTGGCGTGAGTTATGTCATATTTGGATCGTCAAATGGTTTTTCAGCAAACCTAGCACCAACAGCTCTCAATGGCTCCAATGGTTTTGCCGTCATTGGAAAAAGCGCCGAAGACCGAACAGGTGCTTATGTGTCTGGTGCAGGTGATTTCAATAATGATGGGTTTGGTGATTTGCTGATAGGTGCTCCAAACCAAACAGCCGATAATAAGGCTGAGGCTGGAGTAGCTTACTTTGTGTTGGGTGCTGCCAATCTGCCAGCGGTATTCAGCCTGGCCGATATCGACGGCGGCAACGGCTTTGCATTCCATGGATCAAATATTCAAGACGTGACAGGAGCTTCTGTTGGCGCTATTGGTGATTTAAATCATGACGGTATCGACGACATTGCTATTGGAGCTCCTGGCAAGGGACCATTTGGGGTGCCAAGCACTTACGCTGGTGAGACGTACGTTTTGTTTGGTGGGAATTTTTCAGGCACAAGCATCGTCACTGAAAATGACCTGAATGGCAGCAACGGTTTTGTGGTCGCAGGTATTCGTGGTGGCGTTATCCCGATTGAGGCTGGGGAAACCATTTGGGGAGATTTGGCAGGCGTCGATGTTGACGGGCTTGGTGACATCAATGGAGACGGTATCGATGACATGATGATTGGTGCGTCACATACCATTCTCTCCGCAAGCCGAAAAGGCAATGGTACAGGCTACTTTTTATTCGGTACGAATAGCGCTTATCCTTCAAGATTTTCGTTGAACGATCTTGATGGCAGTAACGGATTCCGCATCAACGGAGAAGGCACTGTGGACTACTACGGCGTTTCGTTGGCTGGTGCCGGGGATTTTAACAGGGACGGAATTCCAGACGTCATAGTTGGTGCATCCGGGCAGGGAGAAACGTACGTTTTTTATGGTCGCGAAACCTCAGCAGTATCGGTGGGTGATGCACCCGTTGCGGCAGTCGGTGCGACAACTTCGGGATTTACTGCTGCCGTGTTGGATCTGGGTGCTGATGCCCCGCGACTCATATTCGACGAGCGCCGTGATCCCACTGGGCCTAACCCTTTACCAGTGGGAACACTCACTGATCCACTGAATTCCGCTACACCAGGATTCACTGCACCTAACCCTGTCAATACGGATCCGGTTCTGCGATCACTAAATGATTCAGGCGATGGGGGGGACACACCACCTGCCTCACCTAGTCCTACTGAAGGGGATTCAGGCGACGGGGAGGGCACGCCACCTGCCTCACCTGGCCCTACTGAAGGGGATTCAGGCGATGAGAATGATGATTCCACAGCCAACGGCAACGGTTCAACAATTGACGATACCGTCACGGGTTTGGCCAATGTGTCTACCGGCGGTGCAACCTCATGGTTCACCTTGCTGTTGCTGTTGAGCGTTATGGGTAGGATGGCGTCAGTAACTCGACGCTTTAGTGGCAAGGCATCCTGAGCTTTTTACGCTTCGACAATAGGCAAGGCGCGTCAAGTTGCTGTTTGATGATGAACAGCGCTTGACGCAATTTAGATGACCGCAACTATCTATCAATATAATTCAATTACTGATGGACTGTTGTACGCGCTGCCATCGCTCAAATTTCTGACTAGCGGAGGCGAATGGCTCGCTCGAGAGTTTGTAGTAGCTCAGTAGAAGGTCGGCCATTGATTCGCATATCGTTGTCTAGCTGGAAGTCCTGAATGGCTGCTTCGCTTTGGGAATCCATAATTCCGTCTGTGCGCCCTGGCGCATAGCCAAGTTCAGCGAGCGATTCTTGAATACTGACGAGCAGCTGTTGTCTTGGATTCAGGGTTGCAGGAGCAGAGGCCGTATTGGATGATGAGTCGATCAATACAGACCTTTCGTCCTCACCT
>JALZWO010000200.1 GCA_023300375.1 Granulosicoccus sp. | reverse complement strand
GAATGATAACCCTGAAACTGAGTGACACCCTCATAACCAAAATTGCGCCCGATGCCTGATTTCTTAAAGCCACCAAACGGTCCGTTTCCATCCTGCGCCGATGGCCCATGTGCGTTGATAAAACTATACCCCGCCTCAATTTTACGGGCTATTGCTACGGCACGCGTGGTGTCCTGCGACCAGACCGAGGAGGCTAAGCCAAAGGGATCATCATTGGCCATGGCAATCGCCTGCTCTTCAGTGTCAAAGGCCAGTAGCGGCAAGATGGGTCCAAATTGCTCTTCTTTCACCAGTGATAGCGAGGGATCTGCGTTGAACACCAGCACGGGGCGTTGAAAGTAGCCGTTATCATAAAGTGCCTGATCGGGAACCTGCCCCAGTTCCTGCACGTCTTGCCCTTTCGCTCGCGCCTCAGCGATCATGTCAGTCACCACTTTAAGCTGTTTTGGGTTGTTCATCGGGCCCACCGTGGTTTCCGGCAACAAGCCATCACCAATCACTTGTGCATTGATCATAGCTTTCAGCCCTTCGGCGACTTCTTCAAAACGAGACCTATGAATATAGAGCCGCTTAAGTGCAAAGCAGATCTGGCCTGTTGACATAAAAGCCGCACGATAAAGTCGCTGGAAGGCATCGCCTGACAAATCGGCGTCATGACAAACGATACCCGCATCATTGCCACCCAGTTCCAGCGTCAATGGCGTAATGTTTTCAGCAGCCACCTTCATAACATGACGCCCTACATCCACCGAGCCGGTGAAGTTAATGTAACGAACGCGTGGATGACCAATGATGGCATCCCCAATACGGCTGGCAGAGCCTGTCAGAATGTTAACAACACCGGGCGGTAAAAGCTCTGCAATACGATGCAGTGTCATTGTTGGGGCAAGCGCCGAATTGGCTGATGGTTTGACCACGACGGTATTACCAGCAATGAGTGCCTGTGGCAACTTGGCTCCCAGAATAGCCAGTGGCCAATTCCATGGCACCACCAATGCGGCAACACCGCGCGGCTGACGAGTGATGATCGTGTCGTTGGGGGCAGCCTTAATCTGTTCGTCTTGCGCAAGCCTGTCACCATAATCTGCGCTCTGAACAAACCGTTCTCCCAGTCGACTGATTTCTAAGCGTGTTTCAAAGAGGATTTTGCCATGCTCACGGGTGAAGATCCTTGCACGTGCTTCAACCTCCTCCATATCCTGCGTGATAGCGGATGCTACTTTGCGCAGCATGTCGCCCCTCTCGGCATAACTTAACGCAGCCCATTGGGGGAATGCTGCATGGGCGGCCTGCATAGCAGTTTCAACGTCATTAAGCGTTGCTGCAGCTGCACAACCTACCAGCTCTTCCGGTCGTGCCGGATTGAAGATATCGTAGGTGCCGCCATCGGAGGCGGCTCTGGCAGACCCACCTATAAACAGTTGCGTTTCAATCAATTCAGACATGGACAAGACCTTCGCAAATCACCGCATCGCCCCCGGAAGCCAAGTGGCGATGCTGGGAATAAACAAGATAAGAACACCACCAATGATCATGGCTGCGATGTAGGGAAGCACACCTAGAAATATCGACACCAGTGGGATTTCAGGCGCCACTGATTTGACCGTAAAAACGTTCATGCCTATAGGCGGTGAAATCAGGCCCAGTTCAATAACAACAATAACGAGGATCCCAAACCAGATAAGATCAACACCTAATGAGCTTAGTGACGGCAGAAACACAGGGATGATGAGAAGCAGGATACCGATGGATTCAAAGACCATCCCCAACAGAACGCAGATACCGCAGATCATGAGAACAAGCCCCACCGGACCCAAGCCCCAGCCTAGAACCGCTGCCTGCAAATCATAAGGCATGCCCGTGAGATTAACGAATTGCGCAAGTACAAGTGCGGCAAAAACGATGGCGAATATCATAGCTGAGGTTGAAACAGTCTCTTCAAACACACCCCAGAGACTTTCACGATCCAAAAAGTACCCCCGGGCTACGCCAAACAGAAAAGCGCCAGCACAGCCAACAGCAGCCGCCTCAGTGGGTGTAAAAATTCCTGAGTAGATCCCGCCAAGTACAACAGCGAACAAGATGACAACGGGCCAAGTGGAATAGGATGCACGAAGCGTGTCGCGCAAATTCATCGCCTTACCGCGAGGTCCAAGTGAGGGTTTGAAGCCTGTGACTATCAACACCGCAATCATGAACAAACTGATCAGTAAAATGCCTGGCAAGATACCAGCGATGAACAGCAAGCCAATGTCTTCGCCGGCAACGATACCGTAAATCGCAAGTGGTACAGACGGTGGGATCATGATACCCAACGTGCCGCCAGCGGCAATGGTGCCAGCGGAAAAACCTTCGTTATATTTAAATTCGCGCATGGGTGGCACAGCAACGCGTGTCATTGTAGCCGCCGTCGCCAGTGATGATCCGCAAACAGCAGAAAATCCAGCGCAAGACATGATTCCTGACAAGGCCAACCCGCCACGAAAACGCCCCATCCAGGCATAAGAGGCAGAGAACAGATCACGACTGATACCAGAGCGGTGAATGAACGCACCCATCAGTACAAACAATGGAATGATAGATAGGTTGTAATTAGTTCCTGTTTCGACGATCCACTGAGCAGAGACAGATATTGCAGCATCTAACCCTCGTAAATACATCAGCCCGAAGAATCCGACAGCAAGCGTTGCAAAGGCAAGTGGCACCCCAATAAATGCCAGAACAAGCAAGATAGCGAAACCGAAGAGTGCAAGTTCCATCGCTAGTGCTCTTGCTCTGTGGTGTTGCTTGTATTTTTTTCGCTAGCCGAATCCAGCGATGTCTTGCTTTTTTCGATTTGCATGGCCTGTAGCGCGCCCAGAATGGATAAGAACGATAGTACTGCCATCGCGCCCACAATCATAATCATAGGCAATTGCAAGACGATAGACTCTTCAGGGTATTGCCAAAGATCCCACGTTTTCCAAAGCAGGATGCCCGTGACAGAGGTGACGCCAACAAGCGATAGCGTATCGAAAATGCTTTGATAACCACGCTTAAAATACTTTAGCAAGAACGGCTCAAACAGAGAGACATTAACGTGGCCTCGATCGCAGGCCACCGCAAACATGCCAGAGAATATCGCGACACCCAACAAAAGCTGAATCATCTCTCCTGACCCAAAGATCGGGTTATTGAAAAAATAACGCAAGATGACATCAGCGCAGGTGATCAGTACCATGGCAACCAGACAAAGTGCACCCAACGTGATCGTGAACTTCCTCAAAAACAGCATGGAAACCAGCCTCTGTACGATGATTCCGGCAGACCAACAAAAGCTCGCCGGTTCATGTTTTAACTACCGACTCTAGTTGGAAGAAGCCGCATCAACTTCAGCACGCATCTCTGCTACAACAGCCGCGGCATCAACGCTATATTTTTCTGTGACGCCAGCTGCCCAGCCATTGGCAATTTTCTCAGCAGAGGCTTCAAAGGCCGCCATCAGATCAGCAGCAGCTGGTGTGAACGTTACGCCTTGAGCTTCTAAAGTAGCACGCCCTTCGGCTTCAGCACTATTGGTCGCCTTGCCAATACGCATGGCTAAATGAGCGCCTGAAAGTTCTGTCAAAGCCGCGCGATGTTCATCACTCAAGCGATCCCATTTTCTCTGATTAAAGAAAATCGAAAAGTTGGCTGATTGCATGGAAGGAGAGATATCTACACAGGATTTTGTGTAAGGAGCCACGCCAAAACTGACGATAGTCTCCATGGTAAGGCCGAAATGCGCGTCGACCGTGTTACGTGAAGTGAGCTCTTGGACCTGTACAGCTGGCCCTGCCACAATCGACTGATCCAAGTCTTTCAGAATGTTAGCAATGGTGCCGGGTAATGCCCAAATCCGACGAGTTCCTAATTCTTCTAGGGAAGTGATAGGCGTATCGCTGACGCTACACAAATAAGCTGGCCCAAGGTTAAACATGGAAACCAGCTCAACACCACGAAGCTCCTCTACAGCCGCAAAATGTTCTTCATAGTTTTCCCACATTTTTTGCGACATAGCAACGTTATCGCCCTTGTGCATCCACGGCATTTGACTCAGTAGCGTGGCTGGTGATTCCTTAGCAATGAATCCGTTAAAGACAAATCCGCCATCTGCAACCCCATTGCGCACAGCATCCATTACGCCAGGGGGTGGAGACACTGATTGGGCAGGAAACGTGATGTTGATTTCCCCATTCGTTGCATTAGCTACGTCTGCTGACCATTCTTTAAAAACAGGCCACATGAAATGCGTCTGTGGAAAGAAAATATTGAATGACAGCTCTGTTGCAGCAGATACAGGTGCTGCAATCGCTGTTGAAGCCAGTAGTATGGCGGCGGTGAGTACTTGTTTCACGGTGTTTCCTCTCGGCATAAGCCTTGCTCGGCTCGAATCTCAAGTATAGGTTTAATAGGCCTCCGTTACGATAACTATTCGCGCCTTAATAGTAATTGCTATAACTTTTGGCAATCAGGCTTACAGCATTGCCTGCGTAGTGGCACGCACGCAATTAGCCAGCTCCTCAGTAGCTGGCGTTAACGGGTGTCCAGAGCGCGTCATCAACGAAATTTGCAATGGTGCGATAGTTTCACGCAACGGTATTTGTGCAATTTCCCACCCCTTTTGAATGTCATCCAACAAACGTAGTGGAAAGGTACAAACCGCGCCCAGACTCTCCACCAAAGACATAGCACCAAAATAGGACTCTGATGTCGTCATTGCCTTTGGCGGCACTAGGCCGTTATCTACAAAGGGTTTGCGATAGATATCACCCGGGCCTAAGGGTGCTCCGATCATAATCCAGTGTGCTTGGGTCAGTTCAGCCAATGAAGTTACCTTTGCGTAAGGCGAATTCTTTGAAGTGATAACAACAATCGGTGTTTCAATCAACGGTTCAACACTGATCTCGCGCGCCAGTCCAGCCGGTGGCGCAGGCCCAATCACAATGTCTGTCCTACCTTCACGAAGTCGCCTTAAGGCACCGGGAAACAAGCCGCTTGTTAAGCGGACTTCAATGTTCGGATGTGACCTCTGGAAATGCGCCAGTGCAGGCGGCATAATCTTTATGGCGGCAAGAGGTGACAGGCAAACATGAACAGCGCCTACCTGTTCTCCACGCAATTGCGCAACCTCATCATCCAGACGCGCTATCTCACTTGTTATGGTCCGTGCACGGCTCAGAACGCGTTCCCCCATTGCCGTCAGGACAACACCACGTGAGGATCTTTGAAACAAAGACATGCCCAAGTTATCTTCGACCTGGCGTAAAGATTTTGTTAACGCGGGTTGCGTTTTGCCAAGCACTTCAGCAGCCCCACGCAAGCTACCTGCATCTGCAATCGCAACCAAAGTTTGAATATGTTGGACCTTCACGCGATTACCTAAGGTTATAGTTAGTCTTTTTTATACCCTTACGGTAATCAAGTTAACTGCGTACTATCATGGACCTATCTTAAGGAGATTGTGATGCCCAAAACGTATGCAGTGACAGGCGTTGCCAGTGGCATCGGCGCGGAACTCGCACGCTTGCTCAAATCCTCAGGCCATACAGTCATAGGGTTTGATTTGCATGAGACGCATGCAAACATCGATACTTTTATCCCGCTTGATCTCAATGACAAAGACTCAATAACCACCGCAGCTGAGCAGGTAACAACCCAGTTGGATGGCCTTTGTAACAACGCAGGACTGCCGCCTCGGGAAGGTCTAGAAGCTGCTCTGTTACAAGTGAATTTTTTGGGTACACGTGCCTTCACTAACGCCATGCTTCCGCACCTGAATGCCAACGCCTCCATTGTCAATATGGCGTCGCGCGCAGGTCACGGATGGCGCGACAACATTGACCAGATCAAACGTTTAGGCCAGCTTACCCACCCTTCTCAAGTTGAAGCATTTATCACCTCCGAAGGAATAAACGCAACACGCTGCTACAACCTGTCTAAAGAGGCCATGATTCTGTGGACTGCTGCAATCACAGAGCAGATGGTGCAAGCGGGTATTCGTATCAATTCACTGAGCCCTGGCGGTGTTGCTACCGGCATTCTTGATGACTTCAAGCGTGCTTTTGGAACACAGATGGCCAAGAATGTCGAACGCGCTGGACGCCCCGGAAAACCCGAAGAAATTGCCAAGATCGCAGCCTTTGTTCTGTCGCCAGAGAGCAACTGGCTCAAAGGCACAGACATCGCTATTGATGGCGGTATGGGCGCATTTAACCAATCAGACATGCTTGGGCTTGAGACTCTTTGCTTGAATCGTACTGGAGTTGCAGTATGAGTATTCCCGTATCAGACATCGATTTTTATTCAGATGAAGCCATTCGTCATCCCTACCCTATTTACGAGGAATTGCGAGCACAGGGTCCGGTGGTTTATCTGGAAAAGCATGACCTCTATGCCCTGCCCAATTTCAAGGAAGTTAGCGAGGTGCTCCGCCAACCACTGCTGTACTCCAGTGCACGTGGGGTCTCACCACAGCAGAAGGTCAACGATATTCTGGTGGGATCAACACTAAACTCTGATCCACCGGCCCATGATCGCACCCGAGCTATCACGGCAGAGCCTCTGTTTCCCGGCGCCTTGAAAGAGGTTGAAGGCCAGATACAGGATGCAGCCGATGGACTAATAAACACGCTCTGCCAACGCGGTGAGTTTGATGCTGTTACTGATTTCGCTCGCTACCTGCCTGTCACCATAGTGGCTGAGCTTGTGGGCTTACCAGTGGATAGCGAACAGATGCTTAAATGGGCATCAGCCACGTTTAACCTCTTCGGCACAGAGAATGAGCGCACCAGAGCAGCCTTTGATGATCTGCAGGATTTGCGTGATTTTCTCATCGAATACGGCCGTCCAGAAAAGCTCAAAGACGGTGGCTGGGCCAAGCGTATTTTTGAAGTGGGCCCGGAGCGTGGAATCTTATTCGAAACCTGCGCCCAATTGATGCGCGATTACATTAATCCATCTCTGGACACCACGATTTCAGTGTCTAGCCAGTTGATCGAATTGTTTGCTAAAAACCCAGATCAATGGGCAATGATTCGTAATGATGCATCGTTGATACCTAATGCCATAGAAGAGGCTGTTCGCGTGGGTGCACCCGTAAGGGGTTGGACACGGTATGTGTCGGAAAATACTGAGTTGTCCGGTCAGCAACTACCGCAAGGCAGTCGCGTATTGGTTATGTTTGCATCAGCTAATCGGGATCCGGAAAAATACAACAATCCAGCACAATTTGATGTTACCCGTGACGTACATGATCACATGGGTTTTGGTCAGGGCGTACACATGTGCATGGGCATGCATCTGGCTCGTATCGAAATGCAGAGCCTGGTACGCGCCTTACGCCGACGCGTCGACAGCTTCGAACTGACGGGTGAGCCCACCGTTGCACTCAACAATTCAGTAAGGGGCTACGCCACTTTGCCCGTGCGTGTGCATCTGACCAAAGAGGTGTTGCAGGACCCTGTTAAGCCAGAACTTGAAAATCCCTGGCTAGATGTCACTGTCACGCATCGCAAGGACGTTGCAACAGATATCATCGGACTGGAACTGTCTAGCATTGACGGCCTTCCACTACCAAGCTACGAGGCGGGCGCACATATTGATGTTTATGTAAAATCTGGCCTGATCCGGCAGTACTCACTAACAGGCGATCCAGCCAACAACGCGCACTATCGTTTGGGCATTCTGCTTGATCCGAAATCACGGGGCGGCTCAACCGCGATCCATACTAAATTCCAACAAGGTCAGCAGATTCGCATTGGCAGGCCGCGTAACAATTTTCCAATGCAATCGACTGTTGCTCATACAGTGCTCTTTGCCGGTGGTATCGGTATCACGCCTATGCTGAACATGGCGTACGCGCTAGAGGCCGCTGGTGCATCGTGGGAAATGCACTACTGTGGCCGAACTGCTGACAGGCTTGCGTTCACCGATGAGCTTAGCCAGTTTGGCAACAAGGCAAAGCTACACATCGATAGTGGCCCTAAAGAGCAGGCCCTTGATGTTAATGCAGCTTTAAAAGACCCAATGAACAACAAACATCTGTATGTGTGTGGCCCTAACGGCTTCATGGACTTCATTGTGCAAGCGGCGAAAAACAACCACTGGAATGAGGCCTGCGTGCACCTTGAGCGCTTTGGTGCAGAAGTCAATACCGATGGGGCGCCTTTTACCGTCGTAGCTTTGAAATCAGGCAAGACAGTCGAGGTACTGCCTGGTGAGACCATCAATGAAAAACTGCTTGAACAAGGCATTAAGGTCAAGGTGTCTTGTCAGTCGGGCGTTTGCGGCACTTGTTTAACTGGCGTTGTTGAAGGTATGCCAGATCATCGTGACCTGGTACAAACTGATATTGAGAAAGCCTCTAATGCGCAAATTACAGTGTGCTGTTCGCGCTCTAAGACAAAGAAGCTGGTACTTGATTTGTAAGTGCGGGCGTAGACCCGCAAATGGCCTGTTGGCAATTCATGCCAGTACTCTGCGCATCATTCCTTGATGTGTGTCATCTCTTGCAAAACGACGCCACGCCGGCTCGTTTGACGATACGCTATCGCCGTCCCAACGTTTGGAGAAAGCCACCAGGTTCGGGTACCCCATCGCTCTTTGCAGTGTAGTTTATGCACATCGTGTTCGCCGAGAATCGTCTTAATACGCACACTAGGTAATACGGTGCAGCTTCGACCCGATTTCCACACGCGGCCAATGAGGTTACTTTTGCCTTGAATTCGCCATGTGAATTCAGCGCCTACGGTTAGTGGCCAAATATCGCCCTTGGTGAAACTAACCGCAGCCTCTCCTGAGCTTGGACAATCAGACCAGATAGTTGCTGGAGCAAAACCTTTGATGGGTCGAGTCCACTGACAACCGTCTGTACGCTCATAGCTAGCGCTGAGCGCATCGCCAGCAACCTTCTCCATATAACCCGGCTCACCATTGGCATCGACATAATGCCATTGCCACCCGACCTGTCGGATCCCAGGACCGTCCATGGGGGCAAGTGGTGCAATTTCGCCCAATTCTTCAAGTGCCCAGAGGGTCGGTGAAAACAGCACGAAAAGGCAAAACACACAACTTGGTTGAGTCAGCCGCTTCACACAGTCAAACATGACGTTGTGATTTAGTTTACAAAAAAACACTATCGAGAACATTATCCAGTTAATTTTTGCGAATTGAAAAATCCTATCTAACCTTGGAGCTGTAGTGTGTAAGTCCCTCTTTTTTTGGAAACGCTTACCGCTACCGTAATAAAGAACTCCAGTCCATAGGCCTACAGAGCACTCGTTTAGTTCCCGTCACAAACCACACAACTACTGCTATCGTTCAATTCTCGTACCATGTTTCAATACACAAAAAAGTCTGTCGGAATAACGCGGGGACTGCGACAGGAACTCCTGTTGCTATTATCCAGTCACACCATTCACGTTGGAAGGCGCTAATTCAGATGTACACCCAGAATCAGATGAGGTTAGGATTTGTCTAAAGTTAAAGCAATCTCGCTATCCATTTTGCTCGTTGCAGCATTAACGGGCTGTTCTGAGGTTTCGCACAGCGATACGAGCAGTTCAGCATTACGAATCGACCAGCCACTGGAAATTAACGAAACCTCTGTTGATATCGCTCGGCTATTGACTCAGGCAAGCTTTGGTGCAACACAGGCTAGTCTCGTGAAGGCCGCCAGTTACGGCTCTGTGGAGGCATGGGTGGACGCGCAAATCAATCTACCGGCAACATTACAACTGCCCGACGTACAGGAACTTGGGCATTCGAGCTTCCGCCCGCCTAGGCATTATATCTGGTGGCAAACCGCGGTACATGCCGAAGACCAGTTGCGTCAACGAGTGGCCTTTGCACTAAGCCAGATCTTCGTTGTTTCAGATATAGACTACACGCTCGGAAACGCGCAGCACGGTGTTGTTCACTATTACGACATGCTGTCCGCCTCAGCATTTGGTAACTTTCGTACGCTATTAGAAGACATCACGTTGCATCCGGTAATGGGTATCTACTTGTCCATGATTAGAAATGAAAAAGCCGACCCTGTAAACAATATACGGCCAGATGAAAATTACGCCCGTGAAATCATGCAACTCTTTACGATTGGGCTCTACAAGCTTGACGAAGGCGGGGAACCTATTCCAACCGGCAAGCCCGAGCCCTCGTACACTCAACGTGATGTAGAGGAATATGCGCGCGTTTTTACTGGGTGGAATTTTGCAGACTCGCCTGAATGGCAATCAAACAATCTGACGCAGTACGACAAAATAACGCCGATGGTCCCTCAGGAAGCTTTTCATGACAAAGGCAGCAAGCGGCTACTGGGTGGTGTTGTAACACCTGCAGGGTTGAGCGCACGTGACGATCTGAAGGTAGCGCTCGATTCGCTATTCAACCATCCTAACGTTGGGCCCTTTTTAGGCAAGTCTCTCATTCAACGATTGGTCACCAGCAACCCATCCAAAGACTATGTTGCTAGAGTTGCTGCGGCTTTCAACGACAATGGCTCTGGTGTTCGTGGTGACTTATCAGCCGTGGTGAAGGCAATCTTATTAGATAGTGAAGCCAGACAAGCGCCAAACAGCGCTAATGCTGAAACAGTACAGAACTTCGGAAAATTAAAAGAGCCCCTCATCAGAGTAACGCATATAATGCGCGCGCTAAAGGCCACCCCAGGTGTGAACTCAGATTCGCAATTGCATTTGTATACCAAAACTAATGATGCCGCCAATGTGGTGTTAGGCCAAGCTGTATTGAGTTCGCCCTCGGTTTTCAATTTTTTCTCCCCCACCTTTCTCTCGTCTCACACCTTAGCTGGAGATGAACAGAAGCCACTGTATTCGCCAGAATTACAGATTCTCACAGAATCTCTATTGTCTGCAGCGAACAACGATCTTCACGCCATGTTGTACGATTCTAATAACCGCCGCGACAAGGTAGGCCGATCAGCCATACTCGATATCGAAGCACCAATTGCGATAATGCGTAAAGGTCGCGATGTGTATCTTGAGCACGTTAATATGCTGTTCATGTCTGGCGGCATGTCCGACAACATGATGAAGGTACTCGCTGGATACATCAACGAACGTGTTGGTGTACATGACCCGTCCAGTGGCAAAGCCTTAACTAAAGCCGAGAATTCTAAAGTCAATCTGCAATTGGCAAACGCCGATGAAGATCTTGCAGAATCCATTGTAGTTGACACCTTATTCATGATTCTGGCATCACCAGAATTCATGGTACAGCGCTAGCCTTAGGTAGTATTCAACGGTATGAATAAACACAAGAGAAGACAATTTCTAAAACGTTCTATCGCAATACCTGCAGCCTACACAGCAAGTCGGGTTGGTGGCGTTACGATGTCGAGCATGGCGCTTGCAGGCTTGGCATCAAAGCCCGTTCAAGCTGCCCAATGTGCAGGCGGCTCCAAGTCCCTAGTCTGTCTGTTTTTAGCCGGTGGTGCTGATTCATTCAACATGTTTGTCCCTATAGGTGATGCCTATTCGGACTACCGAGGCACCCGCAACGATCTGGCCGTGGATGAATCCGATCTATTGGAAGTAACAGACGCGCAACAAGGAGGGTTCGGTTTTCATCGATCTCTAGACGTCATGCATCAGATGTATCGCGAAAAAGAGCTGGCGGTTCTTAGCAATGTAGGCCCACTTCTTGGCCCCACCGCACAAACCGATGTTAGCAATTTAGCGTTATTGCCAGAGAGTCTGTTTGCTCACAATACACAGCAAAAACTTTGGCAAAATGCGGCTGGAAAAATCAGTGGTAGTGGCGCTTTCGGTTGGGGTGGTGCAATGGGTGTTCAGCTAGCCCGATGCAATACAGCTGCGAATGTACCAGGAGTGATTTCAACTAATGGCTCCAACACGTGGCAAACATCAAAAGACGGCAATTACATCGCACTAAGCCCGAATGCCAATATCGAAAGAATGTATGGCTTTGATCCCGGTGTCGCTACTTGGATTCCAGAAGCCTCGCGACAGGCAACCAGTAGTCGTTTGCAGCAAATGCTTGCCCATGCAAGCGCTGAAGATCAACCACGACTGGTACGCGAAGCTGCCGATCTAATGTCTCGATCTAAAGATGTTACTCAGCAATTGGAAGAGACATTTGATAACTTTACGCAAGTCGATTGGCAACCTGATTATAGGAATAAACTTGAACGTCAATTGCACTTGGTTACTAGACTCATAGAGGCCCGTGAGTCACTCGGTATGGAACGTCAGCTATTCTTTGTCAGGATGGGAGGATGGGACACGCACAGTAATCAGAACGAACGCATGCCTTTACTGATGAATGAGCTCAACAGTGCTCTTGGCAATTTCAGAAACGCATTATCGACATTGAAACTCACTGATTCGGTAACCACGTTCACGGCATCTGATTTTGGCCGCACCTTAACCAGCAATGGCAACGGTACTGATCATGGCTGGGGTGGGCATAATTTTGTATTTGGTGGTGCTGTGTCTGGTGGCCGCGTTGTAGGTGAGCTACCAAGCTATGCCAAAGTCAATAACCCAAATGATACAGGCGACAAGCATGGTGAATTTGCAGGGCGAATCATACCTACCCAATCGGTTGGCCAATATGGCGCAACACTAGCTCGCTGGATGGGTGTGCCTGAAGCGTCTTTGACAAGCATGTTTCCCGATCTTGCTCAATTTAAAAAACAAGACTTAGGTTTTATGTCTTAGTGGTTTAGTGGCTTCCAATCGGCTTTGCGACTTGATCATGGCGAGACAGTGTCAATAGCGAACTATATCAAATTCATAACTCAGCGCAGCACTCACAAACTCCCACAAACCTAAACCACCGTAAACTGCGCATCCCACCTAGAGCCTAAACCCTACCTATTAAAATTCATCCATCTTATAGCAATACTCATTAAACCCAGACTCTGAACAAGGTATACGTATATCCTCCGAAGCCGCCATAGAATACTGATGACTGCCATTAACCGAGCTGTTAACGCTCGATTGGCCACAACGAATATCATTACCTTTTCTTGTTCGCTAGCTATTTACTCTAGCCCACATGGATCTCCGCCTTCGCGGAGATGACGGGTCTTTTAGCTAGACGACGCGTAGTTAAAATACATGACGCATCTTCGAAGTAGACGACGCGTATGTAAGATAGCTACGTGCCTTCTAGTAGTTGACGCGTATTTAAGATAGCAACGTGCCTTCTAGTAGGCGACGTGTATTTAAGATAGATGACGAGCAGCTTTGGATCGAATTCGGTGATCACATAAGTACCTCGGTTAGACATTTCGTGTTTCTGTTCCACTGTCTATCCATTTCGGCTCATAAGCAATTTTGGTACTTAGCAATCGCGATAAGAGCTCCAAGGGCTGTGCCTCAACTATTAACATGTCGAAGTGCGCTTGCTTAATGAAGCCTGAGTCCACCACACTGGATAAGAAAGATAGTAGAGGATCATAGTACTTCTGAGCGTTCAGTAGTCCAACTGGTTTGGAGTGCACGCCCAGCTGCGTCCATGTCCATACCTCAAACATCTCTTCAAGCGTGCCTATTCCTCCAGGCATTGCGATGAACGCATCGGACAAATCTGCCATCAACATTTTGCGCTCGTGCATCGACTCAACAATGTGTAGTTCGGACAGATCCGGTTTAGCCAGCTCAAGATCAGCTAATGCCTTGGGAAGAACCCCAATGACCTTAGCGCCTGCGTTAAGCGCAGCATCTGCAACGACACCCATCAAACCGACTGAAGCTCCCCCGTACACGAGTTCATGTCCACCTTGACCAATAGCAATTCCCAGTGCTTCTGCACCGAGGCGGAAGGCGGGGTCATTTCCCATGCTGGATCCGCAAAAGACGCAAACTTTCATTGTTGATACCTTTTGTTTGTTATTTGTTCTCTCGTCAAGGTTTAACACGTAAGTGCTGTGCTTTACAATTATCGCCCTGCACGAAGTCACCCCATCGCAATACTGCAGACGCTCCAATGGTGGCAATGGGTTCGGGCGGCAGCTTGGTGGGCTCGGCGGATGCTAGCAAGTCGTCTAAAAGATCAGAGCGTACGTCACAAGCCAGCTCAGCAGCTAACTTTCCCGATATTGTGCCTTTAACAGTACCTAAGCCGTTTTGACGAGCTATTGTCAATTCTGGTGTTTAAGAAATTAAGTCAAGCAGCGACCTGGTCGGCGGATTTCACTTCGATTCCAGGTACTGACAAGTTAACTTATCAAACTCAGTGTATCTCCAAGAATATCAACCTG
>JALZWO010000199.1 GCA_023300375.1 Granulosicoccus sp. | reverse complement strand
TTTTCAATAACCTCGTGAATTGGTCAAAAGGTAGTTGCTGCTTGGTAAGCTATTGTGCGCAATAGAGAAGAGAAGGGATGCGCCAGTTGCTTTTTTCTCCCGCAAAACTGACACGTCAATGGGATTTAGTCTTCTGGGGTATTCACTCCGGCATAGTCAAATACTACTCACGATAATACAATTGAATACCCTTGATACCTAGCTTACCTACTTGAGCATCCATCATCAGCTCGTCACCTTGTTGCACACGAGCGAGTAATTCAGGTGATGGGTTACAGAATCGATCTTGTATCTCGAGACCTGGGATTGTTATTTCTATTTGCGTGCGGCAGGTGAAGTTGCGAGAGGATTCGGTCTTCCCTCTGACAATCACGCGTTCTACTGAGGATGTGCTGTTGAGCGCTAGCGACAGGGCTGTAACAGGGTAAGGTCCAAATGCGTATACAAACAAACCTGGCAAGGCAACACACCATGCAAGGAATTGAAATAGGGGTATATTTCTGACTTTTTCGCGAGACATTTCGTTAAGCGGTTTCAGGCCACCGCGGCATTGTGGAAAACGTTGAATATTACGACGGCATTCAAGCAGCCCACTGCCAGGAATAAATAGAACCCGATATGAAAGGTAAAGTCGTTTGGCATTATCCGGGCTGTGAACGCATACCCCGCCCCCAATAGTGAAACCCAAATTACGGCCTGATGTAGTCTGTAATACACTTTAAGGCGCTGGTTACTGATGGGGAATAACAGGGCGTCGAGTGGATAATGGAGGACGTTCTGGGAGCCAGTGCTTCTTCAGTTAAAATGTCGACCCCTTTATCAAATAACTCGTCGGGTGGTGATTCGTTGTAGACGTGACCACCGACAGCATCTTGCATAGGCACTGAAAAAGGCAACAGCGATTGCATAGCCTGTCGTTTTTATACACTTATTAAGGCTTTTTCGAAGATTCTCTTGAATACGCCAAACTAGGGTTTGTGTGGTGAAATGCGGCAATGCTGTTGTATCCTGAGACCTGAATTGAATAACGATCACCGTCGTGGCGTATTCTTAACCAACCCCAGCGCATCTGAGTCTTAAACGCGCTCATTCTCTTTAACGTACTATTAAAATATGTGGACACGTCGTGGTTTGGGTTTTTCAACTTTCTATAGTCTTGCTAGTGGATTTAAGGTAGCCGCTGCTCGGTGAGCTATGGTACGCAGTAAAGAAAAGAGTGTGGCAGTTGGGTGGCTAGATTAAGCCTGAAAGCAGCAGAAGACAGTGGAGTGGCAACGGAATGACCAAACAGTGCTTGTACATAGTGGACGACGATCAGGCGTTCTGTGATTCGCTGGGTTTTATGCTGGGTGGATCAGACTATCAACTCAGCGTACACACCAATCCAGAAGAGGCTATTGAGGTGCTTACACGTGTCACCACGAAACAGACAGCATGTCTCTTGCTAGATGTACGAATGCCACAAATGAGTGGCCTAGAGCTGCATGAGCGTTTGCGCACAGCCGGTGTGGATATTCCTATTATCTACCTTACCGGTCACGCTGATGTGGCATTGGCGGTAGAGGCCATGGGTAAGGGTGCATTAACTTTTATAGAGAAACCTGTACAGCTAGAGCAGTTGGAACAGGCATTGAAGTCTGCCTTCTCGGCTGGCGTGCAGTCTCGTCGACAAAGCACAGAGGACCAATTGTTGGCGGCAGATCGCGCTGCTATTATCAACTCATTGACCCCGCGCGAGGTCGAGGTACTTAATGGCACCATAGAAGGCCATAGCGCAAGACATATTGGCGAGCAGTTGTGCATCAGTCGCAAAACAGTTGAATTTCACCGAGTCAGAATTATGGCCAAACTTGATGCAAAGAATAGTAGCGAGTTGCACCGTATAGTAGCGGTCAATGCGTTGCTACGAGGTGAAATTAGTAGTAGTACATAGTAGTTTCACCGATGTCTTTATTTCTCCTTCATAAAGGATTGTTTCTTAACACATGCAAACCGGAGCGCATGAGTGAAATATTTAGAACAAGGTTTCTTTGGTCTTTGCTTGTTGTCAGCCGCTACTTGTGCACTAAGCGATGAAACTGTCAAAACGCCGCGCGGTTGGGATGAACAAGTTATCGAACAGGTGCGTGAAGTAGGCAATGGAAATGCCACTGTACGTATCTTGCCGTGGCAGTCGTTGCGCGGGAAAAGTATAGAACAATGGCTTGCAGACTTACAAAACGAGGATCCTCAAGGTGGTGTACTTCTATCCACAGACGGCGTTATACAGGATAGTTTGCCGGGCACCTTTTCGGTTAATCGTAAGGCAACATTTGATGGCCAAGAAGGTGTTGCGGTATTGTATGGATGCCCAGGTCAACCAGGTCATGCACGGCTGATTAGCATTGATGTCAAAGATGGTGGATTGTTCGACTTAGTAAAAGGTGCCAAGTTTGGCGAAAAAGTGTGCAGGCAAGAGCCACAAGGGTCAGGTTCAGAGGCCGGAGTGGCGGTCATAACCTCAGGAAATCAAGAGGCAGAGCGCAGTTCTGCATCTGCAAGCACGGCCCCCGACTCATCAGTGGAGCCGGATGGTTCAGATCTTTCTGATGCTGAGAACAATCGTTTAGCTTCTATTACTGAAGAATTACCTGACAAGCGGGTTGCGGACACTGGTTCCCAGCAAGGTTCTAGCGTAGTGTCCCAAACGGATACTACGGCAACTCTCAATGCAGTTGCTAGTGGTCTAAACCCAAACCTGGCGGTGATACCGGCAACCTTCACCTGCTACGATAATACTCTTAACAACGCTGATGATCCCCTCGGAACCTTTATCGTAGACGGCGACTACGTAACTGTCATCTTCGGCGATCGTGATCCGATGAAAGGAGCCCTTAGAGAAAGCGATGAAGAAGGGCGGGTTTACATCGGCGATGGTGACTCCCCGTTTCTAATATTTGACATCGAATTTAACGAGTACGGTCAAATCCTGACTAGCCCTGTGCGCCGAAGTCGATTGAGCGGGTGCTACCAAGACGGTGCTGCACAGGAAGCGATTTTGCACCAAGTCATGCTAAACACGCCAGAGCCAGGCGAGTTCAGCTGCATTACGGCCACATCTACTATTCAATCTACTATCGAATTGGTTGATGGTGAGCGATACCGTGCGCAGGGGAAAACAGGCACCTATCAATACGGTAAAGTTTTTTCATCGAACTCAAGTGAAATTTATTTCAAAACGGGCCCACTACAGTCCTCAGAAGCTAACTATTCCGAAGACCCGATTAGCGGTCTGCAAATGCTTGAGTTCAAAAAGACTGATTCTCAGGTATTTCTGAACGGTACTGGAACCTCATCGGTAAAAGTTAGCGCCCAATGCACGAAAAAATCAGTACCAAAGCCTTATAAACGGTATGGGAAATTAAACGCACCAGAACCTACGGCGCCCAAACGTTCGATAGAAGGAATATATTTTATTGATAATAGTTATCTGACCTATGAGACTCGAAGCGATAGGGCAGACTACATAGAATTTGATTCCCGCGGTTACGTATACGCCGGTACTCCATTGCCCGGCGGCACCGACTGTAGTCTGACTTTGCCCAACGGACTCCCTCTATGTAAACAGTACCAGTTCGATGGCACAACCCTGTCGATATTGACGCCGTGGGGAGACATGGATGAGGCAAAAGTTCGTATCAATAAAGACGGTTCACTGCGTAGCATTGAAACAGTGGAATCAGAAACAGTGCAATTAGAAGCTATGACGACTGTAGATCCTGCAATGGTAGTGGGAAGTTGGAAGACGCAAGAGGTACGCTCATCCGGTGTGTCGGCTTGCATAGTGGGTATGTGTAATACATCGATTAGAGATCGTCAGTATATTTTTCGCGAGGATGGCCAGTACCTGTCTACTGATGGATCGCAATCAAACCGTAGTTTTGACACCGGAATATTGGCCTCTTATGCCAACGGCAGCAATAGCGATAAAAGCACAGGAACATACCTTGTTAAAGGCAACACTATTGAACTGAGCATGAGGGATGGTGGAGTTGCTGAGTTGCCAATTTATCTGACAAAAAAAGGCAAGCTGGCCATCGGTGACGCTCAGTATACAAAGTGAGAATTTGGGCATAAAGAGAAGCTCTTTGGCGAATACTTTCAAAGGTGAGTTGTAGTCATCCACACCGATTTTTTCAAGCGACAGTCCAGAGGAGTTTGTCAGAGGGCCACAGTGTTTCTCGGTGCAGGGTACCTGACTCAGCATCTATGATTGCAGGGTTAATTAGCACAAAACACCTCCAAGTAAACCACCTAACTCGAGCAAGCGATTATTCTGGATAGTTCCGCTGCCGATATTTGCAAGCAATTTGAGAGAGATATCATCTTTACTATGCGCGCTTTTGTGGGTGTTAGTGTGATGCCTTACGCAAAATTCAAGCAAGAACTAGGAAGTTTCCTAGTAGACCTGTCGCAGATTGATTGTCATCATGAGCTATCGGTCAATAGAGTGCTTTTTGATGCTTCCCAATAACGTACTGCAGAACAATACCGCCACACGCGGGCGGAATCAGCACCAACAGGAAGGCTTAGCCACGAACGGTAATCCACCAACCGATGATGAGGGGCTCTTGTCACCCACCACATCGCTTGAACGTTTATTGAATAATCCTACAAACCTTGAATTGCTCACAACAAGCGCAACGCCTCTCGATCAATGGCGAGCAGAGACGGTAGCGCCTCAACAGGGGCCATTGATGGGGCTACTACAACCCATAGCCGCGAGCTTGACGCCGGCCGCGCCGAGTCATTTAAGTCCTGGGGATCTGACAGGACTGTCCGATACCCAGAAGCAAGATGTTTTCAAGAACATAGCGCAGGCGCTTGATGGAGCCCAGCTTGCGCGCTTGAGCGAAGCCTTTGGTGGCTCGGCGCTCGGCAACAACAACGATGATGTGACCGCTATTGGTCAAGCTATCGCCGATTACGCAACACCAGACACCAAAGCTGGCTTTGTTGAGGCGATGGCGGGTCGGGGTTTGATTGTGGCCGGTGAGCAAACTGACAATGGTTTCTTTGGCGCTGTGACTGTAACTCGCCAGAGCAGTGTTTACACCGACTCGGCGCTCGCTGTGTTGGGGTCAATGACCGGTGAGGCACCGTCGTTTGATCGGGCTATCGCGGCGCTCGACAACGACCAGTTAACGACCTTGGTGCAAGGTGGTCTGGGTGCGACGACGAACGATCCGGCAGTGGGTTTTACCAGCACCGAGTACCGAGCAGATGCTCTGGTGCAACTGCAGAAAGTAGCAGAAACCACTGGCAGCATAGAAACACGCGTCCGGGTGTTGTCTGAAGTGAACACAGGCATCGACACGCTGGCGACGAAGGATAAGGATGCTGCAGTGATAAGTGGTGGCGGTAATCTTGAAAAGAGCATCGTGCCATCGATACCACCGTCGGCAGCTGAGGTTGCAGCGACGCGTGCGGAGCTGGCACAGCAGAGAACCCGTATTGACGATTTGCGTGCGGTGGGTACACCCGAAGCCACGGCGCTGGCGGACGAGCTGCAAACACGCTATCACGGCGCGCAAATGGCCAAGCTGTCTGCGGATGTTTATCACTGGGAAGGCAAGGGCGTGCACCTGTCTGCGCCGGTGGGATGGGCGCGCGCCAGTGAAGATCCCGCTACGCTTGCGATCTACGGTATCAAGCCGGATGCTTTGGCACCGGACGCATCGGGCTTTCGCGCCGAGCTCTATATTCCAGACCCAGCCATCCACGGCCCCGATGCACAACCGGTGCTGACTTTCAAGGGAACTACTGCAACCTCAGGGGAAGACTGGTCGAACAACTTTGGGCAGGCTACCGGCAATCGTACCGACTACTATGACCGTGCTATGTCACTGGCGGTCGAAGTCAATCGTTTCACAAAAGGTGAGTTTGAACTAACCGGACATTCGTTGGGTGGTGGTATGGCGTCCGCTGCATCAGCGGTCACCGGTACTGAGGCCACGACCTACAATTCGGCTGGACTACATGCCAATACGGCGAGCGAATTCATCGCTCGCACCGGGCTTGGCACACCGGTAGCGGACACGTCGCAGACCGTTACCGTCTATCAAGTGGAAGGTGAAATATTGACCACCTTGCAGTCGTCCGGCAGCGGTATTGATCCGCAGCGTGC
>JALZWO010000198.1 GCA_023300375.1 Granulosicoccus sp. | reverse complement strand
GCCTACTATGAGTCATTGCATGAAACACCGCTTATTGCCAACACAATTGCTCGCAAAAAATTGTACGAGATGAATGCCACTATCTCTGACACGGCAGAGTACGGCTGTTACCTATACAACCACGCTTGCGTACCGCTTCTGAAAGATTTCATGACAACAGTGAGCACTGATGTTATCGGTCGTGGTTTGGAGCTTGATGACGACGGGGTTGATAACGCGCGTTTGATTGAGGTAAACCACAGCATCCGATCACATCCGGTAGAAGCTATCGGCGCTGAGTTGCGCGGTTTCATGGCAGACATGAAGCGCATTATCTGACCATCTGAGTGGCAGTGATCGGTCACCACCGACCGATCACTGCTAAACGATTGCCACTATCGGATAACCACTATCGGTTAGCCATTAAAAAAGTGAGTCTTTTATTGTGAGCTTCATAACGCTCGACCACCTGTGCGTCGATTTTGACGAGCGCTTTCAGTTAAACGATATTAGCTGGAAAATTGAGGCTGGACAGCAATGGATGCTCACTGGAACCAACGGCTCTGGTAAATCTGCACTTGCCGCTGTATTGAGTGGTGCGGGCAAGGTTATTGGTGGCAGCATCTCGGGTTTACCAAAGCGCGTGGCTGTTGTGTCTTATGAGGCGCAACAGGCACTTATTGCCGCTGAGCTGCGCAAGGATGATGCTGACATCATGGATGTCATCTCTGAAGGTACGCCGGTAGCCGAAATCTTAGAGGCCGTTTGCACCGATTCAACGCTGGCGGGTGAGCTTGTTGATAAATTTGGCTTGCAAGGGCTATTAAATCGCTCATTCCGTAAGCTTTCAACGGGTGAGACGCGGAAGGTCATGCTGATTCGTGCGTTGGCGAGTCAGCCAGATTTACTCGTGCTCGACGAGCCTTTCGATGGGCTCGACGCTCGCATGCAGCACCTGTTGACCGAACATCTTCAGGCCTTATCCTCATCAACGCCCATGGTGTTGGTGTTAAATCGGTTTGATGAGTGCCCGGAGTTTGTGTCGCATATTGCCTACATCGACAACGGTAGCTTGGAGTCGGTTGTAGAGCGTCGTGACGAGGCGGCCTACGAGGAGTTGTATCGTCTGCTGCATCTTAAAACCCCTGATGTGCAGATTCCACCCGCAGATCCCGCTTTTAAATTGCCCGCGCTTAATCCTGAAGAGCCGCTGGTACAATTGAATAAAGTCAGCATCAAATATGTTGATGACGTTATCTTTAGTGATTTATCCTGGACGATTAACGCCGGCGAGCATTGGCAACTAACCGGACCCAATGGCAGTGGAAAAACTGGTTTGCTGTCACTGGTTACTGGCGACCATCCTCAGTGTTACATCAATGATATTAAGGTTTTCGGTTTTCAGCGTGGTCAGGGCGAAAGTATCTGGCAAATCAAGCAATACATTGGTTATGTGTCTACTGCCTTGCAGTGGGAGTATCGCGTGAGTGCCAGTGTTCGCAACGTAATCATCTCCGGATTCTTCGATAGCATAGGGCTATACAGTAAGCATTCTGAAGCTCAATGTAACATTGCTAACCAGTGGCTAACGCTCCTAAATATGCAAGGACGTGCTGATCAACCGTATAATTCCTTGTCTCACGGTGATCAACGCCTTTTGCTGATTGCTAGAGCTATGGTCAAGCACCCACCCTTGCTAATCCTAGATGAACCAGCGTTGGGTCTTGATGATATGAACAGGCAGCTAGTACTTGCATTAATCGAGAAAATTTGTTCTGGACCCTCGACTACTGTGTTATACATCAGCCATCATTCTGCCGATCAAATTCAAGGCATCGAACATCATTTAGCGATGCCACCACGCGAGGTTCATTCATGACAGTCCGTTATTACTTTCAGATTTTGGTTGTTGTAGTGCCACTAGTGGTACTTCTGCTTAGCTTATTGTGGCCGCCTATAGCGTGGTTGTTTGTCTTGTTGGTGCCTATAGCGCTAATAGGTGTTCAAGACTTGTTACAGACCAAACAAACCATCAGACGCCTGTATCCCGTCATCGGGCGCTTTCGGTATATGTTCGAGGCTGTCCGACCTGAAATTCAACAGTATTTTGTTGAATCCGATACCAGCGGTAAGCCTATTGCTAGAGAATTCCGTTCACTGGTATATCAGAGAGCAAAAGGCGCTCGTGATACACGTCCGTTTGGAACTATTTTTGATGTCAATCGCCCAGGGTACGAATGGATAAACCATTCAATGGCCCCTGTGCATCCGAGTACAACAGACCCTCGAGTGTTGTTTGGTGAAGACCGTTGTGCTAAGCCTTACTTGGGTTCAGTGTTTAACATCTCTGCAATGAGCTACGGTGCATTGAGCAACAGTGCCATACGTGCATTAAATAAGGGCGCCAAATTGGGTGGATTTTCGCACAACACGGGTGAGGGCAGCTTGAGTCCTTATCACCTAGAAGCACAAGGCGACATCGTTTGGCAAATTGGTACAGGGTATTTTGGTTGCCGTAATGAGGAAGGTAATTTCAACGAAAAACTCTTTGCTACCAACGCTGCAAAAGAATCAGTAAAAATGATTGAGATTAAGCTCTCGCAAGGGGCTAAACCTGGCCATGGAGGCATTTTGCCAGCTGCTAAGCTAACTGCAGAAATTGCTGAAATACGTGGTGTACCTATGGGTAAAGATGTGGTCTCACCAGCGGGGCACACAGCGTTCTCAACACCACAGGGCTTACTGGAATTTGTTACCAAGTTGCGTGAATTGTCAGGTGGTAAACCAGTGGGCTTCAAATTGTGCATTGGTCGACGCGATCAGTTTCTGGGTATTTGCAAGGCCATGTTGGAAACCGGCATGATGCCCGACTTCATCACTGTTGATGGTGGAGAGGGTGGTACAGGTGCAGCGCCCACAGAGATGACCAATTCTGTGGGTACGCCACTCCGGGATGGCTTGGTGTTTGTCAATCAAGCTCTCATTGGCATTGGGCTCAGAGACAAAACTCGACTAATTGCTTCAGGTAAGATGCTTTCAGCGTTTCACATATTACGAATGATCGCGTTAGGTGCAGATGCTGCCAACTCGGCACGTGGAATGATGATGGCGCTAGGGTGTATACAAGCCCGAAGTTGCAACACCGATCATTGTCCGACTGGTATCGCCACCACCAATCCGGTACGTGCTAAAGCCTTGGTCGTATCCGATAAGGCCACACGTGTTGCCAGTTTTCACAAGGGTACCGTGCATAACTTAATGGAGCTTATTGGCGTTGCTGGTATGGAATCACTTGAAGAGCTAGAACCATGGCACATCAATCGTCGCATCCAGGGTACAGATATTAAAACCTATGCCCAACTTTATCCGCAGATCACTGCAGATTGCCTGCTAGACGAGAGCACGATTCCTGAAGATTGGCGGGATGACTGGTCACGTGCTAACTCGCAACGTTTCTAAATACTAGTTATTTTGGTGGTGGATGTGGCCTGTCTTTTACTTTAAAGGCAGGCTGCTAGAACTTCAATAGGGTGTAGTACTCGACGCTGAGAGTTATCACGAATTTGCGTCTGGCAGCTAAAGCCATTGGCAACAATAACCACGTGTTGATTAGCTGTCTCAATAAATGGGCCTAGTGCACGATTGAACAAAAACTGGCCGATGTGGCGTGTTTTTTGTCTCATGCCATAGCTGCCAGCCATACCGCAGCAACCGCTCTCTACCTCATGAACTGTATCGAAACAGGCCTTCATCAGTTGCCTGTCACTGTCTGCTAAGCCCAATGACTTATCATGGCAATGCAGATGAACGACAGCCTGTCCAAGTCTCTTTTGCGGCGTAATCTGTTGATCGATCAGAAAGGCACTGACCGATTGGCATCGTTGGCTCAAGTCATCAGCCATTGTATCGCCAGGGAACAGGCGTAGCAGTTCATCCTTGAACACAGATAAACACGAAGGCTCAAGCACAAGCACGTTCGAATGCTGAGGCAATACGGCGTAAAAGCCGTCAATAATTGATTGTAACTGCCGAGCTGCCTGATCCAGAAGGCCCACTTCATAAAGTGGTCTGCCACAGCAGAAGTGTTCTCGTGCTACAGCTACACGCCAACCCGTCTTGAGCAAAACCTGCACTGCACTCTGAGCAATAGCAGGGCGATAGTGCGTGTTTACTGAATCACTCCACAGTACAACAGCGGGTGCTTCTGGATTGCCAAACCAATAGAAATTTTTATCTTGATAGTTGCTCGTTTTACTGGCCCATTGGGTAAAGCCCTGCACAGCTAGTGCGGGTAGAGCTTTATCGTTATCAATGCCTACTAGCCGTTTGAGCACAGTGCCTGTTACTCCTCGTTGCAGCGCATTAGCGGTGCGTGGAGCCTTAGCCAAGTAAGGCAACCATTGACCGATTCGATTGATCAGCTGATGGTGTAAAGGCCGTTTTCTTTTATCGTAGTGTTGTTGCATGAACTCAGCTTTATAGCTTGCGATATCCACTTGTGTGGGGCATTCGCTTTTACAGGCTTTACACGACAAGCAGTGCTCCATAGAGTCAGCCACATCGGTATCCTCCCAGCCGCGTTTCAACACATCGCCACGCACCAGCTCGTGTAATAAATGAGCTCTGCCTCGCGTAGAGTACTTCTCTTCACCGGTTGCTTGAAAGCTTGGGCACATGGCGCCCGTGTTAGCTCGGCACTTACCCATGCCAATACAACGCTCGGTTGATCGACCAAAGCCCTGAGGGTCTTCCGCAAAATGCAACTTTGTAGTGACTTGTGGCGTTGTATAACCTGGCCCGAACCGCAGATTTTCTTCCATACGATAGGCATCAATAAGCTTGCCCGGGTTCATCAGACCTGCCGGATCCCACGCCGCCTTAAAGCGCCTGAAAGCTTGCATTAGCCTATCGCCAAACATGATGGGCAGAAACTCAGCCTTGGCTTGACCGTCGCCGTGTTCACCCGATAACGAGCCGCCATAGCGCACAACCAGATGCGCAATTTCGTTGCTGAATTTTCGCCAATGTGTAACACCCTCATCTGAGCGCGTATCGAAGGTAATGCGCGCGTGGATACAGCCATCGCCAAAGTGCCCATAGAGTGAAGTGGTGTAACCGTAGCGATCGACCAATGCTTTGAAATCACGCAGATAATCACCCAGTTGAAGAGGGTCTACAGCGGTATCTTCCCAGCCAACGATAGGATCAATACCCTCAGGATCAAGACTCATTGCCGTGGCTGATGCACCTTGCTCACGAATGCTCCAAATGGCAGTTTCATCAGCTTTTTTATTGATGGCTTTGGCTGCGCGTATCTTATTGTTGGATCGCATGGAATCCACGAACGCATCCACTCTTGGCTGCAAAGTGTCGGTATCGCTATCTGCCAGTTCAACCAGCATCCACGCACGGCCTTTGGGTAATAGCGCCACCTCGCGGCCTTTGAGATTTCTGTCGTTAAGGCCACCTACAATGCCCCAATCCAAACCTTCCATGGCTATTGGCGAGTGGGGCATGATGTCAACAACAGCGTCACCCGCTAAAAAAATATCGTCAAAGCCTAAAACCACGAGTTGAGTTACCGTTGGTTTCTCAATGAGACGAACTTGAGCTTGAAGTACCGATACGCAAGTGCCCTCTGAACCCACCAGAGCTCTTGCGATATTAAAACCATTTTCAGGCAGCAATTGATCAAGGTTATAACCGGAAACACGACGTTTTATATCGGGAAAGTGTTGCCTAATGTCGTCGGCGTATTCATCGCGTATAGCGAGCAGCTCTGCGTAAATTTGTGCTTGTCTGGAGTCTGTCGACAAAATGGCTTTTAGTTCGTTCTCTGGTGTGGGGCCCACCCAGAAACGGGCACCATCGCTTGTCAACACCTCCAGGGCTTCAATATTCTCTACGGTTTTGCCTGCCAACATGGAGCGCGGACCACAACTGTTATTGCCGATCATGCCACCCAGCGTGCAGCGACTGTGGGTGGCAGGATCGGGTCCGAAGGTGAGCGCCTGTTGCTCGGCAATGGATTTAAGGCTGTCACATACAATGCCCGGCTCAATGGTGGCAATACGGGTGATTGCATTCAGATCGAGAACCTGGTTGAGGTGTCGAGAGCAATCAATGACCAGAGCCGCGTTAACGCACTGTCCATTTTGCGATGTTCCGGCACCGCGCATTAGAATGGCGACGTCGTTTTCATGGCATTTGGCAACAATGGCCACTATGTCGTCAATGGTGCGTGGGTAGGCAACCCCAAGTGGCACTTGCCTGTAGTTTGAGGCGTCGCTGGTGTACAAAGCGATCCCTGCATCAGAGAAATCTACTTCACCCTCAATGAGGTGTTCTAGCGTGTTTGCTTGAACGGTGTTCACAGTATTTTTTCGACGCCGTATTTAGTGAAAATAACCTGAATATTGGTGTTGGCCTTAACTACTTCATGTCAGACTACGGTTTTTGTACCGAACAGCAGAGTAGTGACGCCATGACTGAACTTGAATCATGTAGAACGACAATTCGCCAGCTTTATCACGCTGAGCAAGCGACCCTGCTTGACAATCTAATGCAGGCGCAGCCAATAAGTGATCGCCAGCGCAAGAACATGACAGACAGCGCTGTAGACATGATAACCCGCATAAGACAATCGGGTGAAACAGGTCTTATGGAGCTGTTTCTGGGGGAGTATGGACTATCCACTCACGAAGGGCTGTGCTTGATGACAATGGCAGAAGCTCTACTGAGAGTGCCAGATCAGGCCACAGTCAGTGCTCTCATTGAAGACAAAATTGGTGGAGGGCAATGGGTTGAACATTTGGGTAAATCCGAATCAGCCTTGGTTAACTTTTCTACACGCGCGCTGGTCTTAACACGCTCTGTACTTAATGTGCCTCAATCTGATGACGTCAGCACCGGCATTCGCTCGTCCGTTAAACGGCTTGGCGAGCCTGTTATTCGTCGCGCAGTTCTTCAGGCAATGACTGAACTAGGTAAGCAGTTTGTGCTTGGAGAAACAGTAGACGAGGCTTTGTCCAAAGGCATGAAGCTGCATCAAGAAGGGTATCGCTATTCTTACGACATGTTGGGCGAGGCTGCACTCACCGCAGATGACGCCGACATCTACCTTGCAGCCTACACCCATGCTATCGAAACATTAAGTGTGCGTAGCACTTTCGATGATGTGCGCGACAACCCGGGTATTTCCGTGAAATTGTCGGCGCTGCATCCGCGTTATGAATTCATGAACCATGAACGTGTCTTGCTTGAATTAGTGCCGCGCGTGAGTGCTCTTGCCCGATTGGCAGCAAAAGCGAACATGGGCTTCAATATCGATGCCGAAGAGGCCAATCGTCTGGACATATCACTCGATGTCATCGATGCAGTACTGAGTGATCCTGAGCTTGAGGGTTGGAATGGCTTTGGTGTTGTGGTGCAAGCCTATGGTCGGCGATGTTCAGCCGTGCTTGACTGGTTATACGCTTTGAGTACAAAGCTTGATCGCAAAATCATGGTACGCCTGGTAAAGGGTGCTTATTGGGACACAGAGATCAAGGAAGCGCAGTATCTAGGTGCTGATGATTTTCCAGTATTTACCGACAAGGCTGCCACCGATGTTGCCTATATCTGTGGTTCGCGTCAGATGCTTGGAATGAACGATCGTATTTACTCCCAGTTTGCGACACATAATGCTCACACAGTTGCTGGTATTCTGGAGCTTGCTGCCGAATTCAAGCTTGCGCCGCGTGAGTATGAATTCCAACGTTTGCATGGCATGGGAGAGGCACTTCATGATGTGGTTAAAGCGCAGCATGGCACGCAATGCCGAATCTATGCACCGGTTGGTTCGCATCGGCAGCTACTGGCTTATCTGGTGCGGCGTTTATTGGAAAACGGGGCTAACAGCTCCTTTGTTAATCAACTAAGTGATCCCGATTATCCGGCAGAAGCTATTGCAGCTGATCCGTTTGCACTCATGCTGAGCAACCGGGATTCTGCAAAACCATCGCCCATCATGATGCCCCACGAGCTCTTTGGCGACAAACGCCGCAATTCCTGGGGGCTGGATACCACCAATGTGACTGACATGCAGCGTTATGAAAACGCGCGCCTGCCGTTTATAGAGACACAATGGCATGTAGGTTCATTAGTCGCAGGTGCAGGCCCCGATTCGGTAAACCAGCCAGTAGCTGTCATCAATCCTGCTGACAAAGCTGATGTGGTAGGCAGCGTGGTCTTCTCTGATGCCGCAACCATAGAACACGCATTGCAAGCAGCAACGCCTTGGCAAGACAGCACTGCAGCTCAACGTGCTGATATATTAACGAAAGCATCGTTTCGCCTAGAAGAGAGCCATGGAGAGTTGTTTGCTCTTCTTACTCGAGAGGCTGGCAAGAGTGCGCTGGATGCTATCGCTGAGCTTCGTGAGGCTGTTGATTTCATGCGCTACTACGGGCAGCGTGCAATAGTGGAAGATCCTCAAGCACGCGGTGTGTTTGCTTGTATCTCACCTTGGAATTTTCCGTTAGCCATTTTTCTAGGGCAGGTGTCTGCGGCACTCGCCGCTGGCAACGCTGTGGTGTGTAAGCCGGCAGAGTCTACAGTTATCGTAGCCGTTAGAGCTGTAGAGATCTTGTACGAAGCTGGCGTGCCACACGAAGTATTGCAATTGCTGCCGGGTCTGGGTGCCGATGTAGGTAGAGCGATAACATCCGATGCGCGTATTCATGGTGTGTGCTTCACCGGTTCAACAGCGGTTGCACAACAAATCAATCGCACTATGGCCGAGGTACTTGATGCGAGCGCACCGTTGATTGCTGAGACCGGCGGCCTCAATGCCATGGTAGTTGACAGTACTGCACTGCCTGAACAAGCTTTGAAAGACGTTGTGGCCTCTGCATTTCAATCGGCTGGTCAACGTTGTTCGGCATTAAGAATTTTGTGCGTGCAGGAAGATATCGCTGAGCAATTCAAGACGATGCTATTTGGTGCTATGGATGAACTGAAAGTGGGCAAACCGTGGCAACTCGATACTGACGTTGGTCCAATAATCAACAGTGCCGCTTATGAGAAAATCTCTTCCTATATAGAAGATGCCCGTAAGCGTGGCAGAGTGGCTAAGCAGAATGAGGTGAGCTCAGAGCTACAACGCAGCGGCCACTTCATCGCGCCCACAGTTATTGAGGTAGATAATTTCAGTGATGTCACTAGTGAGGTTTTTGGACCTGTATTGCATTTAGTCACTTACAAATCAACTGAGCTAGACGATTTGCTACACAACATAAACTCTACCGGGTATGGCCTGACCTTTGGATTGCATACCCGCATAGAAAGCCGGGTTGAGCATATCGTTAAGACAATGCACGTAGGCAATATGTACATCAACAGAAACCAGATTGGTGCGGTAGTGGGCTCGCAACCGTTTGGTGGCGAAGGCTTGTCAGGCACAGGCCCTAAAGCTGGTGGTACACATTATTTAAAGCGGTTCCAGCAATATGACGTGCAAAGAGAAGGTGATGACTCGCTGGATAACGCTGTGGATTCAGGCAAGCTGCAGCAGCTTATTGATAGCTCTAGTCGCACATCTAGTGTGCTAGAGACAATTGAGCTCCCTGGACCAACCGGTGAATCCAACACGTTACGGCTTTATGCCAAAGGTGTTGTGCTTTGCCTTGGGCCTGGTGCTGCAATGGCAAACAAGCAAGCCGAAGAGGCAGGTGCCTTAGGGTGTGTTGCCATTGCCATGGCAACTGGAATACAAGAGCCATTGAGCGGCGTACTCTCACCGGTGCAGCTTGTTGAAATAACTGGAATCGATGCTGTTATTTACGGGGGCAGTGACGAACGCCAAAAGGCTTATCGAGCTGCACTGGCTAAAAGTGATGGTGCTATTTTACCGCTAATTACTACACTGGCAGAAGTTAAAGAGCGATGTGTGCTGGAGCGCCATGTGTGTGTTGACACGACTGCGGCTGGTGGTAATGCTACTTTGCTGGCGGCTTATTGAGTTTGGGAGAGGGAGCATTGCGTCGTTAAGCGCTATCGCCCAAACCGAAGCAAAGCCACCCCCACCAAAGTAATAAATGTAGAGAACACCTTAAGTAAACTCATTCTTTCCTTAAAACAGAATGCGCCTATCAGCAAAGCAAAAACAATACTCACTTCTCGCAGTGCAGTCACTAAGGCAATGGGCGCCTGAGTAAACGCCCAGATCACCAGCGCGTATGCGCAGAAAGATGCACTTCCACCCAGTAATGCAATTTTTTTACTTGAGCGCCAAACAGTGTTCAGTATGTTGGGCCTGAGCAAGGGGGCGATAAAAAGCATAACAACGGCGTTACCGATCGCTTGCCAGGCATAAAACCCTAAAACAGATCCAGCCAAACGCGCGCCTGTACCATCGACTAGTGAGTAGCTGGCAATAAAAAGTCCTGTTGTTAATGCCAATAAAGTGGCCATCATATTCAACGAGCCGTTATGTCCTTTAACAAGACAGATGCTGGCGATGCCAGCCGCAATAAGCACAATGGCAATAAGCTCGCTGTTTGCTAACGCTAGCCCTAAAAATAGTACAGAAATGAACGTGACGATTAGAGGCGCTATTCCTCGAGCAATGGGATACACCTGTGTCAAGTCACCCATCTCATAGGCGCGTACCAGAAACAGCTGATAACCCACATGGAGCATTATTCCACCAGCCAACCACGGCAAGCTTTGTACTGACGGCGGTGGAACAAACCACAACACGGTAACTGCAGGTACCACGTGGCCCATTACGATAGCCACCATATTCAACAGGTTGTCATCTCCTCCTTTTACCATAGCGTTCCAAATAGCGTGCAAGAGCGCGGCGCATAAGACGACCAGCATGGCGAAATCAGACATCGTGGCATTGACTCATTAAATGGGGAGTCTTGGGCTTGGTGGAAGCACTGTTTCAGAAGAAACTGGCAGTGCAGAGAGGGGTTTTTGGCTCATTGTATCGCCATTGAGGACATCAGCCGTGCCAGGGTGTCAATGTGCCCCCTTAATGTCACTTCTTAGCTGTTTTTTTTTAAAATGGCGCTATTTGGGATTCGTACTCGCAATAGCGCCTAAATGTTAGCAGCAGGGTGCCGATGTTTCCTCCATGCGCTTATATCATGATGATGGTTTTACAATTCTGGAATTGCTAGTCACCCTTGCGATTGGTGCGCTATTGCTCAGTTTTGCGGTGCCCAGCTTCAAGTCTGTGATAGACAACCAAGCCCTCCAAAGCGTCATCGGTCCACTATCTCTGAGCACTGCATCCGCGCGGTCTGAATCTGCCAAATCTGGCGATGCAATTACTGTGTGTGCACGCGCCACTGACTCTCAATGTGGAACGGATTGGAACAACGGGGTGCTTGTGTTTCGAGATGGCGACTATTCACGAGGAGAAAGCACGGCAGTGGTGAGTCCTACGGACGAAATCCTACGTATTGTCCCAGCTCACAATAAGAACATTACGCTCAGTGCGATTGCATCGACTAACCGCACCGCGTCGGGTGAATATACGCCGAGCTATGTCCGCTATGAGCCAGATGGGCGTGCTAACTGGAAGAACGGTACGTTCTATGCGTGCGATAGCCGTGGAAATACACACGCCAATGCTCTGCACATTTCAATCTCCGGCAGTATTCGTTCGGCTCGCCGCCCACACTCTGTAACTGACAACAGCGTGAAAGATATATTTGGGCGTGCCTTGCCATGTACGTAGGTAAACTAAAAACAAGGCAAGGTGGTGTAGGCCTGATAGAAATTCTAGTGGCGGTTTTTATTTTAGCTGTTGGCTTTTTGGCTGCCGCTCGAATGCAAGTACACGCTATGCAAAATAGCCAGGGTGCCTATTTTGAATCGCAGGCCTATTTTATGGCTGGCGACATAATCGCCCGTATGAGAGCCAATGTGGATGGCGTCAGGGACGGTGCTTATGACAATCTTTCAACCAGCGGTGCTACCTCCGACCCACAGTGTGACAGCAGGTTTTGTACTCCCGCAGAAATCGCGCAACAAGATTTGTTCGATTGGTCGCGTAATTTGGTATCCGGTACAAACGACAGTAGCTTTACCCCCTCACTTCCCAGTTCATCAACATTGACGGCTAATGGCACTGTTCGGCGATTGGCTAATGGCCAACATTCAGTCGTTTTGCAATGGGCTGATGAAAATAATGAAGATACTGCTGGCGTAGGCAGTTTGCGTCTTGATCTCATTACAGAGCAATAAAATGCCACAGACTAAAAATATGTCGTACGGGCGTTTGACATCCACTGGTTTTTCGCTTGTCGAGCTTTTGGTTAGTATGGTGATTGGCATAACGCTGATTGGCGGTATGTTCACGATCTTCTCTGGCAACCAAAGATCAGCAGCCTTGAATGTTGAACTGGCTAACATGCAAGAGAGTATGCGTTTTGCACTGAACGCTATGTCCGACGACGTACGTATGGCTGGCTACCAGGGATGTTTGGATCTGAATGGGGGCACAGTGGACATCATCGCTAGCGATTCTCCCAGTCTTGATCTTGCGGCGACTGCTATCAGTGGCGCGGTAATACAGAACAACATGAGCTGGTCACCTGCGCCGCAGCTTGGCACATCAGGGAATCAATTTGTACCGCCCACATCTATTACTCCACGTGCAGGTACGCACACGCTGGCTGTTCAATTTGCGCAAACTCCAGATAGCGGGCTCTCTGGCCCTCAGGTACTTGGAGGCAAACAGAATGCTGAAGGACCACTAGAACTAGAACGTGCGATTAGCGTTGGCGTTGGAGATCTTGTGTTGGTGTCTTCCTGTGAGGCCGGAGAAATATTTACCGCAACACAGGTGTCCACTTCATTAGCGGGTGGTATGACTATTGGTCATGATGCTAGCGCTAATACACGGGCCAGTTTTCAAAGAACTTATGGGCTTGACGTGAACATTGCTCAGACTCGGGTTATGCCATTCACAACCAGTATTTATTTTGTAGCAGCCACGGGTGAAGATAAACCTGATGGATCTTCTTTATTCGCTTTATATCAACAAACCATGCCCTTTGATGAATCTGATAATCCCCCCGTGATGTTAGTTGAAGGTGTGGAGAACATGCGAGTTCTGTTTGGCATTGGTGGTGATAACGGAGAGCTGCGTTACGTCAGCGCTGATAACTCAGCCTATGATCCATCAAGGATTCGTAGCGTGCGCATAGGCCTATTAATGTCCTCCTATGATCCATTGCTTGACGATGTTGATCCTAGCTCTTATCAACTTGTTGGTGAATCCTTGTCCCGTTCTTCGAACGATAGTACGGCCGGTTTTTATTCGGATGACAAACGCCTGAGGCTTGCATTTAATACCACGGTAAGCGTGCGTAATAGGCGAGCGCAGTAAGGTGAAAATCACGTTCTTAAAACCACGAGTGCTGTATTTCAACGAATACGGCACATTTTTTTCTTTAATTTCCATGGTGTGTGTATTGGTCACACGTTGTACTTGTGAACTTAGCGGGTTATTCATAGATAAATAAGGAAATGGTCATGCTCTTCGATAGAAATTTCTCTATAAAAAACAGCCAAAGTGGATGCGGCGCTTTTTTTAACGCGTTTTTACTGTGCGTTTTGACGCTTAGTACAGGCATTGCTGCGGCAGACGATACTGATGTTTTTTTTGGACAAGCCCCTGAGGATGGGGACAGGCGACCTAACGTGTTGTTGGTGCTTGATACTTCATTCTCCATGCGAGATCTAGACGGTGGCTCGATACCGCGCCTCACACGGTTGCAAAATGCGGTGATGCAAATTTTGGAATCAGATGCCAATTTTAATATCGGCTTGATGCAATATAACGGGCTTGACGCTGGTGGCCCGGTGTTGTTTCCCATAACTGATTTGCGAGAAGCAGTTTGTCCAGACGAGGGTTGTGATACGACGAGCGAAGAGCTCTATCGTGTCGATGGGAGGTCTGGAGACGTTGATCAGCGCAACAGCTCAAGTAGGTTAGTAAGATTGAACACGAATACACTGCTTTTTGGCCAACATCAAGGGAGTACTAACCCTATAGGTTTGCGGTTCGCGGATATTAATATTGCTCGAGGCGCCACAATTGTTGACGCCCGATTAGAGTTTGTTTCAAGATCAAACATAAGTATCAATTCAACTTTAGTCATTGAAATCGAAGACGTTGCAGACGCTGAGCCTTTTGCCGCAGAATTTGAAAATTTAACTTCGCGTAATTTCGCCTCCGAGACAGTAACGTGGCCCCTGTCAAGGTGGTTTTCAAATATTGCTTATAAAACTGATGACATCTCAAAACTTGTGCAGAGTGTAGTGTCTCGATCGGATTGGTGTTTGGGTAATGCACTGACCTTCAATGTGACTACAGGCCCCAATCGTACTGGAACAAACAGACGTCAAGCATATAGCTGGGAAACTGGGTCTACACGAGATCGTATGCCGAAACTTATAATCACTCAGGATACATCGACGGCTACAGAAGCAGCTGACTGTGCTACAGCGCAGCCCTCATTCCTAACACCATTAGAAAAGATACAGAATATTGTTGAAGGTTTACCTGCTGAGGGTGGAACACCGACTGTTGGCGCATTCTATGAGGCAGCGTTATACATGCGTGGTGAAGGTGTTAAATTTGGTAAGTATCGCGGAGCCGATACCCGGCAAAGATTTCGAGTATCACATGCAGATTCTTACGTTGGCGGCACACTTGTTCGTGATCCAGATTGCACCGATAATGATTTAAATTCCGTCGCATGTACTAGTGAACAGATCATAGGTGATGCTACGTATATTTCCCCGATTGGAGGTAGTTGCCAGCCAAATCACATTGTATTGTTGTCCGATGGCGGCCCAACCGGTGGTGCCCCGGAGTCAGATATTCGAACGTTGATTGGAGCAAGTCAGTGTGATGTAGGGGGTAGCGAAGCGTGTGCAACTGATCTAGCTCGTTGGTTGAATGAGAACGACCAAAGCGACGTTTTTGATGCTAGTCAAACTATCACCACACACACCATCGCATTTAACTTGGACGGTACTCCTAAATTTCTGCAGGATGTTGCCACCGCTGGTGGTGGCACTGCCTATTCCGCGGAAACGACGGATGATTTGCTTGCTGTATTTGGTGAAATTGCTGCCACTGTTACTGAGGACGATGCTAGTTTCATCGCACCTGCTGCCACTGTTAATCAGTTCAACAGGCTGGCTAATCGCAGCGACATCTACTTCGCTCTGTTCAAACCTGAATTGTCGCCTCATTGGGATGGAAACATTAAACGATTCAACCTTGGTACCGCAGACGATGGTTCGGGAGATGTGTTGATTCGTGATCGTGATGGCAACGTCGCGATCGATGAGAAAACGGGGCTTTTCGCTAACACTTCACGTAGCTTCTGGCCAGGAAAAAACGATGACGGATCACTTAATTTCGATGCCGATGGAAGCGTTGTAGGTGCAGGTGGAGCTGCCAATCAGCAAGCTCTTACAGGAATTAGTGGTATCGGTGACAGACGTGTTTATACCTGGATAGGTGACCCAAGTGCAACAATAACCTCACCGGTTGATTTAACCGCTGCCGAACAGAGGCTTCATGAAGGCAACGCGGCCATAACTGATCAACTATTGAATATAGGCGGTCAAGGTTCCTCCGGAGCCGAACAAGCCCAATTGCGGGAAAATCTCCTTAAATGGGTCCGCGGTGTAGACGTACTTGATTCAGACAATGATGGCAGTGTTGTTGATGCTAGAAGGCAGATGGGAGACCCCATGCATTCGCGCCCAGTTATCATTAATTATGCGATTCCCAACAATAGTGACACTGTTCGTTCGTTGCTTTTTGTAGGCACTAATGAGGGTTATTTACACGCACTAGATTCGGATACAGGTGAGGAACAATTTGCATTTGTACCAGGTGATTTGCTAAAAAACCATGAAGTTTTTTATAACAATACGGGCAGTGTTGACCGTCCTTATGGTCTCGATGGACCAATTTCAGTTTGGCGCAATGACGCTAACGATAACTTAACTATTGATGCTGGCGACACAGCCTTTCTTTTTGCGGGAATGCGCCGGGGTGGTAATAATTTCTATGCGTTGGATGTCACAGACCCTGATAGACCAAAGCTTGCATGGACGATAGCAGGTGGCCAGGATGGTACACCTGGATTCGAAAATTTAGGGCAATCTTGGTCACGACTCACCCCAGTAAAAATGTTTATTAATGGTTCAGAAAAAGACGTACTTATTCTTGGTGGTGGTTATGACACGGTACAGGACAATCTTGAGCAGGAAGGAACCAGCAATCGTGTGCATCCGACAGACCAAGTGGGGAACGGCTTGTACATCGTTGAAGCCGCTACCGGTGAACTTATATGGTCCGGTTTAGGATCAGGTTCAGGAACACGATTTTTCGGTGATATGGAGTATGGTTTCAATGCCGGCATCCGAGCTATTGACATCAATCGTGATTCGTATGTTGATCAGATTTATGCAGCTGATTCTGGTGGTCAGATATGGCGTTTTGACGTCACTCAAAACCATCAAAGTAATGTGGGTTCGCTGATACAAGGTGGTGTAATAGCAGATATTAGTGATTCAGCATCGAGCGCTCAAAGGCGCTTTTACAATGAACCTGACGTTGCCTTAATAGAAAGAGGCGGGGAACGTTTTCTGACGGTGAGTATTGGATCAGGTGCACGCGCAAACCCACTGGATGAAGTCATACAAGACCGGTTTTATATGATACGCCAGTATGATGTTTTCGAAGCTCCAGCGGTATATGGAAAATCAGCGGACGGGTCTAGCTCCACGCCAATCATAGAATCAGATCTGATAAATGTATCCGATTCTGCACTGCCGATAACCAATGAATTTGGGTGGTACCTCGATCTCTCCGGCGCTGGCGAGAAAGTCTTAGGTACCAGTGTCACATTTAACGACATAGTATTTTTTAGTTCTTTTGTGCCCTCTGAACGGTCTTCATTGTGCTCGCCAGAAATTGGTTCTGGACGGGCGTATGTACTGGATGTTGCCACAGGAGGCCCTGTGCTTGACTTGTTCAATCCAGACAACAACACGGGTGGCTTGACCGTAGAAGATCGCAGCACCGTATTGCGGCGCGGCGGTATTCCTCCAGAGGCCTTGGTGTTAATCACCCAAGAGTCGCTAGATGAACCGCAAGTTCTTTTTGGAGCAGAGCAGTTGGATGTGGGACTGACAAACGGTACACGCCGAACGTTTTGGTCTGACCAGGGGGAATCGGGCGAAATTGTCTCATCTGACAATTAATACCAAGGGCATCAACAAAGCCTCAGTTTAACCCTGTGCCAAACGCCGTATGCAGCACAGGAAAAGGGAGCTAGAACTATGAAAAACGAACGTGGTATCGCTATGCTGATGGCATTGGTGGTGATCTCTCTACTTTCCTTGGTGGGTATATCTGCCATGCGCAGTGCAACACTTGAAAGACAACTGGTGGGCAATGCCATGCAAGCGCGGGATGTATTTCAAGCGGCTGAGTCTGCAAACGAAGCCGCTTTGAATGCAACTGAAACGCTCACGGATACATTTAATGCACCTGATCAGGTATTGGTTCTAGACGCTAATGTCAGAACAGAAATTGGGCTGAGAAGTCAGTCTACAGTGCGCTTTGTGGGCGAAGGAAATGCCACGGGCGCATCGTTGAACGCCATGCAAGGGGCAAATTCGTTCGACGCATTACGTTTTGTCGCTGAAGGCGTTGCTCGAATTGATAGTGTTCATGCCAGTCGGCGGATTGACCAAGGAGCTACACGCGTGGTACCGGCGAACTAAGACTGAGCCGGCAGGCGTCGATGCGAGTGTTTGATGTTACAGTTATGGGCCTGCGTACGTCACTCACGAGGGAGTCTTCGCGTTGCACGCACCCGATACTAACAATGCTTGGCAGTTAGGCTATTACTCAACAGAGAGCCCGGTTCCCAACAAGGATTTATTGCAACTACTTGATGAAGAGCTGCCGTGCCGTCAGCTGCGCTCTCTGACGCTAAAAGAAACCCAAGGGATACACTGCATTGTTGTAGATATTCGCTACGATGCTAATTTGGTTTTGTCAGCATGCAGAGATATTTCAGCAAAAATCCCTCTCATCGGGCTTGTTCGATCCGACCAGCTTTTTGATGATGAGTACCCCTACGGCAGCCACGTATCTGATTTGACCACGATAGAAGAATACGGCAGTGCAGTATTTAAGCAAAGAGTGAAGCAGGCCATCGAACGTTATCGAATGCCGATCAGCGTCAAAGATGAAAAAAACCCTGTGTACGGGGTTTTTCAAGCAATTGTCAATCAGGCATCAGAATGGATTCTGCTAAAAGATCTTGATCATCGTTTTATCGTTGCGGGAGAGCAGTTTGCTAGCGTGGTTGGTGCTTCGCTCTGCGACATAATCGGTCGTGATGATTTGGAAATCAGTAGTATTAAACACAAAATTAGTGATAACCCTATCACAGGTCAACGCGGATTCTGGAGCAGAGACGACGAGGTCACTTCAAACGGAATTTCATCGGTAGAGTATAACCCTGACTGGAAATTGTATTCCCCTGAGGCTCGACAACGCAAAACCTACAGAGTGCCATTAAAGAATCCTACTGGTGAGATATACGGGCTACTGGTGTGCTCTCGAGATGTCACAGAGCAAGTATCAAACAGTCAACTGTTGTTAGAGCGCACAATGATGCTGCAACAAGTCACAGCAGAGAAAGGTCGTGCTGATCTCAATCGTCAAATTGCGGAAAAAGCAATGGAAGCGAAAACGCTTTTCATGGCAGCTGCAAGTCACGATCTTCGTCAACCACTACATGCCATCGGGCTGTTTCTGAATAGCCTCGATAAACGTTTAGCTGGGACAGCAGAGCAATCACTCGTGCAGCAGATAAAACAAAGCTGCGACTCGTTAAATTCATTAGTTGCAGGCTGTTTAGATGTATCTAAATTGGATGTAGGTGCTGTGGAAAGGCGTATGAGTCACTGGGTTGCAGCCGACTTACTTTCAACATTTACAGAGGAGTTCAGTTATCTTGCAGCAGAAAAATCTCTGGAATACCGGCTGATTGTAGATGATTCAATGCTCTACACAGATCGAGATTTGTTATCCAGAATTGTTCGCAATTTGTACACTAACGCCATACAGAATACACAATCGGGATGTATTACCATCACGTGCCTACGACATGGATCAACGATTCGATTGCGCGTACTGGATTCGGGGCGTGGTATCGCCGCCGACGAATTTGAACGCGTGTTTCAAGAATTCCATCAGATTGATACCACGGAGTCGCAGCAGGGGCGTGGACTCGGCTTGGGGTTATCTATTGTTAAACGCTTGTCCAATCTGCTCGACATCGTTATAGATCTTGAATCAGAGCTAGGAAAAGGCTCATCCTTTGTTTTAACGATCCCCGAAGGCCTCGCTGATAAAGTACAAAGCCTACCGATAGAAGAATCGCTCAGCGTGCCTGACGATCTGTGTGTACTGATTATTGAAGACGATCAACGCGTTTTGAATGGTATGGAGGTATTTCTTGAATCGTGCGATTGGCAGGTTTTGTGTGCCCAAAATTTGCAGTCGGCTATCGAGTTGCTTAGCAGCGGTACCTCAATGCCTGATATTATTGTGGCTGACTACCATCTCGGTGGCGACAACACGGGCATAGAGGCAATACAAGTTTGTCGAGAAAAATTGGGTTCTCAGCTACCTGCTTTGATTGTTACCGGTGATACATCGTTTGACAATTCGCGAGAGGCTATTCGTTTCCAGTTACCCGTGCTGCACAAACCGGTAAACACCGACAAACTGTTGGCCACGCTATACAAGGAAGTCCGTAAATCGCGACTGGACATTCGATCTCAATGCACGCTCGAAAATTCTGTGCATTAATTGTAGCTGGCGACGTGGGCGTCTCAGGCTCAACAATCTTTACTCACTTAGTGCCACCAATAGGTTACTTGGTGTACAAAAGTTGCACATTTTCCTCTCGGTTTTGCGATTAGGCCGCTGATTTGCATTGATTCTGGCATGTGCTGGAGAATGCTATGAAACCGGGTTTCATTATCACTACTTTAATCGCTGTGGTCGTGGGCCTGCAGCTTGTGTCGTTGTTTGCCGTTACGCAAACCACACGCGCCAACAATCTTGAGCAATCCATGCTCTCCACGGTTCACTCTATGGAATCGTATACTAAAAATCTGACGAATCAGATTCAGCAGTTTCTGACGCCCATTGACAGTCAATTGTCTATTGTTCGGCAGCTGGCTGAAGACGGACTGATGAACACGCAGGACAACCGGACTCTGGAGTTGTTTTTCTTGTCTCAGTTACGGTCTAATTTGCTAATGAACGCGATGTACCTTGGCCGATACGATGGTAGTTTTGTCGCTGTCGTTCGTTTCAATCAATCACTTTCGTCTGGCTATCAGAGTCAAGTTCTGCGCGCTAAGGTGGTGTCAGTTGTTGATGGTGCTCGAAAAACGGAATGGCGAGAGTACGCCCTGTCTGGCGCTCTACTCAACCAATGGAGTGACCACAAAGACGTATACGATCCCAGGATGTTGGATTGGTACAAGAGCGCACGTGTGCATGACAAACCCGTCTGGACAAACGCGTTTTCTTTAACTGAGAACAACCGTCTTGCTATTGCTGCCTCGGTGAACCTGCAAAATAAGCGACAGGATAATGTGGGAGTTTTGGGCGTATCGGTTGAGCTCTCGGAGCTGAATAGATTGGTGGCTAACTTGCCAAGTTCCGCCGATATCAAAACTATCGTGTTGGATGATCAGCTGAATAAAATTGCCGTCTCTATTCCTGCGGCCATGCTGGGTTCTCAACAGGGTGCCACCTCTATCGAGCAATGGTCAGATGGGCCTCACGACACAGCGTTTGATATCGATAAACATTGGTTCTCCAAGGATAGTGTGTTCGCTGCTGTACGCACTCGAATTCATTTGTTCGACGGCGCTTTGCAATGGCATGTACTGACACAGTCTAAGGTTGTGCATCAACCCACGCCTGGTTCTCACAATGAATCTGGCCTTATGAATCGCACTATTGCCGTGATTGTGTTGCCGGGTCTCATCGCTATTATTGTTATCTTTGGCTTAAGCGAGCGTTTGCAGTGTTTGCACCGCAGAGCCACAGTCGATTATTTGACCAAAGCTTTTAATAGAGAAGAGTTCATCAGTCGTTTTACCAAACGGCTTTATACATCCAGACTACGCAGTAGTCGCAGTGAACGATGGGTGGGGGTGCTGCTTGACCTTGATGGTTTCAAACAGATAAACGATACACACGGTCATGATGCGGGCGATGCAATTTTGACTGCAGTGGTGACTCGCCTTCAACAGATTGTTGGGCGTGCTGGGTTTGTGGGTAGACTGGGCGGTGATGAATTTGCTATCGCGCTCAGGCTGAAGCCTAATGTCAATGCGAACAAGGTTGTTGAACGTTTGAGACGCAGCGTGGTAGACACACCGATTTCCAGTGCGCGTGAGCAACATCATGTAGGTATGACGGCAGGAGTTGCCATTGCGGACACTGAGGAATCAGTAGAACAGCTGTTAGAACGGGCTGATCGAGCTTTAGTGGCTGGTAAGTCGGTGGCAAAAAATACGACTTATGGTGCGTTCTACCAAGAGGACAGAGACAGGCGAGCGAACCATGTCATTGTCGGTCGGGATGAGCTCAGCTCGCAAGTTATGGAACCCGTGACTAACATTAATGGTCGTCCAGTGGCACTTCATAAGTCCCGGCAAGTGGCTTGATCGTATTTTATTGGAAAATTACTATGACCAGAATGTACCCCAGAGTCGGGGCTCGGTTATAGTCAGTTACCACTAACTTTACGGAGCAATGCCATGAGCATGAGATACCTTCACACAATGATTCGTGTTCAGGATCTGGATGCAGCACTCGATTTTTTCTGTACCAAGTTGGGCATGGTCGAGGTACGTCGAAAGGAATTTGAAAAAGGTCGGTTTACCTTGGTCTTTTTGGCAGCGGAAAAAGATGTGTCGAGAGCACAGACAGAAAACGCACCAGAAATTGAACTCACGTACAACTGGGATACCCGTGAATACAATGGCGGGGATAATTTTGGCCATCTGGCTTTCAAAGTGGATAACATTCATGACACGTGCCAGCGCCTAATGGACTCAGGGGTGACCATACTGCGACCGCCGAGAGAAGGGCGTATGGCATTTGTTAAATCGCCGGATGGAATCTCTGTAGAGCTCTTGCAAGAAGGCGATGCGTTAGAGCCTGTAGAGCCTTGGTTGTCGATGCCAAACACAGGAAGCTGGTAAGGCATAGATACCTCTATGACGTCTGCACGAAGTGAGGCAAAGTGGGCAGTCGGCTTGATGACTGGAACTGCGCTCGACGGCAACATTGATGTGGCATTGTTGCAAACCGACGGGCAACAGCTGATCAATTTTGGCCAATATACGTTAGCGCCGTACCGGCCTCAAACTACCGAACTATTGAAACAGTGTCATCAGCAGGCGCTAGATTGGCAGTTTGAGGGCATTGAGCCTGCACTCTTTGCCGTGGCCCAAAAGCAGATAGCATTGGAGCAGAGCAATGCTGTTGCCGCACTATTAAAATCAGTGGGATTAGCCCATAGTGAAGTGCATGCCATAGGGTTTCACGGGCAAACTGTCTTGCATCGTCCACCAAGCTCTAAGACAGCCGGGCAAACGCGACAACTAGGCGATGGTGCACTAATGGCAGCCACACTGGGCATCGCTGTAGTTAATGATTTTCGCAGTGCTGATATGACAGGCGGTGGTCATGGAGCACCACTAGCTGCCATTTATCATCGGGCATTGTTATCTCAGCTTGGCGCCGCAGGTGAAACAGTGATTTTAAATCTGGGTGGCGTAGCCAATATCACCTGGTGGGATGGTGCTGACCAATTGATCGCTTTTGATGCGGGGCCTGCCAATGCGCCGCTGAACGATTTTGTACACAACATGGGCGAGGGAA
>JALZWO010000197.1 GCA_023300375.1 Granulosicoccus sp. | reverse complement strand
CAAGTGTAATGCCGTATTAGCTCTTACATTGTGAACTTTGGTTAGCTATGCCAGCATATTGACGATGTGCGTGCATACACTGTGCTCGAGGGTGACCAACTTGAGTCGCCGCCGCCGTGAAATGTTGCGTAGAGCAAACGATCTACTGCAGGTTCTAGGCCTTCGGCTTGCCAATGGATATTTTTTTGATCAAGTTTTAGTTTTTTGTTTATCCAGACCTTGAATGAGCCATCGGGCTCGTCGATAGTGGAATTTGCAGTAACTTCCATAGTCACATTCACCCATTCGCCAATGGGTATCGAATAATCTTCGATGATGTAGTCATCACCATAGGGCAGATTTTTCGATCGATCGGAAGAGTAAACGTACAAAGAAAACCTAGCAGTGCCATCTCGTTTGCCCCGCCACATCATTCGTGCTGAAAAGCCGTCTCGATCTAACATACCCCCAGTAGGTGCTGTGTTGCCTCCCAGACCAAATCCTATTTTTCCACCCTCGTTTTTGCTGCCCCAATCAAATCCTGGTTCTAGGTAGAAGGATTGTGAAAGCCGGTAAGTGGCAGCTGGTGGCAGTTCGCCACGCGCGGACGCACGGGTAGATCCTTTTTTGGTGGGGCTAAGACGTTGCCTTAAGTAAGATTTGCCTGATTGACCGATATTGGTAGCTAAAAACTGAGTGTTGTTGACGGTTATCAGTTTTTCCAAGCCGAACCACTGCTCGATATCCGAATCTGTAACCTCTCCAAATTCAAGGTGCTCATCGGGCAGTTGCACGCACTGCTTGTTGGCGAAGGTTTTTGATGGGCCAAGTAGTGGCGTAGGCTGAACATTTTTGTTACTTGTGCCAATGGCTACCGAACATCCGACCAATAAACACGCTGACAATGACAGACAAATGAGTGTTTTGGCTGCAGGCTCTTTAAGTTGCGATATCCTTGGTTCTGAATAGCTGCAATGTTTGGTTAAAGAAATCAACAGATAGTCTGCTCTAGTGTAGAAATTTGCTTGTACAAGAATCAGAAGAGAGCCATGTTGTGCTTAAATTGACGATGATAACAGTGTAGGGAATTTGTACTGCATGCGACCTGTTAACGACATAGTTTGAGTGACTAGAACACAAAAATATGAAAATACAATTGCTGTCATTGTTGAATTCCAAGGCGACACGGGAAAAAATCATTTCGTTTGCGCTTGAAAGAATACTCATTGCACAATCTATCGTCACAGCGCCTTTCCGTGGTCTTTTTACAACAAGCGATAGCGCTGGGCAAGCTAAAGCTTCTGACAAGTGTTCGCCAGAGCCGTCTCGTATCTTTACTTGGCAATACGCCTCTGAATTAGATATCCCTGCTGAACTACTTCCTGAAGCGGGCACGCTCTACAAGCAGGATAACATCCAAGCTGACGGGAAGCTGCTGTCCGAGTTTGATTATACCTGTGCGGTTTACGACAACGCTAGTTTCTATAGTAATGGCACCACTCACGTCTCAGCTTTTGACTGCAACGATCGTCGCTTAGCAGAATTTTCTTCCATAAAGTTCAACAAAGGTGTGCCTGCGGTTTGCCGCTTGAATCGCAGGCAGTTTTTGCGAGGAACCACTCTGTCTTTGTACGGCAATGTGGAAAATGCCACGGGTAATATTGGTCATTGGATGGTCGATGGGATATCCCGACTATTTCTAGCGCTCCAGCATATCGATATTGCTGATATCGATAATTTTCTGGTAGCAAAATTTACACATGATTTCCAGCTGGAGAGCTTGCTGGCACTGGGTATTAAGCACGAGCAGATTATAGAGATAGCCCCCTTGCAGTGTGTTCGTTGTGAGCACCTCGTGCTCACCTCCAAGCCGCGTGGATACAGCTCATGCACAACCCCGGGTTGGTTAATCGACGGTTACAGGAATCATTTGCTGCCTGCCGTTACGCCATCAGAGAGAAAAAACAGAATATACATCTCTCGTCGGGATGCGGGGAGCCGTAAGTTTGTTGATGAGGAGCAAATTATCTCTAATCTTGAAGCTATTGGTTTTGAAGCCGTCGAGATGTCGAGTTATGATTTCATGGGAAAAATCAATCTGTTCGCCAATGCTGAAGTAGTCGTGGGTCTTACTGGGGCGGGTATGACTAATTTGATGTTCTGTTCGCCAGGTACGAAAGTCGTAGAGCTATTTCCGGATAGTTTTATCATGCATCTTTATGCATCTATGAGTAGTTACCTGAAGCTTGATGCTCATTATTTGATTTTTGAAAATCAGTCAGCTGTGAGCAAAATGAACAAGTATTATGGAGATTTGTACTTAGATCCCGCTGTATTGACAGGCAAATTGAAAGAAATACTATAAACGGTCAAAATACCAACATCAATATCACTATCGGTTGTGGGTTCGGAGTAGGGTCGTCACTTAAATCACAGACTTACGTCTTTACGTCAGCTAAAGTTCGGCTGTCAGATAAAAATCTGGGAAATCTTGGTTTTTCAAAACCAGCTGTCCTGAATCTTAAATGAGTAGCACCTTGAAAAAATTCGATATGGATTTTCCACGCCACAAGATTTTTTTACCCGAATACTGTGCTTTAAATTGCGAAGATGCCGCCGGTGTAATAGTCGAGCATGCTGCTCAACGGCACAGCTATGGTGTCACCGCTCTCGCGGTGCATGGTCTTATGGAATCGTACGGTAACCCGGCACTAGGTGATAAGATAAACAATATCCAAATGATTGTCGCCGACGGTCAGCCCGTAGTCTGGGCCCTGAACATGTTGCACAACGTTGGCTTGAAGTTTAAAATCCCTGGGCCGGCGCTAACCTCTGAAGTGTTGAAGCAAGCTAATCCAAAGGGCCTTAACGTCTATCTTTTCGGCAGTACTGCTGACACGCTGGAAAAATTCCAACGTCATATAGCTGATACTTATCCTCAACTGAAGGTTGTCGGGGTGCACGAAGACCGTTTCCGAGAGGCTACGCCTGAGGAAGATGCTCAAGACATCGAGAAGATCAACAACAGTGGTGCGCATGTAGTGCTAGTGGGCAGGGGATGTCCTCGACAAGAACACTGGGTAGCTGACCATGTGGGTAAGGTCAATTCGGCTATGATGGCCGTAGGTGCAGCGTTTGATTACCACGCCGGTAAGTTGAGCAGGGCACCTATGTGGATTCAGAGAGCGGGACTCGAATGGGCTTTCCGCCTCGTGCAGGAACCGCGAAGGCTGTGGAGGCGGTATCTGGTAACAAACTCTCAGTTTGTTTATCAACTGTGCAAACACCTCGTTAAAAAACGCGCATCATGAGTTTACCCAGCTGGATGTTTAAACAACGTCTGCCGGAACATGCGAGATCGGCTAGCGGTATTGATATCCTGATAATTTTGGCTACGTTTACGTTAGTGCAGTGGATATATTTGCACACGCTAGAACTCACCACTGAACGCAGCGTATTGTTGTTCAGTGTGCTGTTTTTTTCCTACATCACGTTTTCAGCTTTCGGTCTCTATCGCTCAAGCTCAACTGAGTTCATGCATCAACTCATCATGCGACTGACAATCGCGTGGTTCATTGTCGGGCTACTGGCTGCATTCGTTTTGTTCCTCTCAAAAGCGGCGTACGACGTATCCCGTGTATGGTTCGGTGTGTCTATGATATCGGCATACATTATTCTGGTGGGGGTGCGTTTGGTTTCAAGCGCATTACTGGCGAAGGCTCGAATGCAAGGTCGCAATATTCAACGCACCGTTTTAATCAGCGATAGCGCCCACAATAGCGAAATTTTGAAGCGGTTAGAAGACAATCCTTGGACGGGCTATCGCGTGGCAAAAGTGTTTTCAAACAACTGGTCTGCAGTTAATGATTCGGTGGCTCTTGATCGTGAGATCGATCAGATTCATCAGTATATTGAACAGCAAAGAACATCTGGAAACCCTATCGCGGAAGTGTGGATACGTCTTCCCTTATCCTTTGAAAACTTGATTCAACGTATTTCCAGCCGCTTACAAGATTCCTCGGTCGATGTGTGCTTGCTTCCGGACACCTTTGCTATGCAAGTGTTCTCCGGAACGGCCACAAACGTTGCAGAGCTACCCGTCATTAACATTTCTGATATCCGATTGCCGGTGTCGGCCGAACTGTTCAAGCGTGTATTTGACCGCTTGTTCTCTTTTCTTGCGCTGCTCTTCCTCAGCCCTCTTATGCTACTCATTGCGATAAGCATTAAGATCGATAGTCGCGGTCCTGTGTTGTTCCGACAAATGCGATACGGTATGGACGGTCGTGAGATCGAGGTGTGGAAGTTTCGAAGCATGAAGGTGCTGGAAAACGGTGATGATGTAAAACAAGCAACAAAAAATGACCCTCGTGTTACCCGCCTCGGTGCTCTATTGCGAAAGAGTTCTCTTGATGAGCTTCCACAGTTTATGAACGTTCTGCAGGGTAGGATGTCAATCGTGGGCCCACGGCCACACGCGGTATTGCATAATGAGGAATATAGGGGTCAGATTGACGGCTATATGATGCGTCATAAGATAAAGCCGGGTATCACGGGTTGGGCTCAGGTGAATGGTTGGCGCGGTGAAACGGATACTCTGGATAAAATGCAAGGGCGTATCGAGTATGACCTTGAATATATCCAGAATTGGTCAGCATGGCTTGATATCAAAATCGTTGTACTGACGGTGTTTAGTGTTATCAAAAACCAAGATGCCTACTGAGTAATCTGGCCTGATGTATTGAGAACCGTTAATGCAGTAAATCGTAGCTCATAAGTCAACAGATGACCCCAGCAGTACTCTAAGTACGATGCGCGTGTGCTACGAGAATCTGGCAATGGTTTGTAGAGAATATTCACGCATGTCTGCATCTGCTGCCCAGTGTTTGTTCCACTCGGCTATCTCGCTAACACATTCATCGATTGACCAAACGTTGTCCCAGCCGAGCACTTGCCGAGCTTTAGACGAATCAAGTTTTAATAATTGCGCTTCGTGAGGTTGTTCGCCTGTGGCGCGCTCCCAGGTCACGTCACGACCACTAACACTGATCAGTCGTTCAACTATCCAGCTGACTGTTTGTGTGTCGGAATCATGTGGTCCGAAGTTCCAGGCTTCTGCCCATTGCTCGCCCTCCTCAAACAGTTTCTGAGCAAGCTGTAGGTAGCCTGAAAGGGGCTCGAGTACATGTTGCCAAGGACGAATAGCGTCTGGGTTGCGCAACACAACATTTTTACCGTTGTTGATTGAGTTCAACAGGTCGGGGATTAATCGGTCTTTTGACCAATCGCCACCACCGATAACGTTACCCGCTCGGGCTGTTGCCACTGAGCATTTAGATTGAAAAAATGACTGTTGCCAGGACTGCGCAACAAGCTCTGTGCAGGCCTTACTGGCACTGTAGGGGTCGTGCCCACCCAATGATTCGTTCTCACGGTAACCCCACTGCCATTCCCTGTTCAGGTAGCACTTATCGCTGGTTACCACCACAACCGCCTTCACTGATGCAGTTTTTTTAACTGCCTCTAGCAAGTTTGCTGTGCCCATCACGTTGGTTTCTAGTGTGGTAAGCGGGTCGTTATACGATTCTCTTACCAAAGGCTGAGCAGCCATGTGCAGTACGATGTCTGCGTTGGAGTCAGCTAAAGATTGAGCGAGTGCTGCGGCATGACGAATATCACCTAGGGTTGATGACACCAGTGAGGCTTCAACTTGGGCAGCTTCAAACAGGCTGGGAGTGGTGGCTGGAGCCAGCGCGTACCCATAAATTTTTGCACCAAGTTGTTCTAGCCATAAGCACAGCCAAGCACCTTTGAAACCTGTATGGCCTGTGACGAAAACGCGTTTGTCTTTCCAGAATTGTCCGTTCACTTTTTATTCGTTCACCAATGGTTCGTTCACTAAAATTTACTCAGTGCTGTTTTTGATCAGAGGCCATTGCGCATCTTTGTCAGATCGATTGGCAACAGGCAGTGGCCACGCAATGTTGAGGGCAGGGTCGTCAGCTCTAAGACCTCTCTCGCAATCGGGCGTATAGAAACCTGATACCAGGTACATCACCTCGGTGTCGTCTTCCAGTGTTTGAAACCCATGTGCGCACATGGCAGGGACAAACAAAGCGCGGCGGTTCTCAGCGTCTAGTTCCACTGTAAGGTGGTTGAGGTAGGTAGGCGAGTCTGGGCGCATGTCCACGATGGTATCGACAATGCTGCCGCGAATGCAGCGTACCAGTTTTGTTTCTAACGCTGGCGCCACCTGGTAGTGCATACCTCGAACAGTGCCTTTTGCAGAGTTGAAAGACATATTGGCTTGTACCACATTGCTGTTCAGATGCTGCGCTTCAAATTCATGTTGGCAGAAAGCTCTGGCAAAAAAACCTCGTTCGTCACCAATTTTTTTCAGATCGACCAGATAGGCCCCATCAATACGTGTTGTTTGAAATTCCATGATCTACCAGACCTTCCATGGTGCTCGACCTTCATTCCATAGTGACTCCAGATACTGCTTGTCTCGGAGTGTGTCCATGGGTTGCCAAAAACCGCTGTGTTTATAGGCACTGAGCTGCTGCTCGTTAGCTATTGTCATTAAAGGGTCTTGTTCCCAGGAAGTGTCATCGCCAGCGATATAGTCAATGGCTGCAGGTTCAACTACAAAGTACCCACCATTGATCCATGCACCATCTCCTTGAGGTTTTTCTAAAAAGCTGTTTACTTTTGTCTGCTCGTTGCCTAACGAGAGAGTGCCAAATCGTCCTGGTGGTTGTACGGCAGTTAATGTCACTAATGATTTATCAGTGCGATGTGTCTCTAGCAGCTTACTCAAGTCAACATCGCTTACGCCGTCGCCATAGGTCAGAAAGAAGGTCTCATTACCGATATGCGCTCGTGCTCGTTTGATCCTGCCACCCGTCATGGTTGACTCGCCTGTGTCAACCATGGTTATTTTCCAAGGCTCTCGCACAGGGTCTAGTAACTTAACAGCGCCATTGGCTAAATCGACTTCTACTGAGGAACTGCGCATGGCGTAGTTAATAAAGTAGTCTTTGATGACGTGCGATTTGTAGCCACACAACAGCACGAAGTCGGTGACACCATATTCGGCGTACGTTTTCATGATGTGCCAAATTATCGGCATTGAACCCACTTCAACCATGGGTTTGGGGCGAATCGATGTTTCTTCGCTGATACGTGTGCCTAGGCCACCTGCCAGAATCACAGCTTTCATTGTATGTGTGAGTTTCCAAAAAAATGTAAGTCTTGCTGCTTTCGCAATTGGTCAATCAGCCTGCCTTCTGGTAATTGCACATCGGCGTACGTTAACGTGGCGTCTTGAGGGATGTCTCTTTTAAGTGTGCAACCCTCGGCAAGGCCAACAGGTAGAAGTGCTTCGACATTTGAGGTGTCTGCATTCTCACATTCGCCGTACGTCATGTAGTGTCCAATGCCATCCAGTGTTTCCCCCGCTTTGAGATCGCGCTTAGCGGTCGCGACAACATCGACACACAAGCCGTGTGTTGGAGTGATTGCGGCATCTTGGAAAAGCACGGCACGTGCAATGGTGTTGTGAACTTCAAAATGGCACAAATGGTAAGGGGTGTAGAAGGAATAAAGAGGCCCTGTGCCTAGCTTGTAAAGATCGAGAAAGTGCTGCTGCGCTGGGTCTTCATGTTTTCCTATAACAAACACACCGGGCCCAGGTGTTGCCCCGACCACGTAGTCAACAATACCTGTCTCCATGTTTGCTAAATCAATTCCGTACCAGTTTTTAGCGTCGTCTATGTGCTCAGCGTTGTCGACAACTGGGCCGATCATGCCGCGTTCGGCCACTTTCATGCCTGTGGCGTTCGCCACCAGTGCCTGTTCAAAAGAGATTTTTGTGCCGTCGGCAAACGAGGTGACCATGGGAGCACTTTGTTTCCATCGTTCTGCAAATGCTTTTTGGGTGGTGGGAGTGCGATAGGGATCTTGTAGGCCTTTAATATTTCCACACATAACAGGCTCGACACCCATGCCTTTAACGAACCTGAACAGGTTCATTAGAACGCCGGGCTGGTCGCCATCAACGTTGGTGATTACAACACCTTTGCGATCAGCAAAGGTTTTTAGCAGTGGACCCACGGTGCTATCGAGTTCAGCGTTCATTAATACAACATGTTTGCCATGGCTAATGGCTTCGGTTGCCACTGTGCAACCGAACTCTACAGC
>JALZWO010000196.1 GCA_023300375.1 Granulosicoccus sp. | reverse complement strand
GTGCAGTAACCATTTCTCATGCAGCACGAATTGTTTTTGCTTCAGCGCTCTTGGTTTTTATCACTACTGGTTGGGCGAAAGACACCAGTGCAGATTGTCAGTGCAGAGCGCCGGATGGCAACATGCGCGATCTGGGCACTGTGGAGTGCGTGAACATAGTGGGCACACGGAAAATGGTGCGCTGTGAAATGTCCACCAACAACCCTTATTGGAAAGACTATGGGGAAGTGAACGGGTGTCCTGATGCGTAGTGCTTATGCCTTGGTTCACCCCTCTTTAACTATCAACAAGACACGTTGATAGTGATCAATGTCGTTGACCAGATATTGCCTGGCACTGTTGAGCAGGCACTTCACTGTCTGACAGAGCACTAAGCTGACCTGCTTGAGATTCATGCGGTCTATAGAAACACGCATGAGGGACACGTATTGTTAAAATAGCCCCGTGCGAGGTGCGTCGATTTAAGGCAGCATTTTGATAACAATAAGCACGTGAGTCGGATGTCCCCGATGTTACGATCATTCCACAAATCCAAGTCGGATAAACGTGGGGTTGAAAATGAGTCGTCGCTCAACAAGTGTTCGAAGGGCTACTGGACCGAGAAGTTGTGCCAGAAGATGAGGTCACTAGCGAGGCGGAGCTGGACGTGTTGTTTCGCCAATGTGCCTCGTTTAGTCATCATCGTGTTGGTTCGTGCAAAATGGGTCTGGCGAGTGATCCTCTGGCCGTAGTGGATCATGAACTGCGCGTGCACGGACTTAACAATTTACGGGTTGTCGATGCCTCGATTATGCCCAAAATCATTTCAGCAAACACTCATGCAGCAACTATCGTTATTGCCGAAAAGGCCGCAGCGATGATCAAAGCTGCCGAAACACAAGGTTCACATTCATGAAATTTCAACCCCATGCCAGCCACTTTATCAATGGTGAATACGTCGAAGATACCAACGGGCGTGAAATTGAGGTGATCTACCCAGCCACGGGAGAACTCATCGCCAAGTTGCATTCGGCAACACCTGCGATCATCGATTTGGCCTTGAAGGCGGCGCAGGATGCGCAACAAGCCTGGGCGGCTTTATCGGGCACAGAACGGGGCCGAATCTTACGCCGTGCATCAGATATTATTCGCAAGCGTAACTATGACCTGTCGGTTTTGGAAACCCATGATACGGGCAAGCCGTTGCAAGAAACAACCGTGGCTGATGCGACCTCGGGTGCCGATGCGCTGGAATATTTCGGCGGCTTGGCAGGCAGCTTGACCGGCGAGCATATCGCGTTGGGGGGTGGGGATTTTGTCTATACCATTCGCCAAGCGTTGGGGGTTTGTGTGGGCATTGGTGCGTGGAATTACCCCACACAAATCGCCTGCTGGAAAGCAGCTCCGGCATTAGCCTGTGGCAATACAATGATCTTTAAGCCCTCAGAAACAACACCGCTTAGCGCGCTGAAAGTGGCAGAGATTTTGTGTGAAGCAGGTGCACCCAAAGGGATTTACAATGTGGTTCAAGGTTATGGTGAAGTGGGTGCTGCACTGGTCACGGACCAACGAGTCGCCAAAGTGTCGTTGACAGGCTCTGTACCGACTGGGCGCAAGGTGTATGCAGCGGCAGCCGCAGAAATGAAACATGTCACGATGGAACTGGGCGGCAAATCCCCCATAATCGTCTTTGATGATGCGGATCTGGAAGACGCGATAAGCGGCGCGATCTTGGGTAACTTCTATTCCTCTGGTCAGGTTTGTTCAAACGGCACCCGCGTGTTTGTCCAAAAAGGCATCAAGGAGGCATTTCTGAAACGCCTTACCGAGCGGTTGGGGCAGGCTAAAATCGGCGATCCGATGGATATGGATGTCAGCTTTGGCCCGATGGTTAGCGAGCGGCAATTGAATATTGTGAAAGGGTATATCGCCATTGGCATCGAGGAAGGTGCGCGGTTGGTTTCGGGCGGTCAACAGCTAAAGCGGGAGGGTTTTTATTTGGAGCCCACTGTTTTTGCTGATGTGACCGACAAGATGACCATCGCCCGCGAAGAGATTTTTGGGCCCGTCATGTCAGTGCTGGATTTTGACACTGAAGACGAAGTGTTGGCCCGCGCAAACGACACTGAGTTTGGTTTAGCGGCAGGTGTGTTTACCGCTGATCTGACCCGTGCGCACCGTGTCGTCGCCGGGTTTGAGGCAGGCAGCTGTTTTATCAATACGTATAATCTAGCGCCTGTTGAAGCCCCCTTTGGCGGTTCAAAGGCATCGGGGGTTGGGCGTGAAAATTCGAAATTAGCTATAAATCATTACAGTGAGATGAAATCAGTTTACGTTTCTATGAACAGCGTTGAAGCACCTTACTAGGGCGCTCGCCACGTTCCCCAAACTGGTACAAAAGGATATCCCCATGTAGGTAGATCAACGGTTTCCCTGTGTGGGTGATATGGAAAAAGGTGCGTTGCGCCGTATCCCTCATTTCGCCTCTGAATATCTGTAAGCAGGTATTGGCCAGGAATATTGTTTGCAGCGAAACCGTACAGCGCTTGATAAAGTTGCGTTCGCCCCGCAATATTTGCCCGAAACAACATCGGTTGTGCCGGATCTTAGCACCGAGCTATTCGGTAAATCCTACGCTTTACCGTTTGGCATCAGCCCGTTGGGCTTATCGGGATTGATGTGGCCGCGCGCGGTAGAAATTCTTGCAGAGGCGGCGCGCAAGGCCGATATTCCCATGGGTCTGTCGCATTTTGCTACATCGCATGTGCGTGATTTTCGTGCGATAGCCGAGGGCAATGGGTGGTTTCAGTTTTATCCAGCGCGGGACCCTCATGTCCGCCATGCCATGCTGGCGGAAATTGCGCAAACTGGTTTTGAAGAACTCATCGTAACGGTGGACATTCCAACGGCAACCCGCCGGGATCGGGAATTACGTACCGGGCTTTCTGTACCGCCTAGTATTAATGCCCGCACTTTATGGGAGGTGGCAACTCAACCGCGTTGGGCGCTTGCAACCCTATTGGAAGGCACGCCTTCGTTCAAGAATCTCGATGCCTATATTCCCCAAGGGCTTTCTATGGCCGACAAAGCCTCGTTCTTGACGGATATTATCGAAGGGCATGTCACGGCCGATATCCTGCGCGACATTCGAGCCCACTGGAAGGGCAAGTTGATTGTCAAAGGGATCATGACCGTGGCCAATGCGCAGAAGGCATTTGAGTGTGGGGTGGATGCTATCTGGGTCTCCAATCAAGGTGGTCGTCAGTTGGATGCTATGCAGTCTCCAGTGGAAGTGTTGCCCTCAATTCGCAGGTCAGTGGGACCGGATGCGATTGTGCTCGCCGATAGTGGGATGCGCAGTGGGCTTGATATTGCACGCATGCTGTCTCAAGGTGCCAACGTCGTTTTTCTTGGCCGTCCGTTCATCTATGGTTTGGAGGCAATCGGTGCAAGCGGTGGTGACCATGTTATTCATGTACTGCGTGAAGAGCTTCGCTGCGCGTTGGCGCAAATCGGTAGTGCAACGGCTCGTGATCTGCCTGATTTTCTGGCTTATCAAATTGACTAAACTAACGATAGCCTCCGCGCATGGCGCTGGGTATTAGTACGTGGCTTAAACTTCTTTTACCCGGCCGGATCGGCAGTTGGTGAATGGGTTTGGGCCGCCACTGGCGTAAGCTAGGCTCATAAATCACTGCCGACGGTAATAATCCCAGAAAAGGCTATCACAGAGTATTTAGTCCTCTTTCTTTGCTAGTGTGCGCTAAACATTCCAAGTTTTTTGCATCAGCTTCTGTCAAGCGATGCAATGAATTAGCCTTTATATATCGTGAGGATTAAATCGTATGCGCCCATCAATTAAGCAAGGTTGTCGGTTTATCACGTTGGTTTTTCTTTTTCATAGCCTTGTTATAGGCAAGGCTGCTTTTGCCGTTGATGCACCAGAACCCTTTGTCACTGGCTCTACCATCAACTGGCCGGCCGTTAGCGCGATGGGTATCAATGTGCACCTTGGGAACGGCGACTATTTAACCTCCATCCCAGGCACCGCCACTCAATGGACACCCACCCTAAGCGGGAATTATATTTTGGTGAGTACCGATTCTGGCAGTTGGATGAATTGGGGCCGATCTCAAACGGTTAGTGTTAATTTGGGCAGTGTGGGTACTGGTCCTGTTCCGTTAGCACCGCAAAATTTTCGAGTCGATGTCTATTCTCAGTCTGCTTTAGAGCTGTTCTGGAATCACGCCAGTGATTTTTCCTCGCAAGGCATCACCTATACACTCAGGCAAGACGGTGAAATCCTTGTTCAAAATCATACTGGCAGTAGCTGGTTTGTTGAGGGTTTAGCCTCAGGTCGAACCTATCAGTTTCAACTAGAGGCAGTAGCTTCTTCGTCAACGTCCAGCGTGGGTCTTGAATTAAGCGCAACGACTCCTGGAAGTTTCCAGCAACCTGCAGGCGGCACAAACCCACCGACAGAGCCTACTAACAATCTGGCAGCCCCCACCAATGTAGTGGCTTCGGTGTATTCAGAAACAGCTGCAGAAGTTTTTTGGGACCGATCTGAATCAGCCGCAAACAATCGTGTTGATTATCAAGTATTTCTGAACGATGAAAACGTGGGTACTACCGAAGGTACCAGCCTCTTCTTTGGCGATTTACTCAGCGGCACTGCCTATACCGTTCGGATTGAGGCCAATAGCGGATCACAGGTTAGTGCTTCTGAAACCCTATCGTTCACCACTCGGGGCGTTTCTCGATTGACGCCTGTGGGCCGGCCTGCAGTGGATGCCAATACTCACGGATTTGGTTTTTGGGACAACATGACCTTCGAGCAGCAACAACGATTTCCAAGTGATTGCCTGTTTGCCGGCGATCAGTTCTCAACCATCGCCTCTGGAGGTACGCCCAATGTGTGCTTCAGTCCATTACGACGGGAACTGATAAATTCAGCTAGATTTCGTTTTTCACTGCCAGGTGACAATGCAACGAATCACGTTGAAGCCATTGAATGGGTGAATGCATTAGCGATTGCATTGATCGCCGATATCACAACAGAATTTGGGCAGTCTCGATATGAATTAAGCCTATTCCAGCAATCCGGACAATTCACATTTACTCAGCCTATTTTGAACTCTATCGTCAATCCTGCAAACGCAGGACCGAGAAGAGCGATTAATTTAGATGGCAAAGATATCCGTGAAAGACGTGATGGCGGTTCACGAGGTGGCGAGCAGTCCTCAAGAATTTATATCATTGGGGAATACTATGAACTTAACCCTAATGGCAACCCAAGCACCATCAGTGGATGGAGAAACGTCGGCGCTTTCGCCGCTAAATACGACACAACCACAGGTGAACTTTTATCAGAAACCTTTTATGAGGGTCGCTCGCAAGAAAGTATCACCAGCGATGATTTTGTTGATTTTATAGTTGGCGGTGGCTGATTAGCTGTATCAGTGGTGAGATACCGTGGTTGATAGATTTCTATATCGACGATCTGCGCACAGGCGACATCGTCGATATAGAGACCACTTTCACTTTTTCTGGCTAATCAAATTGACTAAACTAACGATAGCCTCCGCGCATGGCGCTGGGTGCTTCGGCGAATTCCGCTTTAAATGCAGCGCTAAATTGTGACCTGCTGGCAAAACTGCATTCATAGGCGATGATCTCAATCGACAGCGTCGTTGACTTAATCATTGCATGGGCGCGGCGCAAGCGGCAGATTTGATAAACGCGGGCGGGTGTGTCGCCCAACAATATGAAGCATGAGGTCGAACCCAGCGGTTGCTCCGGCGCAGGAAAATCGTTTGTCCGTGTATTCAAACAAGCGTTTTGATATCTCGATATCGGGGT
>JALZWO010000195.1 GCA_023300375.1 Granulosicoccus sp. | reverse complement strand
ACGACTTTGTTCTGCAGCTTGCCCAGTGGGCGCATAGTCAGGATCTAAACGGCGGATGTGAGCTAGTAACTCTGCGTAATCTGACGGAGCGAATACATATGTTATTTCCCAACTAAACGTCGAACAATCCAGCCTTCTACAACCAATTTCACATCACACGCCCCCGCGCCGGTATAACGATAATTTGGCAAAGCCGATTTCTACACCACCCCCCTCGTTATTTCTGAGCCCACGCTGCGGACCCGACACTTTTACGATCCGCCATGATCCGTTTCTTTAACACCATCGACCAGATCGAGCACTTCATTCGCTCTCTGCAATGGCAGGCCAGTGCAGCCCTCAACTGCCCCCACTGTGCTCGCACCGATCAATGGTTCTCCCACGGCTTTCAATACCAACAGCTGGGCATCCACTCACGCGCCATTACCGGCAAACGACTCATCTGCTCCAACCGCTTTGGACACCTGGGCTGTGGACGCACCTGGCGGCTATACCTGTGTGAACGTACCCCCTTTGCCCACTACGGCTGCACTCAGTTCTTCGCCTTTATTCTCGCGTTATTCTTCAACACCTCCACGCGCAACACCGTAGAACACGCTTATCGCCTGGCCACCGGCGCCAACAACGCTCGCCATGCCTGGCGCTGGCTCAATAGACTTCGCCTGCAGCTGCCTGCCTATCGTGCCGTGTTTTTCGATCGACCCGCACAGCTTGATACCAACACCCTTGATGCAAAGAGCACTGGCGACAACGATATCCATTTCTTGATACAAACCACCTTGTCTCAACTGTTCCAACGACTTCCTTCATCTGCAGATACACACAATCTGTGTGCCCTGTTTCAGCTCAAGACCCAGATCCGTTTTATCTAGGCCATAGCGCCCCCTCAAGGCCCATCATACTCACCGCTTTGTGCACAGCATTGTATTTTCACACGCGCACTGTGAACGATGTAACAACGCAAACTACCCAATGCTGATCGTATTGGCATCACACCCCGCAATCACTATAGCCCCCCGTTTAGTCACCCGTACCGCCCCACAGTTCTTGCCACTGGCGCACCCTGACGCACCCTCCATACACTCGCCATCCCTATCGTTTATGGATGCTTCACCATGCCCCCTACAGCCACCCGTTCCACAGCGAACGCTGCCACAACACCGCGCCACAAACCTCCCCTCGAGATTCGCCTGCGCGTGCTCGCCGCCATCGACTACGCACCCGGGGTAACCATCCGTGAGCGTATTCAACACATCGCCCAGCAACCCTTCCTCGACCCCGCCACAGGCATCGAGTACCGATTCACCTGGCGCACCATCAGCACCTGGCTCTATCGCTATAAGAAGAACGGCGTGACCACCCTGGACAATACAACTCGCAGCGACAAGAACCACTACCGCAAAATACAACCCAACGAGCTGGCAGAGGCCATCAATGATCTGCTGCCAACGCTTAAACACAACAAAACCGGCATCATTCCACGCTCCGTCATCTATCGACAACTGATGGCCAACAACTACCTGCAACGCTCTCAGCTCTCACAAACCAGCTTCTATCGTATGGTGCGCGACAATGATCTGTTGGATGCCAGCAAGAGCGTAAAGCTACGCCAGTCCTTTGCCATGCAGTTTGTTAACGAGCTGTGGCAGGCCGATACGATGTATGGGCCATCGATCAAACAATCTGATGGTACGTGGAGAAAAACCTACCTGATCGCCTTCATTGACGATGCCAGCCGGGTCATCGCCCACGCACAGTTCTTCTATCGCGACAATACCAACAACATGATCGAGGCCTTCCGTACCGCGCTGTACAAACGTGGAAAACCTGAACGTCTGTACTTTGACAATGGCGCTAACTACAGCGCCAAGGAGATCCATCAGGCCTGCCTGCGGCTCAACATCCGCCTCTCTCATGCCCCCATTCGTGACGGGGCTGCCAAGGGCAAGATCGAGCGCCTCTTTCGTGGCTTTCGCGATCGCTTTCTAACACTGCACCCTGACTTTGAGTCACTTGAAGAAATGAATCAGCTCACTCATGAATGGGTGGAGAATGACTATAACAGCCAGTACCACAGTGGCATCAAGATGGTACCGCTTGATCGGTTCAATCTGGACATCACCCGAGTCAATTTCATCAACGATGACCAGTACACTGATGAGGTGTTCTTTGTTCAGGAAGAGCGCAAGGTGGGTAAGACCAACATCTTCTCGATCAACTCAACACAGTTTGAAGCGCCGGTGGATCTGCGCGGTAAAACCATCGGGGTGCGCTATAGCCGACACACTCGGGACCGGTTTATTGTCTATTTTAACGATGCCCGTATGGGTGAGGCAACACCGCTGAACTTGCAGACTAATGCGCGTCGTTTTAAAAAGACAGAGGAGCGATCATGAGCATAATCAACTCCGTATTGGGTATCAGTAAAACACCGTTCTGCCAGGCCTCACCTGAGCTACTGTCACAGCAGCAGACCATTGTGGACACTCTGGCGGTTCATGCCACCATGGGCGGATTCTCGGTTCTTGTTGGCAGCCCTGGCGTGGGCAAGACGGTTATTCGTGAACACATTGAAGCGCTCAACGAGCAACGCGAGTTTGTCGTGGTCTCCTGTTCCAGAACACTGCAGACCTACATCAATGTACTGGCGCAACTAGCAGATTCTTTCAAGGTGGACACCACGGCAAAGTCTGTCGAGAAAGAGCTGATAAAAGCGGCCTTCAACTGCGCACAGGAGCGTAAAACGCTTTACACTCTGATCGATGAAGCGCACCTTCTGGACATACAATCACTGCGTAAACTACGGTTGCTGTTTGATCGGTTTCCTAAAAAACATAACTTGGTCATGCTCGGGCAGCCGGAGTTGTTACGCACCTTGTCGTTGAGTGTTAATCAGGATATCAAGAGCAGGATCACCTACTCATCGACCTTGCTGCCGCTCAATGATCTGGATATACAAGCCTATATTGAAGCGCAGTTGACTCAGGTGAAACTGGGTATCAATACGTTTGATCCAGGGGCTGTCGAACTGATCATACGTAACGCGGAGGGCAATTTACGATTGTGCAAAAACCTGTGCCTGAGCAGCCTGATGGAAGCTTGCCGACAGACAAAAAAGATTGTAACCATCGCACACGTCAATAGCGTGCTAATACAGCCGCACTGGCGATCACATGAGGCACTGATCAAGATGCAGGTGCCGGCGGTGAGTTGATGCTGCTAGCACAGAACGCTTTTTGATCAAGGTGTTCAAGGATGGAAAAACGTTAGCCTGCGGGCTACTTTTTTTTGGGCCTGCAAAACACATGAAAGCATCTGTTTTTCAAAGCTATCGCACGGTATCGACTGGTGAGTCAATTTGCTCGAAGCTATAACGCAGAAATGGCCGAGCGTGTGACACCAATGTGGGAATCATCTTTTTGACTACGACGCCAGTGTGGGAATATGCCCTGAATTGTGCCAAATACTATGATGAATAATTTGGCTCAAAGTATGATTGGAGCGTGGTGCGCAACAGGTGTGTTGATCAAGATGCAGGTGCCCAGTGTGAACTAACGTATGTGCACATGCGCTGATTCATCATAGCGTTTGCAAAAGATAAAGAAGGTAGCTTGCGCTAC
>JALZWO010000194.1 GCA_023300375.1 Granulosicoccus sp. | reverse complement strand
AGCCGCGAAGATATTGGCTGAGCCTGAAGATCTGGTAGCGCATTGACACACCCCAGTTGCGGTTCGTTAAACGACGTACCTCACGTTTGAAGCTATGCATGCGTATTCCGGCCCAATCTGGCCACTCATTCTGGAACTAAGTGGCCACCCACGGCGTTTTTCAAGGTAGTTGTCGCTTAATGCTTAAGCTGCTTTTTCATGTGCTGTTTATTGATGGTGTCTTTTCGCTCAAGAGCAATGGTCAGCTGAGATTTCATCGGGTCAACGTCCCCACGAGCAAAGAGCTCAACGCATTGGTAGCCACGATCAGTGATCGTGTTGCTGCGGGAGCACGCGCGCCGCCGCCAGCGGTTTGCTAGGCAGCTGAGGAGCCACGAGCGCCCGGCTAGGGATGGTCGATGGGTAACTGCGTAAGGAAGAGGCGTTGACCAGCTTTAGCTCGTTAGTGCAGGCCACTTGTACAGAGAAGAACTGTGACCCAGTAGCACGAGGATACACGTGTATCCTCAAAATCGTGATGCATTGCCATCACTCTACACGTGTAGAGTTAAAGCACCGATGAAGGCTAACACTTACGTCAGTGAAGCCAATAATCATGACTGTGGTAGTCAGCGTACATCTCAAGAGCTAGCGCTTGTGGTTCAATAAGAAACTCAGCAAAGGCAGCATGGCTAAAATGATGTGCGCTATAAAAAGTCAGATGCTTCCCGGTGGTATGGGTGGAATGGGCGGCGGCATTCGTGCACGCGTTGATTCCCGTCGCGTATGAGTCCACCACCAGCCGCTCCATTGATGAACTGCACAGGCTTGTGCATCATCAGATTTCTGTATCAAAATATAGGATTACTATAAATTTTCAGAAAATTTATAGTAAATTTATAATGTAAGCGCTACATGCAGGTCAGCGCAGGGCGTTCCATGCTAACCGGTGAAATAATATCTACCTTTGGCGTAACGAAAACAAGCCTTCAAGTAAGCACTAAATAACGCTTGCGGGCCATTGACACTCCCTGAATTTCTGAAGCTGGCCCTGTGGCAATTGCATATTTTCTTCACTGATTTCCCGTGCATTTTTGGCCACAAGCATTTCTCTCAAAAAATGATATTTGCCCAGACTTGACCACTCTCAAGGCGCTCAGTTTGCTGTGGTCAATCGCCAGAGCAGATGTGCGTCTGCGTACCAATTTTCAGCAACGCCAGGGTGTACACTGCCTCTAGCGCAAACCCCCTGTCTTATTATGCAATCTATCGTTCTAGCCACGCTTAACGCCCGTTACATACACGCCTCCCTAGGGCTACGTTACCTGTATGCGAACATGGCTGAGCTACAACCCATCACTCAGATGCGTGAGTTCACACTCGATCAGCGTCCAGAGGATATTGTAGAGACGCTTCTCAACGCCGATGTGCACATTATTGGCTTTGGCGTCTACATTTGGAATGTAACCCAGACACTGAGTGTCATGCGCCTTATCAAGATTCTACGGCCCGACATCGTATTGGTCGTAGGTGGCCCAGAGGTGAGCTATGAGGTCGATGAGCAAGAGATCACAGAACTTGCCGATCACGTGGTGTTGGGTGCAGCCGACCTGTCCTTTGCAGAGCTTTGCCGTGATATTCGGGCAACCGATAGCTCGGCCTACAAGCAAGCCCATGAGCCATTAAATAGCTCAAACCAAAGTCCAGTTACTATCTCAGTCCATACCCCCAATCAAAGACCGGCCAAGATAGTCACATCGTTACCGATGGACATCGACAAACTGGCAAGCCCCTACGAACACTATAGCGATGAAGACATTAAACAACGTGTTCTCTACGTTGAAGCCTCAAGAGGTTGCCCGTTTAAATGTGAGTTCTGCTTATCCTCTCTGGATAAGACAGCCACAGCTTTCGATCTGGAGGCCTTCCTTGCGCAGATGCAGCAACTGGTCGATCGAGGCGCTCGCCAATTCAAATTTGTCGATAGAACCTTTAATCTCAAAGCTGAAACGAGCCGACGTATTTTAGAATTTTTCCTCGACTCTGAGGTCAAGAATTTCTTCCTGCACTTTGAGCTAATCCCAGACAGGCTCCCCGATGTCCTGTTAGATCTTCTGCCTAAGTTTCCAGAGAATTCATTGCAGTTTGAAATTGGCATTCAGTCATTTAATGCAGATGTTCAAAAGCGCATCAGCCGCAAGCAGCAACATGAACGCACATGTCACAACTTACAGTGGCTGCGCAAAAACACGCAAGCCCATATACATGCTGACTTGATTTTTGGCCTACCAGGTGAGGACATCAATAGCTTTGCCGACGGCTTTAACATGCTGCATGCACTCGGGCCACAAGAGATACAGGTTGGCGTTCTAAAGCGCTTGCGTGGCACACCTATAGGCCGTCACACCGAAGAGTTTGATATGCGCTATATGGACACCCCACCGTACAGAATTCTTGCTCACAAAGACGCCAACTATCTTGTGATTCAACGTATGGTTCGTTTTGCACGCTACTGGGATCTCATTGGCAACTCTGGCAGATTCCCAAACACCCTGCCCCTACTATTAAGTACCGATGCTTTCAGAAGGTTCGATGACTTGAGCCAGTGGCTGTTCGAGACAACCGCACAAACACATCGCATAGCCCTACCTAAACTCTTTAGCTATTTGTTTGATCACCTCAGCCTACGCGGCGATATTGCCTTGCCTGAACTCGAGCAGGCTATGCACGATGACTTTATCAAGAACAAACTCAAAGGGCGCCCAAATTTTCTTCAGCCAGATAAAGCCCAAACTAGTATGGCCTCAAACACCAATAGAGCAGTCAGACAACATCGGCATGTGCAAGCTTCATAAGCTTCCATACGAACCCATCTCACTGCAAATCAGCTCACTACTGAATTCATCTCGGTGATGACCACTTGAGCCATGAAGTCTTCAGGATCATGAACAACCAAAATGTTTAATGCCTCTTCGCGCCCGCGCACCGTTACGGTATGAGAGGGTAGAGCCGCATCTGCTATACCGGCATTGTTGAGCACGTCTTCAGAGATAACTAACTGCGCGTTGTATTCTTTAGACAAACTTTCAAGCCTTGCCGCAATGTTGATGTTATCGCCAATCGCGGAAATAGTTGGTGCATTCGGTGGCCCCATAGTGCCCACAATGGCACCTCCACAATGAATACCCATGCCTATCTGCAAAGGCGTATCGAGCTCACCTTTCAACCATTCGTTCAATTTTTTAATCCGTCGTTGGATTTCAACGGCACCTTGCAACGCATCACGACAACCCTCTTCAAGGCTGCTATTAAGACCGTAAAGGGCCATCAAACCATCGCCGTTAAACGTGGCGTAATGGCCTTTGGTTTCTCGTAGTGCAGCATCGAGTTGCAAGAAAAATTGATTTAATATGAAGACCACATCGTAGGGCAGCTTTTTTTCACCCAGTGCAGTTGAGTCACGCATGTCAACAAACAGGCAAACGACTTGTTGTTCACGACCCATAACACCCAACGACTGACGAGCCGCATGAGCACTCACGTCGGCTGGTAGCAGAGGGGCAATGGTCATGTTTTGTGTTGGCTTAAACTGACAGGCAAGCCTTACATTGGGCTCCATACTGATGCGCTTCAACGCCCGTACCTCAAGTAACTCGGGCGGCTCTAGCGGCGACTCGTGATCAGACACACGTATACGACACGTTGTACAGCGACCGCGCCCACCACACACCGCCGCATGAGGTACACCTGCCTCCCTTAGCGCTTCGAGCACAGTTTGATTTTTACGGCCTGAAATAAGTTTACTGGTGGACGCGTAGGTTAGAACAAAGCCACCTCGCCTACTCTCAACAACGCTGCGAAGCATGCGCGACATCAATGTAAATACCAGTAGCCCACCAAGAGTCCATAACACGACTTGTTCAACATACTTTAATAACTGACGAAGATTGATCTCAGTTTGAGATGGACCCAATTTCGCGCTATACACCACACGTGTTTCAACAAATTTATCCAAACTCTCAAAGCCTGCACTCAAAAATCCCGCTGATGCAAATAGAGGAATGATGAGACACAGTGGGTATAAAACAGGCACCCAATTCGAATAGCCTTTTTTAGGGCGAAGCCAATAGTGAAGACCAATAGACATATGCGCCCATGCAATTCCAATCAAAGCGTATTGTCGTAATACACGCTGCGGATCTGACCAGATGACTGACACTACCTTCGTGTAGCTGGGTACAAGTTCTACGTACTGGTAAGCCCCTCTGGTGGCGAGTACGTGCCCTAACAATAAAATGGGCAGTGCTAATGCCAACACATACTGGAGAACATTCCACTTAGCCATTCGCAAGCTACGCCGCCTATACAGGCCGACAAACATCAACCCCACGTGCACAATGAAAGAGCCGTACAGCAAAGCTCCAAAAAGTGGAAATGACCAAAAATTGAAGAGCGCCATTCCAAACGCATCTGTAACCGACAAGGAAATGATGCCAAGACCAGCGTTGAGCAAATGCAGGATCAGAAAAAAAGCAATGACTAGACCCGAATAAAGTCGTAGCTTGTGTTCCAGAGTTGAATTCATTAACGACCTATTCAGATGCTGTGCCAGAACGGCGTCAAAACACGTTAGTGATGTGAATTTTAGCGCAGCCCATAGACAGTCCTATACGGAAACCGTCGTCTACCGGCGCTATGGAGTACGCAGCTACAGCAAAGAAAACACCTAACGACCCCACTCAATGCTAAAACCTCTCTCGGTGCCAAAAGTAAAATCGCCACCCGATGACCTCATGCCTTCAGCATTACTCAGAGCAATTAGGAGTGCGATCAATGCAGCCGATCCTGCAATACTGGCAAGCGCTATCTTGATAATACTGTACGGGCGTTCGCCTCGTACTTTCCCCGTTCTGCCGTTAACAACGAAACGATAGGTTTTTCCACGAAACTGAAAACCTGCGGTCCATAGCGGCAACAGAACATGCTTGAACGTGGTATCGCTGTGCTTAGTGGATAGTCGATGAATTCGCTGCTGGTCGCCACCAATAGCCCGTGTAACATCGCCTCGAATAACCGCATCCATTGTTGTTTGTGCAACAGTAAAACCTTCGTCCAAGTCAACTTGATACACCTCACTGCTAAACCCAGCCAGATAATCTTCGGTGTAGGGCTTAAGATTTTGTAAATCCCAAGGCGCGAGCCAGTCGGTAATTTTACGTGGTAGGGTTTTTGTGGCACCTACCAGTACATCATCAAAGTGGCGAGATGTTCGCCCTCTAGCTGGATACCAACGAATTTTAGGCACTTGGCGCACGCGAGTTACACGTTTACCGTTCACCGTGGTGGTATAGCGCTGGCTAACGTAATAGACCTCGCCACGTTGCCCCTCGTAGGCTGTGGCTGTATCGCTATCGTACGTCCAGTAAGGGATATAAACCCCGTTTAGTTCAGCGTCACTGCGCGCGTATTTTTTTAAAGCATTGGGCGCAAACCAGCGCTTGCTCAGCCATTGACTATAGGACTTTGTGGCCTCATCCGAGGTCACAGCAAACGGCAAAATACCCTTGGGCTTGATCGGCTTTGAACCTGCCGTATCGGTGACCACATCAGTGCCACAGAACGGACACTCCCCCGCGTGTATATGCTCATCGAATTCGAAATGAGCAGCACAATTGGGACAGCTAATACCGCGTTCTTCAGGCGCAAGTTGTTGCGAATCTTGCAACTTCTCTAAAGCACCATGGAAATCAAGCTCACGCAAAACCACATCAGAATGCGCTATATCATTGCGATGACCACAATACTGACACTCTAAAGAGTGTGTGCCCACCGCGTAATTCAATAAAGCGCCACACTGTGCACAAGGAAAGCGCTTTTCAGTTAATGAGCGTGTGGTTGCCTCACCCACTTGGCGAGACTCTTCACTATCCCAACGATAACGCTCAACATCCTCAGACGATTCAAGCTGCTTGTCCATGCTTTGTTGAAGCTGTGCCTGCATTTTATCGTGCAGGCTTGCATTATCAGTCACGTGTAATTAATTAGCCAACAGAACAATTGTAGAATTAACTGCCATGAAAACAGTAAGCCATAGAGCCTTCATGGGCCTCACTGAGAGGGTACCGGTGGAGGTGCCGCAGGCGTGCTGTTAAAAACACCCTTCAACGCATCCACACCGCTAGCAGCTTGCCATTCGCTCATAGACGGGGCCCATACCAACGACTCTGGCGTAAGCGTTCCAGAAGCTGCATGCTGTTTAAGCAAATCTACGGTGTACGGTCCTTGTGCGGCTCCGTTAACAACGACATGATAAACATCACTACTACCGGGAACCGGTGGCGGTGTGCCGGAAGCTGCACCACCCATAGAGTTATTCATACGATTAGCCATGGCAAGTCCAATACCCATGCCAATGCCATCGGATGCGCCACCACCAGGATTAGATGCACCTGCCTCCATGGAAATTCCTGATTGGTATTGCAAAAAACGATCAAGGTTACCGGTCATGCCCATGCTGGTACGCTTATCCAAAGCCTCTGACACTGCGGGTGGTAGTGAAATGTTCTCCACCAAAATGCGAGTGAGTTCAAGACCGTATTCGCCAAACTCAGGGCCGATTCGTCGCGTCAGGTATTCACCCAACTGATCAAAGTTGGCCGCCATGTCTAGCACCGGTATGTTGGAGCCACCAATAATGGTGGCGAAGCGCGAAGTGATCAGGTTGCGCAATTGCGAGCTGATTTCGTCAGTCGTAAAAACACCTTCTGTGCCCACAATTTCGCGAATAAATTTGAGTGGATCGAGAATACGGACACCATAAGTACCAAAGGCCCGTATGCGCAGCCCACCAAACTCACTATCGCGAAGCATAAGCGGGTGTTTCGTGCCCCACTTGAGATCGACAAAACGACGCGCATTACAAAAATACACTTCAGCCTTAAATGGGCTTTGGAAACCATGCTGCCAGTTTTGTAAAGTGGTTAGTAAAGGTAGGTTTTGGGTTTCAAGCTCGTACGTCCCTGGCCCAAGTACATCAGCCACTTCGCCCTCATTGACAAATACCGCAAATTGCGTCTCGCGCACAATCAGCTTGGCACCGTATTTAATCTCGTTGCCGTAGCGCTCAAAACGATGCACCATGGTGTTGCTGCTGTCGTCGGTCCACTCGATGACATCAACGAATTCGCCGAATAGTTTGCTAAAAAGGCCCATTGTTATACTCCTGCAACAGGTGCAGCTTCCTTACGCGCAGCTGCAGCTTTTAAAGTCGATTTCAAATCTGCTTCCATCGTTTGCAGTTGCGCTTCCGCTTCTGCACGGCGACGCTTACCTTCATCAGCGATCTGCAAACTCTCTTCAACTGTTGCAATCAAATTTTCATTGGCACGCCGCACAGCATTCACATCAAATACACCGCGCTCAAGCTCTTCGCGAACCGTGCGATTGGCTGTGCGCAAGTTCTCAGCATTTTTCTCCAACAGCTCGTTGGTCAGATCACTGGCCGCTTTCACACTTTTAGCAGCCTCAGCAGAACGAAAGATCGTGACTGCCTGCGCCAACTGTTGACGCCATAGCGGAACAGTATTCACCAAGGTTGAATTGATCTTGTTAACTAGGCCTTTGTCGTTTTCCTGAATAAGCCGAATGCTAGGCAAACCTTGCATAGCCACCTGCCGCGTTAAACGCAAGTCGTGAACACGACGCTCTAGATCATCACGCCCCGCACGCATGTCTCGCAGCTCTTGCGCGGCAAGTACATCATCCGAATTTGCAGCTTTAGTTTCCGCTTCTGGAATCATCTGCTGGTCGATGACGGCCAGCTTCTGCTCACCGGCCAAAATAAAGGCTTCAAGATTATGAAAGTAATCCAGATTGGCAGTGTAGAGTTTGTCTAATGACTTGATATCTCGAAGCAGTAATGTTTTGTGTTTTTCCAAGTCGTCAGTCACGGTGTCTACCTGGCGCCTTACCCCTTCATATTGTTGAATGAATTTCGCCACTGGGCTAACACCACCAAACAGCTTCTTGAGAAGTCGCATGAAAAAGCCTGGACGTTTGGCAGGGTCGAAGTCTTCTACTTCAAAGCCTCGAAGCACTGAGACCATATTGTTCAGGGAATTACCCGCTGAACCTACGTCTTTATTACGCACACCTTCTAGCATGCTGTCCGAAATACTGGTCAGTTCTTGTTGGGCTTTGCTGCCAAAGAAAATGATGGAGTTTGTGTCACCTAAGTTGATCTCGTTCATCAATTGGTCGATTCGTGCTTTCTCATTAGGTGCTACCTGTTCGTACGTCACCATATCGTGCTTTATGTCTGGCAGTAATTCCGTGCCGGGTAAAACTTGGATATCAGTTGCTTCGTCGATAGTGGTAGGTGCCATAACTTTCTCTGTAAAATGGTTAGCGCATATCATGCTGTCAATTTTTATATCTCCGGGATCACCAAGGCTTTGTATAGCCTCTTTGGATACGCCCGACGACGACTGGGTTGCTTACCCGACGTATGTCAGGTAACACCCTCTTTTTCCAGTTGTAATTGTAGAACTTCAATCGTGACATCAAGATCGGAGAGATTATTCTCGGCCAGCTTCAGCTGTTGTTCGGCAATCACCGTCTCGATGGTGGTTAGCACTCGCCGGAAATTATCCTCAAGTGCATGCTTTTCATCTTTGGTATGTGTTTTCGCATACCCCTCGGTGACTTGCTGTGCTCCATCGAGGTATACCTTCAAGAACTTGCGAGCACGCCTAGCATCAGCGGGATCTTTTTCGATAGTATCAAGGATGTCCCGTGCCTCTTTTACAATCCGACGCAAGCGATCTTTAAATTCTATGTTGTGTATCTGCCGGCTTGATTGTTCGATACTCTCTATTCGCCCCTCTGCCTCATCGAGCAGCTCGACGAGCTCTTCAGTAGTAATACCGACGGCCGCGACCTCCGGATCTTTTCTGGCAGGATCAAAATCGTAATACAAGTAGCACCCCAGTAGGGTTACTGCTGCGAAAAGCAGACTAACAATTAAAGAGTATGGATCTGATAGGCCTAGCCACGCCACGATAAACATTCCAGCCGAGATCAGCCCGGCACCAATCATTCGGTACTGCACCGTACTGGCGCGACGACGCAGGCGTCGTTTTGCGGCCTCGTTATCAAGCCGTATACCTTTGCGAATGAATGTAGCTGCCGTCATGGCCAGTGCAAAGCCTGCAATTCTTGCTACCGCCTTCACAGGTTCACCCGCCGTCAACGCGAAAAGCGCTGCGGGTAACAAAGGCAATGGTAGAAGATAGAGCAAAATACCACGCCATAAAACCTTAGGTTTTTCGCCTGGTTCAATTCGCCTTACTGCAGCCATGATCAGCCCTGCACAAGAGCTTGGCAGGACAACATGCCTACCGTCGATAGCAAAATAATGAATCCGATAACTCTTTGAAAGGGCTTAGGCATTGCAATTTTCTCTTTTAATTTCTATGACTTACGGGATAGTAAGTAGACCCGTTCGTGAAGAGTTTCAAGACCCCGCTTGGCTAGATTACCCAGTCTCTCGGGGCCGTGATAGTGTGCCAGCTCGCTTATATCAAAATTTGTTAACAATAGTTCACGCGCATTCGCATCGCTGACTGAAAATGGTGGTCCTTGCATACGTGTTTGGTCATATTCTATGAGTAGCAACAGGCCTGTGGATCCTGCAGGTATGACCTTAGCCAATTGGCGAGCATAGTCGGCACGCATATCGGGATTCATGGCGATCATTGAAGCACGATCGTACACCGCTGTGCATTGGGCTGTGTGCTCAAGGGTTAGAGCGAAAAAATCGCCGACCAATATGGCCAAACCGCTAGCAGAATCAATACCTGAAAACCGCTGAAATTCGCCCTCAGCGATAACCTCGTAGGGCAGCTGGTTTTCTTCAAAAAAAGCCTTCGCCGCTTTTCTACTCAACTCAATACCCAGAACCCGATGCCCCTGGGAGTGCAACCACAGCATATCTAATGACTTGCCGCAAAGTGGAACAAAAATGCAATGCGTTGAGGATTCAGTAGGCCCAGCTACCTTCGACCAGTATTTAACCAGACGCTTATTGACATCGCTCTGATGAAAACCGATTTGGTCTTCATTCCATTTTTCTTGCCAGTACTGCGCTTCCATGAATTCGCGTCCTCTTTGGCGTTACGCTTGGGTGGCAGGCTGCCATTGCCTCCAGGCTTTGAGCATCGGGAAATACAAGCCAACCTTAACCGGCCTGTTATCCAGACGAGACATGATATCAGCATAACCATTAAGCTGACTGGCATAACGCTTCTGTTCAGTATCAAGAAATGACTCAACATTGCCTCCCTCGTGGTCGCCAGTCTTGTAATCTATGATCCAGCGCACACCGTCTTCATCAACAAACGTTCGGTCGATAATCACACGCTTAAAACGGCGTGCTCGGCCCTCTGACGCATTTCCAAGCTCCGCAGGCACGGTTAACGCCCACTCGTTCCGTGCTTGATCATGATGACTTAATATCCAGCGTCCTCTTTCATCATTCAAGGTGTTGTCTAGGGCTGTTTTCACCTTTTCGACGGCAGCTTTCAATCGATTGTCACTAACGCCCAAGTTTTTCAATTGCCGCTCCACAACACCTTCAGGCTCTGATGCCGACACTCGCGCGGTAACACGCTGATCAGATAGCATTTGTAGTTGCTCATGCACCACCGTCCCAATGTGACGGGCATCACTACCGGCCCATAAAAACTCCACTGTTTCTTCAGCGCTTTTTTGTTCAACAGCCGTTTGGTTTGGCAGAACAAAGACTTCAAATGTTGGCATAACAACACCTAAGGGTAGTCTGCACATCGTTGGACCAACCACGTTCTCACTCGAAGTATCGGCTTCTATGGCTTCGTCATTGGCAGCTGGCTCTGGCATGTCCAACGACAACTGAGCCTGCTCCGGCGCACTGTTAGCAAGCAAATTAGCCGTCCAATCAACGGCGGTTTTGGCGTCGGGCTGTGTCTCAATATGGGGTTTCATAGCAACACGAGCCGCTTCAAACTCAGGCTGCAATAGCGGCCATAAAGGTGACAACAGAGAAACCCTTACCGGTGTTGTCAGCTCATTTTCCGAGTTACTGCTTGCCTGTGCTACAAGATGCAGGTGTTTTTTAGCACGCGTACAAGCAACATACAAAAGGCGTAGTTTTTCTTGGTCATCGCATCGCTCATCGGCGCTCTTTACAAGCTTTATGAGTTTGTCTTTTGCATAGCTGTTTAACCCCGATTGCTCAAACGGCGCCAGTAGCAACTGCGGCTCACCCTTAAAGCTTCCCTCAAACCAGTTAAGTAACTGCGTACTGTTACCTCGAGCACGTCGATCTAACGCTGGCAATATCACAGTATCGAACTCTAGGCCTTTGGATTTATGTAGGGTCATTACTTGTATTTGACAATGTTCGGTGTCTGTTGACTTGGCGTACAAGCCAGCCATGGCAGCATCAATCACACTCTTGTGCCATAGCATTCCTTGTTGCTCAAGTTTATACAACAAACCCAAAGCACGATCGGCAGCATCTCTGTCCAGCTCACCCTCACAGACCACGGGTCCACCTAGCTTCAGCCAAACACTCTCCACCCAAGGCATTAAACGTCCACGCCTGCCACGTGCCAGTGCTGGAGAAACAACGGCCATCAATCGCCTGACACGATGCTGCCCATCATCGCTAAGGCGCTCTATGCGCAGCTCGTCGGTCAAACATTCGACAACAGCTGCACGAGCACTGGCCTCATCCAGCACGCTGTGTAGATCATGCAAACTCAAGCCAACAAATGGTGAACGTAACAACGCCAGCCAATGCAGGCGATCATGCGGGTAACGCAATGCCATCACCAGTGCAATTAGATCACGCACCACTGGGCGCTCACCCATGGCATCCATATCAATAGATGCATAAGCTAAGTTATGTTTACGCAAGGCCACAAATATTTCAGCAGCTTGCGCACGCGAGCGCACCAGAATAGCAACAGAGTGTTTTGTGTCATCGGCAATAGCTGACTGACAAATACCCGCAACTTCTTCCGCCTCACGCACCTTGTCCACATCGATCAACGCATGTATTTGCACATGTCCGGCGTAGTTCCGAAAAGCATCAGAAGGTGAATAAGGTATCGCACCACTATCAACATCAATCTCTTTAGGAAATACTTTTCCAAAACTATCATTCACCCATTCAGTGATGGCTGGTGAAGATCGAAAATTCACTGATAAGGTCAACGGCTCTACATCAACATCAGCAATTCCCTGTTCCTGCACGCGGGTGAACAGAGCAACATCTCCTTCTCTGAATCGGTAGATCGATTGCATAGGATCACCCACTGCAAAGAACGTTCGTCCATCACCGCTCTGCCATGACTTAAGCAATTTTTCGAATAACTTGAATTGTGTTTGTGAAGTATCTTGAAATTCATCTACCAATACATGCTTTAAAGATAGATCCATCGATAGCGCAAGATCAGTGGGCTCATCATCAGAGCCTAAAGCCAACGCCGCGCGCACAGATATTTCACTAAAATCCACCATCGAATGCTCTGCAAATACCAGCTGCAGCTCAAGTAACAAATGAGGCAGCACAGTGAGCAGTTGAGACAGCAAAGCCCATTGTTCATCTTTGTACGTCGGTGCTGGCAATTTTCTAACTTCTTTAAGCGCTGCACAAAAATCAGGCTCATCGATTAACTCTTCCAGCAAATCGACCATGGCCTGTTTGTGTTCTACAAGAGCGCTAGCGTCAACACCCAGCTTCTTTGCATCGGCCTTACTAGGAAAGCCCTCTTTTTTGGTTAACCTCTTACGAACACTACCCTCAGTGGTTAACAAACTGTGAGCAATACTGGCCCACAAATCAAGATCAGAAATATCTGCACCTGGCATAGCTTCAATGGTATGCCACAGTTGCATTTCCCAAGGCAACTCACTGATATCGCCTTCAACAGCTAACAAGGCAAACTCAGCCGCTTTCGGCAAATACTGTGGCAGATGCCTGCGAACACCTGTGGGCAAAAGTGCACACAAATTCTGCAATCGTGACTCTATGAGTTCGGCAAGCATGCCTTCAAGCATTGCTCGCAAATGCTCGTGATCACCAGAGGCTGCATAAACATGACGCTTCCATTGATCACGCTTTGCCAGCAAACTGGCGAATAAACTTTGCGCTTTTTCAAGCTTATTGCCCAACAGCAACAACAGCAGATCTATTGACTCAAGGTTCGACTCAATGAATCGTCCCGCTGCCTCATGATAAAGTGCGTGGGCGTTTTCAATCATACCCACAGGCGCACCTAACGTTGAAGTGACTGGCAGCTGATGTGCCAAGCGTGTTGCCAAAGCGTCAATAGTGCGCAAGTTCAGTCGTTGTGGATTTCGTCTCAATTGCCAACCCAATTGCTTGTCACGCTCTAGTACTTTTTGTGCAAGCTGCACACCTTCTTGCTCATGTGGATCATCCAACTGCGGATTCTGTGCAGCATATACCAAGGTATTCAGAACTCGCTGGCGCATTTCACTGGCAGCCTTACGGGTAAAGGTTATCGCCAGAATCTCTTCTGGCTCATCCACCGTGCAAAGTAGCGTTAGCACTCGCCGTGTCAATAACTCTGTTTTGCCTGAGCCTGCAGGTGCTTGCACAATAAACGAACCCATCGGGTCCAATGCACGCGCACGTATTTTATGATCAACTGGCGCACTCATACCGACACCCCACCTGGCAACATCTCATCGAGGGATTGCTCATCTGCAAGTTCTGCCTCCACACTGCTTATACGACACACGGGTTTCAACTCACAGTAAGTACAGGCATTTTTCATGGGAGATACAGTTGCTACCCCTTGTATTATTTCACTAGCTATTGTATCTAGCGAGAATTTCCAGTGATCTCGCCAATCCTCCCATTGTTCTAGTTTGACTGGAGCATCAGGTGACTTGCGACCTGCCCCAAGTTTTGTGCCTACTTTAGGAAGAATATTAGCTTGAGAAGCTATACCGATGTATTTGCATTGATGGCTTGCCACCTGCGCAAAACTGGCCGCACCAATGTCCGTATCGGTCAGCACGTATAGAGGCAATTGAGGATTGGAAATCCTGGGGTCTGCCCAAGTATTGATACGGTTATTGACACCTGTTTTATAATCAACAACCACCAAGGCGTCACCCACTCGATCGATTCGGTCGATGATGATGTCCATACGAATACCACCATGTTCAATACTGAGCTTTTGCTCCAGCTCCACCACTTCAAAAGGTTCACGTGGCACCTCCATCTGCGTTATCCATTCATACAGTAGTCTAGTGAGCCGTATCTGCTCCAGTGCCTGTAATTCAGCTGGCACGTCATAATC
>JALZWO010000193.1 GCA_023300375.1 Granulosicoccus sp. | reverse complement strand
CAGCTTTGGATCTGGCGTCACCTTTGATTGGGGCAATTGTTCTGAAACTGGCTTTGGCATACTATTCATTCCTGCGGTCAAGCCCTGAAAATCTATGTTATTTCAGACTAAGTCTGTCTAACTGCAGGTCGATACACAGCGGTCTGTCGACAGTCCGCTTTGGGTTTTTCTGTAATATGTTAATTTAATCTCCCGTGGGGGGATATTTCAAATTTCACTATTGGTAAGTTTAGCCACATGCAGAATTGGTCTGTCTTGCGATGCTCTTTTATGGGGGCTTTTTTCTTCACATTATTACTTGGCGTTAGCGTTGCAGCGCAAGCACACAATGTGACACCTGGTGACGCTGGTTATATCCAGGAAATATGGGGTGTTCACATCATCCCATTCATGTATCTCGGTGCTAAGCACATGGTCACTGGATACGATCACATATTGTTCTTGTTCGGTGTCATATTTTTCTTGTACAGATTCCGAGATGTGGCGATTTATGTGAGCCTTTTTGCTATTGGACACTCGATAACGATGCTTGTCGGCGTCTGGTACGGTTGGGGTATCAATGCTTACATTGTGGATGCAATTATCGGCTTTTCTGTTGTTTACAAAGCGTTGGACAATCTTGGTGTGTTTAAAAAATGGCTGGGATATCAACCCAACACCAAAGCAGCGACGCTTATATTCGGCCTTATCCATGGCACAGGTCTAGCGACAAAAATACTGGAATACCAGATTTCTGAAGATGGGCTATTGCCCAATCTATTAGCATTCAACGTGGGTGTCGAGATCGGTCAAATTCTGGCGCTTTGTGTCATCCTAATTGCTATGGGCTACCTGCGCCGAAGTGACAATTTTCTTAAGTACGCCATCAGCGGCAACGTCCTGATGATATTCCTTGGCCTGGCGCTTATGGCGCAACATATTTTCGGCTATCTACACTACCATTCTCATTAGGCACTAATTAAGAGGCTACCCATGTTCAACATTGAAAAACCCAGTTTGGATGAACTGCCCAGCTTGGCTCAGCTTCGGCGCTCCACCCTTGTTGCCCTCATCGCAGCGGTGTTGATTCTGGTCGCTGTTGTGTCGCCGGCAGAATATGGCATTGATCCTACGAACGCGGGTCGGATGTTGGGATTGACTGAAATGGGAGAAATTAAACAGGAACTATATGATGAGGCGGAGCGTGATCAGCAACATCATGGAGATGACCAATCACTCAACCTTATCGATGGCATCATCAGCGTGTTCGTCAGTACCGCACACGCGCAGGAAGCCTGGCGGGATAGGATAACTTTTACACTTGAACCGGGCGACTCCGCTGAAATAAAACTGGTGATGGATAGCGGTAATCAAGTACTTTATGACTGGACGGCAACTGGTGGCAAGATCAATTTCGATCTACACGCACACGGCAATGGACAGTCGACAACGTATGAAAAAGGTCGCGGTGCTACAAAAGGAAACGGCACAATTAAAGCTGAGTTCGAAGGTGAACATGGTTGGTTCTGGCGCAATCGTGACAAATCAACCGTCACAGTGATGCTGAACCTTAATGGTGACTATAGCGAGATTGTTCGCAGTGAGTAACCATTTCAGCTATTGAAATTCCGGCAGACAAATGCTTAGCCTTTTGGGTAAGAAGTAGAACAAGGCCGTCAAAAAAAACAATTTGATCACTCGTTAGCCAGAATGTGGTGAATCTACGCGCATGGGGATACAACACAGGGGGCACATCTCCAAGATCAAGCAAGACTGTAGATTATCTATTCGCGGTATCACCGTGGTTAACACTTAGTGTTGCGGCTCGTACGTAGCTGCCAACACGGCTATGAGAATCCGTCCCTTGGTTAACGATCGAGCCACCACGCAGGATCTAAATCTAACAAATTTATACCCGCTGTTTAACCATATCAAATGGCCCCTGATAACACTGCCAAAATGAGATATTTGATGATTACCAGAATTGAGGGTCCGCTTGTAATCGATAAAATTACGTAGTCAGATTGCTATCGTGAAGGTCGGCTTTCTGGAGTTACGCATCAAGGTGCAATAGGGTAATTAGGCCGTCGGCTAAAAAAATAATGTGATTTGAACCGTTTCTTCCATCCGAGGAACCAAATTGCTAGCTGTCTGTCGTATTCATCCAGATCAGGCAATCCTGCCGTTGCGTGATAGGCGCCCCATAGAATTCCAGAGTTAAAACCTCAATGGAGATTTCATGAAATTCCGATATTTACAATTCGTTTCCGCAACGTTAGCGTTAGCTGTAGGCTTGAGCGCATGTAGTAGTTCAAGCGATAGCAGTAGTTCGAGCGACAACAATAACGGTAATGGAAATAATGCCGCTACCCTTCACGATGAAGCGGTGGATGGTGATATCACCGATGACCCAAATAATCCTCTTCCTTTGCAGCTAGCTGACGGAGACAACACGATAAGCGGCTCAGTGGTCTCACCTGATCGAGACTATATTACGATCAACGTACCTGCTGGTAGTCAGCTGTCCGGAATTGTACTAGATGAATACACTTCCACAGGGATCCAATCATTTATTGGTGTACAGGCCGGCAGCGTTTTTACCGAACCACCAACAGAAACCGTCGTCGAAAATTTACTCGGCTTCGCACTCTTTGGTTCTAGCATGACAGGTACGGATATATTACCAACCATCGCAACGGGTGAAGGGGCTCAGGGTTTCGAGGGCGCGTTGCCCTCAGGTGACTACACTTTCTGGATACAGGAAACCAGTGACAATGAAGTTGGCTACACGTTCACGATGCAACTCAGCCCTGAAGGCGAGGACACCAGTGAGCTTGCAGCTCAGGCATTGTTTGATGAAGCAGATGGTGGTGAAATTTCCGATGACCCGTTCAACCCGTTACCGTTGCAACTGACCAATTCAGATAACCGTATTAGAGCTTCCGTGATCGTTGGGGATCTGGACTATGTCACTGTTAATGTTCCGGCTGGGCAAGTGCTGTCATCAATCACCTTGGACGATTACGTCTCCAGCAACAGCACGTCATTTATCGGCGTTCAAGCTGGCACCGTGTTTACCGAACCCGCTACAGGTACGGCGGTGGGTAACCTACTGGGCTACGCGCACTTTGGCAGTAGTATGATCGGCTCTAACATCTTGCCCGCAGTTTCTACAGGCGCAGGTGCACAGGGCTTTAGCCTGCCTTTAGCTGCCGGGGACTATACGTTTTGGATGCAGGAAACCAGTGAAGCCACAGTGAATTTCTCGCTAAATTTTGGCTTAACTGCAGCTCCCTGATCGACATTAAGGTGCCGATTAAGTATAGAGACAAAAGCGATTAGATCTGACAGGGCTGTTCACATAACAGCCCTGTTTAGAACGTAAAGATCACGATGGTCTTTCGCTTGGGTTTAACGTCATAAAAAAACTAAATAACGGTTTTCAATTGATGTAATGTGAGCTCTGGCGGGCAGTTGAATCGTGCATCAACGACTGATGTGCCAGCGCCACGGCTCGTGTAGCCTTGTACTCCGTTGAATTCCCAACGACCGCTAAGTAAATTCACATGGGAGTTACGTCGTATCGGGTATCCGCCTGGTAAACACAACTGACCGCCGTGGGTGTGGCCGCAAAGTAGAACATCAACGCTATGCTCTTGAGCTAATTGATGGGTATCCGGGGAATGAGAGAGCAGAACACGAAAACGTGTTGTTCCCTGCTCAACACAGCGTTGCAAATCATGTTGTTTGTAATACGACGGATCGTCCAGTCCCAGCACGTCAAAGCTGCTGCCGGCATGTTCAATGGTAGCGGCCTCATTAACCAGCACTCGATAACCCATAGCCTCCATATCGCCCACCGTACCGATACTGTCGTGATTACCCAGAACGAGTATGGCGTTATCTGACAAAGCGTTTCGAAGCCTGGCTAAGCCTTTTAGCGCAACTGCAGCAGGGCCAAAGCTACGGTCTCGGTAATCGCCAGTCAGCACTGCTAGGTGGTGAGGGGTGTTGCGAGTCAGTTGCTCGATACCACTGATCAGTTCGTCGTCGCCAGTTTCAGGAATATGTAGATCAGACAAATGCAGTATGCGAAAATCGTGTAGCTGTTCTGGCCAATGCGGTAGGCTGAACTCATTATGTTCAAGTTGCAGGTTCAACGCATTGCGGCGGCCTCTTGCACGCATCCCTGAGAGCAATAAGGAGGCTTGGGCAATGCGACGGATCGGATCGCCGCTAAGCACTAATTTCTGTTCCTTCTTTTTTTCTCGTGCAAGGCGCTTTTCAACAAAGCCTGGAGGCCAACGATTGTTCACTTTAACGACTCGTTGGTCTGTGTTTGCTCAGAGCGTTGAAACAGCGAAGCAATTGATCAGGCAGGGGCATGAGGTAACTTTAGATTTACGGTAACTTAGTGAAGTTAGCACAGTTTAAATGCAAATTTTTGCAGTGTCCTATTGATTCTTAATCATGGCTGTTGATAAGCATGTGTACCGGTCACATGTAGAGAATATAAAGCCATTCTCGGCAGGTTCAAGCCTGTATGCTTTTAGGCCATACTCAGTTTATCAAGGTTTCCACAACTCGCATGATCATTCCCCAAATCAACGCAGCCTGTTTGTTCGATTCGCAACACGCAGCGCATGCTTCATCGCTTGAAAAGGTGAGGGTTGCAGCTG
>JALZWO010000192.1 GCA_023300375.1 Granulosicoccus sp. | reverse complement strand
GGAGTGTGCTCTGTACTCTTACCGGCTTTTACTCGTATAACAGCATGTCTAACGATAAATTGGAAAGGTAGCGCCGTGTATCTTGTATGTTCACAGTGAGACCTTATACTTCTTACCTAGCAAGAGCGCCATACAGGTGTTATGCACCTGTAAAGTGTCAGTGCTTGGATTTACACAATCAGTTGTCAGCCCCTTATTAGAGAGAGCTCTTTCACGTGTCAGATACTGAATATACCCCGCTGGAGTCAAGTGAAGTTACCCGACTCCCCGTCTTGCCACTGCGCGATGTTGTTGTCTACCCGCACATGGTAATTCCATTGTTCGTGGGTCGTGAAAAGTCCATTGATGCTCTGGATGCAGCCATGTCAGCGGACAAACGGATTTTGTTAGCAACTCAAACCAGTGCAGCTGTTGACGAGCCTGCGGAAGGTGATATCCATAACGTAGGTACTATCGCCACCATCCTGCAGCTACTCAAATTGCCCGACGGGACTATCAAAGTATTGGTTGAAGGGTTGCAAAGGGCCACTATTGATTCGGTAACAGTTGCCCCAGAAGGGTATTTTGTTGCTGACTACAGCTATCAAGAGATGGCCAGTGGCAGTGAGATAGAGGATAAAGAAGAGAAGAAAGAGTTGGAAGTTTTGGTCCGGTCTGTAACCAGCATGTTTGACCAGTACGTAAAAATGAATAAGAAAGTCCCTCCAGAGATACTCAGCTCATTGACCGGGATTAATGATGCAGATCGACTAGCCGACATGATTGCGGCTCAAATGTCACTACGAGTTGATGAAAAACAGAAAATTCTAGAGCAATTCAGTCCGGCCGAGCGTTTAGAGCATCTGTTGCATTTGATGGAATCAGAGCTGGACATTCTGCAAGTTGAGAAACGTGTCCGTGGGCGTGTTAAACAACAGATGGAAAAGAGCCAGCGCGAATATTATCTGAACGAGCAGATGAAGGCTATTCAAAAAGAGCTTGGAGAAATGGATGACGTTCCCAACGAAACTGAAGAGCTTGCAAGAAAGATAGCTAAGCGTGGTTTGTCAAAAGAAGCTAAAAAGAAAGCTACTGCCGAGCTCAATAAGCTCAAAATGATGTCACCGATGTCTGCTGAAGCTACTGTAGTGCGTAACTACGTTGATACATTAGTTGGCTTGCCTTGGAAAAAGAGATCTAAGCTAAAAAAATCGCTCTCTGAAGCCGAAGCGACTCTAGAAAATGACCACTACGGCCTTGATAAAGTTAAGGAACGCATCCTCGAGTACCTTGCTGTTCAAAAACGGGTAGGTCATGCCAAGGGCCCGATTCTTTGTCTGGTTGGTCCTCCGGGCGTTGGCAAGACGTCGTTGGGTAAATCTATTGCCAAAGCCACTGGTCGCCGCTTTAGTCGAATGGCTCTAGGTGGTGTTCGAGATGAGGCGGAAATTCGTGGTCATCGGCGTACCTATATAGGTTCAATGCCAGGCAAAATTATTCAGAATCTTGCCAAAGTTAAGCGCAGAAATCCCTTAATTTTGCTGGATGAGATCGATAAAATGTCCACAGATTTTAGAGGGGACCCATCATCAGCGTTTCTAGAGGTACTCGATCCAGAACAAAATCACACGTTCACCGATCATTATCTTGAGGTTGAATACGATTTGTCTGATGTGATGTTTGTAGCTACTGCTAACACCATGAATATCCCAGAGCCTTTGCTAGATCGTATGGAGGTGATCCGTATACCTGGTTACACCGAAATGGAAAAAGCCAATATTGCAGAGCGTTATCTGTTGCCTCGAAAAATGGTAGATAACGGACTTAATAAAGGCGAATTAACGGTCAGCGATGATGCCATTATGGAAATTATCAGGAGTTACACGCGAGAGGCAGGTGTTAGAAACCTAGAACGTGAAGTATCCAAGCTGTGTCGTAAGGTTGTTCGACAGGTAATGGAGCTTGAAAATGCTGACGATAAGCAATCTGAAAAACTGCAATCGAACTCCATTGACCTTGAAAAATCGACTGGAGTTAAGGTTGACAAGGACAATTTGGCAGATTATTTAGGGGTTCAGCGCCATCGTTATGGTCGGGCTGAAACTGAAAATCAGATAGGACAGGTAACTGGACTCGCATGGACACAGGTAGGTGGGGAACTGCTCACTATTGAATCAACAGTAGTATCCGGTAAAGGCAAGCTAAGTTCCACGGGGCAGCTAGGTGATGTTATGCAGGAGTCTATTCAGGCCGCGATGATGGTGGTCAGGAGTCGTGCAGAGTCTCTAGGTATCAATGCAGATTTCCATGAAAAAGTTGATATTCATCTTCATGTACCCGAGGGAGCGACGCCCAAGGATGGTCCGAGTGCAGGGGTTGGCATGTGTACGGCAATGGTCTCTTGTTTAACCAATGTGCCCGTGCGTGCAAACGTAGCAATGACTGGAGAGATAACGTTACGAGGCGAAGTTTTGCCGATTGGTGGTCTGAAGGAAAAGTTACTAGCAGCACAGCGTGGCGGAATTGATACGGTACTCATACCGATAGAAAACGAGAAAGATTTGTCAGAGATTCCAGATGAAATTAAAGCCGGGTTGGATATAAAGCCGGTTCAATGGATCGATCAAGTGCTAGAGATGGCACTGGAGAGTTCACCAACTGCGGGCGGTGATGCGAAGTCGCATCCAGAGTCGGTGAAAGGCGCAGATTCCTCGCCAGCTGGAAAGCCGGGTAGTGTGCAGACACACTAGTAGTTAAGTTCGCAATCTAGTTAGCAAAGGGCAACATGGACGTTGCCGTGTCGATGGATTAGTGTCTTGCCAAATATCCCCTCCATAAATTAATTGTTTAGTTAAGGTGGTGTTTGGCGTGCCAAGTTTTCACAAAACACATAGTGAAACTACTTATCAATCGATGGACGATAACCAATTGCACTGCGTTTTTTCTTCTGTTTACTGAGATTTTTTCAGTCTTTGTTGAAATTCTTAGTAAATTTTTGCTGATTTACGCATGGATATCCATTAATTAATGTTTCATGTTGCTACAAACCGCATAGCGAGTGGGTTTTTTCGCAATTTTCGAGTATCATGCGCGGGTCGAGCGGTATTTGACTCAACGACCCATCATTTGGTGCTTGGCATCAAATACCCTAGATCTTCACATCACTTCTAAGAGAAAGCATTCCATGAATAAAGGCGAATTTGTTGATGCCGTTGCAGCGAAGGGCGAAATGACTAAGGCTGATGCAGCAGCTGCAGTCGACGCAGTGCTAGATAGCGTGACCGACGCTATGCAAAAAGGCGATCAGGTAACTCTCGTTGGGTTTGGAACATTTCTCGTTCGCAAGCGTGAAGCTCGAACAGGCCGTAATCCTCGAACGGGTGAGCCACTTCAAATAAAAGCTTCAAATGTTCCTAGCTTTAAAGCTGGTAAAGCATTAAAAGATGCTGTAAACTAGTCCGCTTGGGTGCTTAGCTCAGCTGGTAGAGCATCGCCCTTACAAGGCGAGGGTCGGCGGTTCGATCCCGTCAGCACCCACCACGTTATTAATACTAATTTGTTTGTAATATTAATTGGTAATAAGCAGTAAAAAAGTAGTAAAATAAGCACGATGAGTGAGTGACGAGGGTTACTTGTAGTAGGCATTTGTAAGACGTCTAATGAGTAGCTCTGCTTTGTAGTTTTGGAGCGGTAGTTCAGTTGGTTAGAATACCGGCCTGTCACGCCGGGGGTCGCGGGTTCGAGTCCCGTCCGCTCCGCCAACAATTTTTCAAAAAGTTTTTGTCAGTTAGGGTTCATATTTTTGCACCCAAAGTGGCTTGAGCTTAGAAATATTAAGATTTCAAAGAAGGGTGCCTCGGCACCCTTTTTTTGTGGTGTTGTCTTATTGGTTCTGGCGAGTGGCTTGCTTAGGTTTCTGTTTATAAACCATGGAAAAGTGCGAGACGTCTAAACCGGGTGCAACGTGTAAACCTCGGTCGTGCTAAACCAGTCAGTCGTGTATTAGAATATTGTCTGAGAGCCTGACACGGGCTAAACATAGTTACCGAGAATTATCATGTTATTGGATCTGCGCGAAAAGATCAGAAGCTCCAAGCCAATCAAGTACGGCATCATAACGGTGATCAGTGTTCCGTTTGTACTTGTTGGAGTGGGTTCGTATTTTAGTGGTGGCGCAGCGGCTCCAGTTGCTGAAGTAAACGGCACAGCTATAAGTCGACAACAATTGGATCAAGCTTACCAACAGCAACGTTCACAGCTTGCCCGCATGTTCGGTGGTCGGGTTCCAGAAGGCTTTGCCAGTGAACCGCTATTACGTGAACAAGCGCTCCAACAACTTGTCACTCAAAATGTCATCGAATCTGAGGTCGCTGAGCAGCAATTTGCAATCGGTGACGCCACGCTTGCGCGAGCCATTAGAGAGCAGACAAATTTCCAGGTAGACGGGCAATTCAATTCTGATGCTTACCAGGCTCAGTTGCGTGCCTCAGGTATGACAGTGCCTGAATTTGAACAAAGCTATCGTGACAACACTGCCATAGGGCAGTTTCAGTCAGGTATTAGCGAAACGGCTTTCGTATTACCTCAAGAGGCTGAACGATTAGCAGATCTTGGCCGGCAAGTTAGAACAGTTGACGCCGTACGATTCAATTTTGAAGAGGCTAATGCAGTTGCAGAAGTGTCAGATGAGGATGTTGTTGCCTATTTTGAAGAACAAAAAGGCAACTACCTGTTTCCTGAACGAGCAAAAATTCAATACATTGAGCTTGACAGCAGCATTGTTGCATCGGAAATTGAAATTAGTGATACACAAGCTCAATCTTACTATGATGACAACAGAGGTCGCTACATTGCGCCAGAGCGGCGCGAGGCGTCGCATATCTTGCTTGAATCAGGAAACGGAAGCGAAGACGAGCAAGTGGAGCAACTTAATCAGATAAGAGAGAGAGTCTTGGCTGGTGAATCTTTTGCTGATCTGGCTAGCGAGTTTTCGGACGATATTGGATCGGCGAATTCTGGTGGTAGCTTGGGCTTTATCACTCCCGGAGCGATGGTGCCTGAATTTGAAGATGCAGTCTCAGCACTATCGGAAATTGGTGATATATCAGAGCCTGTGATTTCAGATTTTGGTGTTCACCTTATCAAGTTAGACAGTATTACTGCGGAATCGGGGCAGGCTTTTGATGAGGTTAAAAGCGACATTATTGCAACTATGCAACAAGATGAGGCAGATAGAGAATTTTTCGACCTGCGTGATCTCCTGTCGGAATTAAGCTTTGATAACCCAGGTTCGCTTGAGCCTGCTGCTGACGCGACTGGTCTTGAGATAAAGACGTCGGATTGGTTAGGCGATAATAGCGCTGATTCTGGGCCTGTATTGTCGAGTCCTGCTGTTATGGCGGCGGCGTTTGGTCCGGATGTGCTAGAAGATGAGAATAACTCTGACATCATTTCCATTGATAATCGCCACATTGTGGTTTTGCGAGTGGCCGAGTATGAAGAAGAGAGGCCCCAGACACTAGAGGAGGTGCGTGAAGACGTTGTTGATGCGTTAAAGGCTGAGCGTACGGCGGAACAATTGCTAGAGCTGGCAGATGCCGCACTAGAAAAATTTAAACTTGGTGAGTCATCTTCAGTCGTTGCAGAAGGCAGTGATTTAGCTGAAGCATTCGAGTCTGAAGTTATCGGTCGGCAATCGACTGTCTTTGATAGAAATGCTATTGCTAGAATTTTTGCGCTCCCGCGTCCAGATGCAACGCCGGCGTTTGCAAGAGTTACGTTGGCTAACGGTGATGAACTTGCTGTAAGCCTTAAATCGGTGGAAATTCCTGCCGCGGTTGCGCCAGTAGACGCGTCCACTGAAACTTTAGTAGAGGCTGACTCCGAAACTCCGTTAGAGACTGCCATCGAAACACAGGTGGACACTCTGGCCGATACTGATGCGTTAGTGAGTGAAGCCGATGTATTGCCACCAGTGGCAGGGGTTGTTGAAGCTGGTGCTAATCCTAGACTTGGGGCGTTAGAGTTTGAAGCCTTATTAGAAAACTTGAGAACTAAGGCAGACGTTGAAATAAGCAACACCCCTGCCACCTCTGGATATTAGCGCACATACTTGCATTATGGCGTAGTGTTAGGCTCTAACCAAAAAAGGGTAAAGCTATAATGGGCATGATTAAGGAATTCAAAGAGTTTGCAGTCAAGGGTAGCTTGATTGACATGGCGGTGGGAATTATCATTGGAGCCGCGGTTGGTAAGTTGGTAGGCACCCTCGTAGAAAACATCATCATGCCGATCGTAGGCATATTTGTTGGGGGTGTAAACTTTACTGAGCTGTCAATTCAGGTAGGTGGTGCGGCGATCGGATACGGTGCGTTTATTCAAGCACTGGTCGATTTTGTGATTATTGCGTTTGTCATCTTTATGATTCTCAAGGCTATCAATAAGATGAAACAGAATGCAGAAGCTGAAGAAGAAACTGAAGCTGCGGATGTTGTCTTGTTAACAGAAATTCGAGATCTGCTAAAAAAATCCTGAGTCAGTGCGTACGCAGTGCGTACGCAGTGTGAAGATGCTTCCATGCGTTTCTGGGTGCAAATCGTCACACGGCGAAGGCAAGGAATCGGTGCTTTTCACTCGCAATAGATTCCCGCCTTCGCGGAAATTTCGTCTCGTAGGTGTGACACCCTCTAGCTATGGCGTCTCCAGGAGTGAAGTCTTCAGGAGTGACGCCTTCAGGAGTGACGCCTTCAGGAGTGAAGCCTTCAAAAGTTACGCCTTCAAGAGTGAAGTCTTCAGGAGTGACGCCTTCAGGAGTGAAGCCTTCAAGAGTGGTGCCTTCAAGAGTGACGTCTTCAGAGTGACGGTTCCTGGGAGTGATGTCTCCCAGGTGTAACGCCTCTTGATTTGTCTCCTTCGCTTTGTATCAGCGAATGAGTTTTTCTAGCTCAGATCGGGCATGGAAACGATATTAAATCCACCATCGACATACACCGTTTGGCCGGTAATGCCTGACGATAAAGGTGAGGCAAGAAATGCAGCTGTATTGCCAACTTGCTCTATCGTGGTGTTTTCCCGCAGGGGAGATACCGATGACACATGGCCTAGCAATTTTTTGAAGTCACTTATACCTGCTGCGGCCAAGGTTTTAATTGGGCCAGCTGAGATGGCATTCACGCGGATTCCTTCTGGCCCTAAAGACGTTGCCATGAAACGGGTGTTTGCCTCTAACGAGGCTTTGGCCAATCCCATAACGTTGTAGTTTGGCATGGCTCGAACAGCGCCAAGATACGATAGGGTGATGAGTGAGCCACCGGTCCTCAACTGCCCACGCGCAGCCTTGGCAACAGCTGCAAAGCTGTACGAACTAATATCGTGTGCAACACGAAAAGATTCGCGGGTAACAGATTCAAGAAAATCACCGTCTAGTGCTTCACGAGGGGCAAATGCCACTGCATGCACGATGCCGTCGAAGCCATCTGACCAGGTCTCCTTTATGTTGCTCATTAGCTCATCAATCTGAGCATCTTCGGCCACATCGCAAGGCAACACAAGGTCAGAGTCACAAGCGGCAGCCATATCGATGACTCGATCTTTGAGTCTGTCGTTCTGGTAGGTAAATGCAAGGCTGGCGCCTTCTCGGTGCATCGCCTCGGCAATGCCCCAAGCTATGGATCGCTTGCTGGCCACGCCAAAGATGATAAATCGCTTGCCGTCTAGCATTCCCATATTGTTACTCCTCTTGATAATGTAATGGCCTGGCTTGGATATACAGCCAGTTGATCATTTGCTACGCTTGGGAGGGTCGCAGTACCCTAGCGTTCTAACAGTGTAACTAAAGTAGCTTCATAGATAGAGGATAGCGTTTCAATGTCGCGGCACGAGATGCGTTCATCAATTTGATGAATTGTCTTGTTGATGGGGCCAAATTCAACCACCTGTGCACCAGTAGGTGCAATGAAACGTCCGTCTGACGTGCCACCGCCTGTATCGAGGGATGCGCTGCTGCCAGTATGTTTTTCTATCGCGCTCTGCAGAGCTTCACACAAAGTGCCTTGCTGCGTGATGAAAGGTCGCGCGCTGTCTTTCCATTCAATAGTAACGTTGAGATTGTGTCTCTTGAACAGGCTTTCTATGCTCGATTGAATGTGTTCGATACTGATGGCAGGGCTATAGCGCAAATTAAGCTCGATACTCGCTATGGCGGGAATGACGTTGGTAGCCCCTGTACCGGCATTAAAATTCGAGATTTGCAATGTGGTAGGCGGAAAGTGTTCATCTCCCTTGTCCCACGCAACCTCGGTAAGTTCGCTTAAAGCGGGCATAGCTCGATGAATCGGATTGTCTGCTAGGTGAGGGTAGGCGACATGGCCTTGTGTTCCATGCACACTGATATGAGCACCTAGGGAGCCGCGACGCCCGTTGCGGATAATATCCCCGAATTTCGTCGTGCTGCTTGGTTCGCCTACTATGCAGTAGTCAATTTTCTCGTCACGATTGGTGAGTTTTTCAATGACCACTTTGGTGCCGTGAATCGCTGGGCCTTCTTCGTCGCTAGTTAACAACACGGCAATAGAGCCAGGGTGTTGGTCGTTTTGAGCCACAAAGCGTTCTACCGCGGTGATAAAGGCTGCAACGCCACCCTTCATGTCAGCTGCACCTCGACCACACAAATAACCGTCGATAATCTCTGCGCTAAAGGGCGGCGAGCTCCATTGGTTTGCATCGCCTGTGGGTACCACATCGGTGTGCCCAGCAAACACCATTAACGGTGAGGCTGTTCCACGTCGAGCCCAGAGATTGGTCACACCGCCGCTATTCATCCACTCGATAGTGAAACCCAACGGCTCTAGCCGAGAGGCAATCAATGCCTGGCATCCACAATCTTCTGGGGTCACGCTATCACGCTGCACCAGATCTACCAGTAACTCGATGCTATCGTTTGTTGGGTTCGTCATTTTTAGAGTCTGTCCGTGAGCATGGCTCGGATGTCAGTCTGTTGTTGGGCATCAAGTGGCTGCTCTAAGCTGTTGGATATCAAAAACACATCATCAATTCGTTCACCTAATGTGGTGATGCGAGCGGCATGCACATTGATGTTGCTTCGCAGAAAAGCGCGTGCAACAGATGACAGAATGCCTGGGCGGTCTGCTGCTGTGATTCGTACCTCGCTAAGCCCAGATTCATGATGAGTGAAGTCAACTTGAGTCGAGATAGTGAAATAGCGCAAACGTCTGGCTGCAGGTTGTGCTCCTAGAGAGGGTATATCACGCGGTACACCCAGTTCGTGTGTCAGTGTGTAGCGAATGTCATCAATTTGCGCACTATCTTCAATCGGCTGATTTGATTTGTCCAGTACACAGAAAGTATCTAGCGCATACCCAGCATCAGTGGTGTTGATGGTTGCCGAGAGTACGCTAAGTTGAAGTCTTTCTAAGACGGTGGCAATAAGTGCAAATAGTGCTTCATTGTCTGGCGTGTAAATAAGCAACTCAGTAGATCCTCGCGAGGCTGAGTAGCGCAGTGTTACGAGTGGTCCTGTGGCGTCTTCGTTTGCTAGCAATATTTCAGAGTGCCTGGCAATTTCAATGGCCTGATACTGCCTGAAGTAATCATCTCCTAAGGTTCTCCACAACTCGATCAAGCGCGGATCTTCAGCCAGATCACTCTCCATTAGAGTCAGGGTGTGCGCCTGACGTCTGGCAATCACATCTTCCTCTTCCATCGGGTTGTCTAGCCCGCGTTTGAGAATCAGTAGGGTGTGTCGGTATAGGGACTGAAGCAGCGATTGTTTAAACGAATTCCAAAGCTCCGGGTTGGTTGCTCTTATATCTGAGATGGTGAGTAAGTACAGATGATTGAGTTTCTCGATAGTGCCCACCCTACGCGCAAAGTCCAGTTGCTCTTTGGGGTCGTCGATGTCTTTTCTCTGTGCCGTTATTGACATGATCAGATGATGTCTTACTGTCCATTGCATTAATTCGCTATCGTGGTCATTTAGGCCATGGCTCTGGGCAAACTCAATAGCGTCCTCAGCGCCTAGCTCACTATGGTCACCACCGCGACCCTTGGCTATGTCGTGAAACAGCGCAGTAAGCACTAGGATATGAGGCCTTGTGATCATTGACGCTACCTCGCTACCGTGAGGAAGCTCATCGGAGAATCTGGCTATCATGAGGCGCCGGCAATTACGAATCACGCCCATGGTGTGTTCATCCACGGTGTAGATATGAAAAAGATCGTATTGCATGCGGCCGACAATCTGGTCAAACGCCGGCAGGTAGGCTGCCAGCACGCCATATTGATTCATTAGCCGAGCGGTGCGTGTGATTTTGCTCCGCATGCTGAAGATGTTCAAAAACAATTCTTTAACGATTGGGTCGTCTCGAAAGCGTTTGTCAATTAGAGAGAGATTATTCCTTATCAGTCTTACTGTATTGGCGCGAACATTGGCAGCCTTTGGCAAGGTGCCGAACAGCAGGAAGACTTCAAGCAGGGCAGAGGGCTGCTGTTGAAACACGTCATCGTGTGTGACTTCCAGATATCCGTTACGCAGTTGAAATCGTTCATTGATGGGGACGACATCACTGGCAGCGGTTATGCCACTGATAATCCCACTCATGCCCTGAATCACGATTTCATTCAGGCGCTGTAGAGTCATGACTGTGCGATAAAAGCGTTGCATCAGGGTTTCGATTGAGTGATTGTCTCTGTCGTCCCTGTAGCCGAAGGCATGTGCGATATCACGCTGGTAGTCGAACAGCAAGCGATCCTCACGTCTGCCGGCGACGCGATGAAGTAAGTAACGAATTTTCCATAACAGCTCTAGGCCTTCGCGCAAGGTATGGAGTTCGTCGCTGGACAGCAGGCCATGTTCCACTAAGGGGTCGAATGAGTCGCTGCCGAACTGTCGCTGGCAGATCCATGCAATGGTTTGGAAGTCGCGAAGGCCTCCTTGGCTCTCCTTGATATTAGGTTCCAGTCGGTAAGCGTTTGTCTGGAAGCGTTGGTGGCGTTGTTCCTGCTCATTGACCTTGGCTGTGAAGAAATCGGCTGTGGCCCACATTTGTGATGGGTCGATGGCCTGCCTCATTGCAACAAACAGTTCGTCATCACCACACAGAAGACGCGCCTCCATTAGATTAGTAATGACGGTGATGTCGGCTGCGGCCTGAGTGGTGCAATCGGCGACTGTACGTACGCTATGACCGATATCCAGATTGAGATCCCAAAGGGCGGTAATCCAACGACTCAGCGTCTCGTCACGCACCGTGGAATCGCCACTGGCATGCTCAGTAGGCAGTAGTATCGCAATATCAATATCAGAGTGGGGGTGCAGCTCTGCACGACCGTATCCTCCTACGGCAAGAAGGGTGAGTCCTGCAAATACTTCGTGCTCACGATTCCATAGGCGCAGCAAAACGTCGTCCAGCAGTGCCGAGCGAAGAACCAGCAATTCTGGCGCTGTAGCACCAGCCAAAAATTGATCATGAATGAACTCGTGACCCTCTTTCAGCGCTTGCTTGAAATCACTAATCTGTGAATCAGTGGTGTCCAGAAGGCTGGTCGTCAGGGTAGCTAGTTCCGCTTTGAGTTCCCGCAGCGTGTGCGCATCAAGTTGCGTTGTTAGGGGATAGGCTGAGCTGACCTCATCCTGGGTCATAGCGTTTTACCGTCACCCAATGTCAGCAATTCGAAACCATCCTCCGTAACCAGAACCGTGTGTTCCCATTGTGCAGAGAGTGAGCGATCTTTTGTTACGACAGTCCAGCCGTCAGACAGAACACGCGCGTGCCGTTTACCTTGGTTGATCATGGGTTCGATGGTGAACGTCATGCCTGCTCTTAATACAGTGCCAGCGCCTGGTTGCCCATAGTGCAGCACTTGAGGGTCCTCATGAAAGTTTGAGCCAATTCCGTGTCCACAATATTCTCTTACCACTGAATAATGCTGCCCCTCTGCAAACACCTGTATTGCGTGGCCGACGTCGCCCAAAGTGGCGCCTGGCTTTACGCACTGAATTCCCAGAACCATTGATTTGTAGGCCGCTTCGCAGAGCTTGCGCGCGTGTGGCGCTACTTCGCCAACGTAGTACATTCTGCTGGTATCACCAAACCAGCCGTCTTTGATAACAGTGACATCAATATTAACGATGTCACCTTTCTTCAGCTTTTTGTCTTTTGGGATGCCGTGGCAGATCTGCTCGTTAATCGATGTGCAGATAGATTTAGTGAATCCCCTGTATCCCAGAGTGGCTGGAACACCCTTTTGAATATCCACGATATGGTTGTGACATAACGTGTTCAGCGCTTCGGTTGTGACGCCGGGCACAACATGCTCGGTGATCATATCAAGCACCTCAGAAGCCAGTCTTCCTGCGATGCGCATCTTCTCGATTTGTTCTGGCGATTTAAGACTGATGGGCATAAGACAGCAGCAGAGGTCTGATTGGACGCGCAGTTTACATTACTGGCTCGCATTGTGATATAAAGTCGGGCTAACTCGGGTGAGATTGTTCTCGCTCGGGATTTCACACGCAAGCTGATCAAACCCCGACCGGGTGCCTTAGCTGATCTAG
>JALZWO010000191.1 GCA_023300375.1 Granulosicoccus sp. | reverse complement strand
GCAGCAATACGGGCCTCTTCGGCTGCTTTGGCCTCCGCTGCTAGCTGCGCCTCTGCCGCCAACTTGGCAGCTTCTGCTGCGCGAGCCTGTTCAGCTGCTTGCTCCTCAGCAGCAATACGGGCCTCTTCGGCTGCTTTGGCCTCCGCTGCTAGCTGCGCCTCTGCCGCCAACTTGGCAGCTTCTGCTACGCGAGCCTCCTCAGCTGCTCGCTCCTCGGCAGCAATAAGGGCCTCTTCGGCTGCACGAGCTTCTTCAATCGCTTGCTCTTCGGCCGAAATACGGGCCACTTCAGCCGCCTTGTTTTCCTCAGCCCTCTGCTCCTCAGCCGCCAATCTTGCTGCAGTCGCTATCCGAGCTTGCTCAGCCGCTTGATCTTCGGCTTCAATACGGACCGTTTGTACAGCAATCAACTCACCTTCATTATTTGACTGCGAGCTGTTCGTGCCTGTGTCCTGTGATTCCTGAGTAACTTGAGCAGCCTCGGAAGCCAAAGGACCGCCAAGCTCATCACCCGACACAAAGGTGCGGTAGGCCCAAATGCTCACAGCCACCCACATTACGACAGACACACAAAATACAGCCCAGAGCGTCCCTGTGCGTTTAGAGGTAAGTTTGATATCTGAAGTGTCGGTTGTGGTCATCAAATGTTTGAACTTGAGAAAATTAGCAGCATCTTGCCTCGAATTTACTAAGAACATGAATACCGAACTGGCATGACGCTCTGATTCCCATGGAATCACGCGGCCCATAGTCACTGCGCATTCTAGACAATTTGCGACGCAAGCACCGCTCTTCATCGATGAGAGTTTGTAAGCAATCTAATAAACTCGACGCGCGTCGCAATTATAGGCTTCAACACGTTGCAAAATCTGCCAAAGACAAACCCACAGTGATAAGGCATCCTGTGACAGACTACGAATTTTGATGCATAAAATTCACACTCTGACCAAAAATCACCGCTAAGCTCTTTAGCGCATGGCCACGATAAAATTTATGCACCACGACACAATGATTTACAGGCTTGGCACCATCGCGTGCCTGCTGGGTCTTAGCGCTTGCGGCTGGGTAGACTCGGCAGGATCGCCAGTGGCTGATTCAACGTCAGAAGGTGCATCGTTCGACATCACTGTGACGCCCATTGAAGAAGGCATAGCAACTTCGTTCCAAGAAAATACAAACAATAGAACACTCGTTGTCACTAATAACGCTTTAGTCTCCGACTGGAGTTGGTCGCTTCAAGACGTCAGTGCTGTCGACATCTGCGAGGACACCAGCGGATTTGATGCACAATTCGCCGCAGATTCACTAGCAAGCGCCTGTAACAGCGACACGGATTGCGACGTACAAATACTCACCATTGAAAACGACAACCAGGCCGATTTCACCATCAATGTACCCAGCCTAAAGGCGCCCGTCGCTTTACTCTATCAATTAAGCGCTAACGCAACAGATGGTACAACCGTGCAAAGAGATCAAGTGATTTGCGCCGTATCAATTAACGAATCACCTGACACTACGGACGACAACTACCGTGCACTCACTGGAGTGAGCCGTAGGGTCACTACCAACGATAGCGACAACTTGCTTGCTAACGATTCAGATGATGACGATGTACGCAATTCACCATTGAGCGTGGTTACTGACACGGTAAGTGCGCCTAGTTTTGCGTCGCAGTTCTCGCTTGAGGCAGATGGCAGTTTCACTTACACGGCCGATGAATCTTTGATAATTGCCGACAACGAAACAGTAACTGACAGCTTCGCTTACCAGGTAACAGACGGAATACACACCGTTCAATCGAGCGCAACAATCCTACTCACTAATAGTAACGTTGGGCCACAAACTGTGGGCAGCTTGCCTGACGTCATGCTGACGCGAACTGCCGAAAACGAGACCCTAGATCAGACAACAGACATATCCATGTTCTTTCAAGACGACGACAACGATCAGCTGCTGTATTCCGTGGAAGTGCAAGACTTACCACCGAGTATCAGCATAGAGGTCGATGATGATGGTTTACTACAAGTAGTGACACCTGTCGCAGAAGAAAACCCAACTGATGATACGATTAATAATACAATTACTGGCAACTGGCTCGTTGATATTGTCGTTACAGATGGCCTGGCCACAGCGAGTAACGGCTTTACGCTAACTATTGAAAATTCTCCGACATTCGATAACAATCCTCCGGTTGCCGAGCAAATTCCTGACCTCATAGCTCGCGGCAATTTCACCTACAATGCAAGCAGATTTTTCAGCGACCCCGATGATGATGACCTAATTCACACCTCACAAAGCCTACCCGACGGTATACAGCTTTCTGCCGAGGGCATAATCACCGGCACAAGCGATTCAAGCAACGCTGGATTTTACAATGTAACTATCATGGTGGCAGATCCGTTCGATGCAACAGCAAGCTCCACATTCAACTTGACGTTGAATTAGTCAAACTGCAACAACGGAAGTACTTGAGCGTGCAACTCAGCAGAGCCGCATGCAACAACGTACCCGCCATCAACGGCGCGCCCGCCCGCCCAATTGCTTACGACACCACCCGCAGCCTCAATGATAGGAATTAACGCTGCAATATCGTAGGGTTGCAAATCGCAGTCAACAACGATATCGACGAAGCCTGCGGCCAGTAGAGCATAAGCGTAACAATCTCCACCGTAACGCATCAGCTTTACCGTATCTTTCAATCCAACAAAACACTCATGAGCCGCACGGTTGCTGAACATGTCTGGCGTTGTGCAATACGCGACAGCGTCATGCAAAAAGGGTGTAGACCGCGCTGTCAGTTGAGTGGTCAGCGAATTGTTGGATGTATTCAATCGAGCTGAATCAAGGTAGCCTAGGTATCGCTCATCGAGCACGGGCTGATCCATCAGACCAAGCACAGCACGCTCGCCGTTATACAAACCAATGAGGGTTCCCCAAAGAGGCATACCGCTCATGAACGCCCGCGTTCCATCGATGGGATCCACAATCCACATCAGAGCGCCGCCATCGCTGATTGCTTCATGCTCTTCGCCGTAAAATCCGATATGCGGGCATTCCAAGCGCAAGACATCTCGAATAACCAGCTCAGCCTCACGGTCAGCCAGTGTCACAGGATCAAAGGCTGAACCTGACGCCTTGTTTTCCACGCTCATGGGCTGCCGGAAATAACTGCAGGTCACCAGACGGGCAGCATCTGCCGCACGCTGAGCGATCTGTAGAAGACGACTTAGCTCATCAGCGTCTAACTCCACCGGAGTACATCGTGGTAGCTTCATGACAACGAATAAAATGTGGGAACAGGAAGTCACAGTCTACGATATGCGCTACCCTTTCGAGCTCAGAACTATAGATTAAATACTTATGGAACACACACACCTAGCTCGTATTATCGCTCACCGCGGTGCATCAGCAGATGCTCCAGAGAATACACTGAGCGCTTTTTCGCTCGCAGCTGTCGATGGCGCTACTTGTGTGGAACTGGATGTACAAATCAGTAGTGACGATATCGCTTATGTTCATCACGATCATCAGCTTGACAGATGTACCAACGGCCAAGGCCTGTTGTGCGAGCACACATCTGAGCAACTTGACCTGCTACGAGCAGGCAAGAACAATCCTGGATTTGAACTTGAGCCATTGCCACGGTTAAGCGCCACTATTGAGCTTCTGAAAAGCCGCCAACTTGGCTTGAATCTAGAGATCAAACCTGTCAAAGGGCTTGAGCAACGCACCGTGGACGCCATTTGTCGTGAACTTGAAAATTCGTGGCCTACACAACTACCTTTAGTTGTTTCAAGTTTTAGCCATGAGAGCTTAGGTATGATCAAGCAGCGTATGCCCCAAATGGCTATTGCACTCCTGTTCGGCCCCATCCCAGAAGACTGGCAAGCATCTATGCAACATTACAACGCACAGAATGTTCATTGCGCGGCGAATGACTTAGTGAAAAATGCAGCCAGCGATGTGGTGGATGCAGGCTTCGGCCTCTACTGCTACACCGTTAACGACGTTACGGAGGCCAAATCTGTGTTTGACTTTGGCGCACACGGAATATTCACAGATTACCCTAAATCTATGGTGGCTCAACTCGAGATTTAAATCGCACACCTCTCAGAGTTGTAGGTTCATCAGCCGCTAGTGCACGCAACACGTTAGGCCAAATACGCCCCCAACAACAACCGTGCGTGAAGCGAGGAAATTCTATGCCAGTGGCGTTTTTTTGACTCAAAATAAACGGTTTTATCAATTGCGATGGGATAACACCATCCCGCAACCCAATAAGATGCCACTGCCATACGCTTGGCCTTAATGCCTCCACATTACTAGGATTGTTCGAGCTGAACAGTGGCGTATAGCCATGATGATCTGTCCAGGCATCAGTATCCAGATTGCCGGCCAAAGTAACCACTCTTGATACTTGTGGGATTTCAGCGGCCAGTAGCATGGCCAACGCTCCACCTCCGCTATGCCCCATCAACCGAACCTCACGGGCATCCTTACGCTTTATAAGAGCCTTAATGCCACTAGCCATGCTCTGTACCACCTCGTTTGAGTATCGGCCAGATGTCCACAATGAGCTATCACAGCCCGAGTCGTTAAATGTACCGTTATAGCAAGGCCGCCCCAGATAAACAGCCGACGTTCTATCTCTGCTCATCAGCCTCAACATGAGCGGATTGCGCGGTGTTGGATCTGGCATCACAAAAACGCGGTATTTCCATGGTGAGCCATCGCCCTCTAGGTAGATATGCAACACACCGTCGCGCCGCAAAGGCTGTCTGTTGTCGACGACCAGCAGATCAAAAGTACCCGTTCTGACCTGTGAGCTCACAAGCTCGTGACTCTGCGCAAAACTCGTGATATTTTTCGTTGGCGTGTCGCATCCTTGCACAAAAACCAAGGCGCAAACACACATGACTAATTTGACTCGCAGAGCTCCACAGCAATCTTGCATTGAACTCCACACACACCAAGCTATCTGAAGCCAAGTAGCTTGTAACACGCTGCTCAGAATAACGTCCCCATATTTACGTTGTTTTGCCTTTCAGGTCTCGACTGTGCAAGGTTTATACTCTACCTCTTTACAGGAAAACGAGTACAGATTGAACACTTCTTGGAAAGCCGCTGTATTTGTCGTGATTGTGCTGGCTGTATGGATGCTGAGCGGATTACTAAAATCTGACAATACACACTCGGATAACACGGCCAGCAACGATTCAACTGCACTTATGACCGTTGAGGTTGAAACAACTGAGAGCTCAATTACCTCCCGTGAATTGAGCCTGCAGGGCCAGCTTGCCGCAATTCGAGAAGTCCCTGTAAGCGCACAAACCAGTGGCGTGGTCAAAAACCTTGTCACTCGTAAAGGCGCTAGAGTACGTGCAGGCGACACTCTGGTAAAACTGGATGAAGCCAATCGCGGCAACACCCTTACAGAAAGCCTGGCAGCTGTGAAAACAGCGCGCAGTGAGCAGGCTGCTGCTCTATCCTTACAACGTCAGCGCCTGCAATCAGAGGTACAGCTGCAACAAGCTGAAGCCGTGCTCGAATCAGCTCTGGCAACGTTGGCAAGCGTGGAACTGGATATTAACTACACCACTATCAAGGCTCCTTTCGCAGGCGTTGTGAATGCGCTGCCAGTACAGTTGGGCACCTTGGTTGAACGTGGCGATGTCATTGCACACATCGTTGACGATACCGCTTTCAAGGCTAGCGCTACGGTTTCACAGCAAAGCCTATCGCGATTATTCATCGGGCAAAGCGTCAGCGTCAGCTTGATAACCGGCGAACAATTGCAAGGCAAGGTGAGCTTCATCAGTTCCGTAGCCGATTCCAGTACACGTAGCTTTGCTATTGAAGCCTTGATTGACAATTCGAGTGATGCTATTGCCGCTGGCATTAGTGCCACACTTGTAATACCTATTGAGAAGATTGAGGCAACTTTCGTCACCCCATCCACTCTTTCGCTGGGAAGTGACGGCACATTGGGCATTAAGGCTCTAGATGATGACAGTCGAGTCATATTTTTACCCATAGAACTGGTGAGTACCAGCGTTGAAGGCGCCTGGGTAACAGGAATTCCCAACAAAACACGGATGATTACCTTGGGACAAGGTTTCGTAAACGCTGGTGAGCAGGTTCGCACTCTGAACGATACGGCGAACTAATATGAACACAATTATAGACGCCGCCTTCAGTCGGCATCGCACGGTGCTCATGTTACTTGCCTTTCTCTTCATCAGCGGCATCGCAGCCTATAAAAGTATTCCTAAAGAATCTGAACCCGATGTGCCCATTCCCATCATTTATGTCTCGATGAACCACGATGGAATCTCCCCCGATGATGCTGAACGGCTACTCGTGCGCCCCATGGAGAAAGAGCTACAAAGCATCAGCGGTTTGAAGCAAATGAGCGGCACAGCTGGTGAGGGTTTCGCATCGGTTTTGCTGGAATTTGATGCAGGATTCGATGGTGATACTGCACTTAGCGATGTACGCGAACGTGTTGATGTCGCCAAATCACAACTACCAGCGGCGACTGATGAGCCCACGGTGAACGAAGTTAATATCGCCCTGTTTCCCGTTCTTAACATCAGTCTTTCAGGCCCATTACCAGAGCGTTCGCTAACCCACATTGCACAAGCACTAAAGGACAAATTGGAGGCCTTGCCCGGCGTATTGGAGGCCGACATCGCAGGCGAACGTGAAGAGCTCATGGAGATCGAGGTCGACCCGCTAGTCATGGAATCTTATCAAGTGGATTTTGATTCTCTTTTTGGACTGATCAGCAACAACAACCTGTTAATCGCGGCAGGGGCAATCGACACAGGAGCCGGCCGCATGGTTATCAAGGTGCCTGGAGTGGTTGAAGACATACAGGATGTTATGCGCATGCCAATCAAAGTCACTGATTCTGGTGTGGTCACCTTTGGCGATGTAGCCAGTATTCGCAGGACCTACAAAGACCCCGACAGCTTTGCACGCCTCAACGGCCAACCTACCTTAGTGTTAGAGATATCGAAGCGCTTGGGAGCCAACATCATTGAGACCATAGAGTCTGTTCGATACGTAGTGGAGCAAGAGCGGCAAACACTACCATCCACACTGCGTATCGGCTTCCATCAGGACAAGTCGGAAGAGACCAGAACCATGCTTACCGATTTACAGAACAACGTTATTTCGGGTGTTGTTCTGGTCATGGTTGTGATCATGGCGACGCTAGGCATACGCTCATCCATTTTGGTGGGCCTGGCTATACCGGGTTCATTTCTTACCGGCATACTGGTGATCCACTCTTTAGGTTACACAATGAATGTTGTTGTGCTGTTTAGCCTTATTCTCGTTGTTGGCATGTTGGTAGATGGCGCTATCATTGTTTCTGAACTCGCCGATCGCAATATCAATGCGGGTATGGAGACCGGGCAAGCGTATGCTTATGCCAGCAAGCGTATGGCCTGGCCAGTTATTGCCTCTACATTTACAACGCTCGCGGTGTTTTTCCCGCTGTTGTTCTGGCCCGGGCTCATTGGACAGTTTATGCGCTATATGCCTATAACAGTGGCCAGTTGCCTATTAGCTTCTTTGGCAATGGCACTAGTTTTCATACCTGTTGTAGGCAAACTCATTGGACGCAAACCAAACACTGACAAACTCACACATGAGCATAATGAAGATCGTTTCGACACTGAAGCCCACTCGCCAAAGAACATCATTGCCGATGTCCATGGGCTAAAGCACAGCTATTTGCAAACCTTGCATCTATTACTGGCTCATCCTGCAAAAACACTCGGCGGCGTACTTTTTTTTACCATCGCAAGTTATGCACTGTACGGCGCCATTGGCAAAGGTGTTGAGTTCTTCCCCAGTGTTGAACCCGAGTCCATGGCGCTTCAAGTTCATGCACGTGGAGACCTATCAATCTATGAACAAGATGCCATTCTCAAACGCGTGGAAGAACGCTTGTTTGATCACAACGACATTGAATCGATCTATACCCGAACTGGCGCTAGCAACGATGCGAACAGTGGTAGCTCCGATATTATTGGCAGCATCCAGATCGAATTCACCGACTGGGATAAACGACCTAAAGCTGAAGCCATCACCACAGAACTTCGTGACAAACTCAGCGACATCGCCGGAATAAAACTAGAATTTGTAGCCAATGAGGGTGGGCCTGGTGGCGGTAGTAAACCCATCAACATTCAGGTAAGCGCTCCAGTGAACAAACTCAATGATGCGGTCAATCAACTTCGCGACATCATGAAAGAACAAGGGAGCTTCATTGACCTGAACGACGATAGAGCCTTACCCGGTGTGGAATGGCGCGTAAGCGTAGATCGTGAAGAGGCTGCTCGTTACGGAGCCGATGTAGCACTTATCGGCAATGCCATCCAACTGATTACCTCTGGTATCCGCCTAGCGGGCTATCGTCCTGATGATGCAACTGACGAGCTTGATATACGGGTTCGATATCCTGAACAACAACGCACTCTTGATCAGATCGGACAATTACGTGTGCCGACCAACAATGGCATGGTTCCAATAGCAAATTTTGTCACTGTTAGCCCTGCCCCGAAAACTGGAGTCATCAGACGCGTAGATGCCAAGCGTACTATCACCGTTGAAGCTGACGTCGCCGAAGGCTACTTGCCTGACACGGAGCTAAAGAAGCTTCAGGCCACTTTACTTGAACAAGCCTACGACCGCGAAGTAGCTGTCGAATTTAAAGGTGAAGCCGAGGAGCAGCAAGAAACACTGACATTTCTGGTCGCAGCGTTTGCGTCTGCCATTTTCCTAATGATGCTGTTTCTCGTGACACAGTTCAACAGCGTCTATCAAGCTTTGCTAGTGTTGTCAGCCATCGTATTTTCCACCTCAGGCGTACTCATTGGGTTAATGATCAGTGGTCAGACCTTCGGCATTGTTATGGTGGGCATCGGCATTATTGCCCTGGCAGGCATTGTGGTGAACAACAATATTGTTCTGATAGATACCTACAACACTTACAAAGCTCAGGGTGCAACCGCTGCCAACGCCGCATTGCTAACAGGTTCAGTTCGCGCTAGGCCTGTGTTGCTAACGGCCATAACCACTATCTTAGGATTAGTGCCTATGGTGTTTGCTATGAACATTAACTTAGTGGACAGAAGCATATCGTTTGGAGCACCCTCCACGCAGTGGTGGACACAGCTATCAAGCGCTATTGCTGGAGGCTTGGCATTTACCACTTTACTGACGCTTTTTTTAACGCCTTGCCTGCTAGTTCTTGGGGATAATCTGGCACGCTCACGCAAACTAAACACGCAAAATCATGTAGCTAACGCATAACCAGTGATTAGTAACTTTGTTGTGGGCTGGAAGGTGACGCCGTTGGCGGTAGCGGCCATGTTGCCAAGCTACCCCTATGCTCGCAAAAAGCGAAGGTGGCGTCCCCTAGGGGACTCGAACCCCTGTTACCGCCGTGAAAGGGCGGTGTCCTAGGCCACTAGACGAAGGGGACATTGGTTTGCTGATCACTCAGCGCCTTCGAGCTGCGAAGTATACCGGAAAATAAAACATCATGGCAATTATCGCAGTGAAAAATTGCACAAAGTTGTGCTTTGCATCACTTACTTGTTGAATCGGCACTTAGTTTCATCACTGCCATTGCAAAACAGGTCGCGACAACACTAAGCAGCGTCAGGATCATGACTGTTTTCTGGCTCTGGAGCAGGATGACTAGCAACACAGTTACCCTCACGAGCACATGCGCGAGCAAGTGCCGAGTTAGCACGCTCTATCAAAGTGCCAGCACCGTCTCCTTCGCCCAGCTCAGTCAATCCAGCGCTTGCAGTCAACACAATCTGTATGTTGTCAAAACTCACACAGCGATTAATGTCGGCTAACAAACGCTCGGCTAGTACCATCGCCCCGTCCAACGTCGTCTGGTTGAGCACCAAACAGAAAGAATCATCAGCGGTTCGAAATATCAAATCGCTCTCCCGCAATCGTGAACCTAAGGTACTGGCAACTGACTGCCATGCCTGCTCACCAATCTGTTCGCCATACTGCCCGCTAATTTGTTCCAGATGATCGACAGATACCATAATCATTGATAGCGGTTGCTCCAGTCTCCGCACCAATCTGATTTCACGAGGAAGCTGCTCATCCAGTGCACGCTGATTACGAAGGCCTGTGGCCTCATCTGTCATCGCTTTCGCGACCGCTGCATGATACTCAAGCGCATTGTCTAGGGGGTAGATCAGGCTCTCTACGAGTCTCTCCGCATCACGCTCATCACGAGAAGAGAACTTGCGGGCTCGCATTAAAGTTATCTCGCCCAGTAAGCGCTCACCAAGGCGAAGTTCAAAGCGCTGTCGATGGGTTCTAACAAAACCAAGCATGACATCTGAACCGCGTTCAGAGGCTAGAAAATGAAGCCCATCAAACTGCACGAACGCCTGTCCTTCGGTTAGCAAACACTCAAACAGTCGCTCTATATCGAGCTTTCGGTGCAGTAGAGCATGAAACTCTAGCTGTTTGAGCTGTACATCTAACCGCTGTTGGCGCAAGGCAGAGTGCGAGGTGATGGCACTTTTGCTAACACTAATAACCGACATAGTCTGCGTCTTTAAGTTGATTCGAAAATGATAGAAATCACTGTTGCAAACTGCAGACCAATCAGCAGGGCCAGAGGCGAATAGACCACCGGCAACAGTCACTCAACGTGTCAACACACGCCAGAACCGTAAACTAAAAGTAACTAACCAGCGACACCACTAGTGGCATTCAGGTAAAGCACAACTCCTAGCGCTGCTAGCGTTATACCTAATAGCGACCAAGGCAGCACTCCGTTTGAGGAATCTGTCGGTGTTGATTTGTTTTGCCATTCATCTCGAACATATTCGGCATCTTTATCCGATCTGGCTCGACGATCAACAGCAACCTTTGTTGTCGAGGTACGCTCATCGCTCGCCTGCCTGACGTGTAGAAACTGATTCCATCCATCATCAGATTGCAAGTCAAGAAGCTCTTCTGGTATCAGTTCTGGCACCTGGGTTACAGGCTCCCAGAGCTCGCCGTCACGGCTAACACGATCAGTGTTACGTACGCGCCCCAAGAGCAAAAAACGACCCACCTCATCTGCTGTGAATGGACCTTGAACTCTAGATCCCTTTTGCACATACCATTGGGATTCATCAGTAACCATAGCGTTAATCCCTACTTCTGAGTCCACTCGTTCATTCGCGCTTTGAGTCGTGTCAGCGCCTGACCATGTATCTGGCACACGCGAGACTCACTGACGCCGAGGATGTCACCAATTTCCCGAAGATTAAGATCATCGTCGTAGTAAAGAGACATCACCAGAGCTTCTCGCTCAGGCAGACTCTTGATGTTATCCGCCAATGCTTTACGGAAAGCCTGATATTCCATCTGTTCGCCAGGACTCGCCTCGGCACTTTGTGGCAAAGCAATAGTCTCACCAGTGTGTTCATCTGGCTGGTCAAAACTGAATACATGGGCGGCTGAGCTTTCAGTCAAAATCGTATGGTAAGCCGACAGACCTATGCCAAGCGTCTCAGCGACCTTGCTCGCTTTAGCTTCACCACCATTGGATTGTTCAATGTTTCGCAACACTTCAGCCGCCTCACGCGACTTCCTGTGCACTGAACGTGGAGTCCAGTCTGAACGGCGTATTTCATCAAGCATGGCCCCTCTCACACGAATTCCCGCATAAGTTTCAAAGCTTGCGCCTTGAGAGGGATCGTAGTGTCGAGCTGCCTCTAACAAACCAATCATACCGGCCTGAATGAGATCTTCAGCCTGTACGCTAGGAGGTAAGCGGTTAAGTAGATGAAACGCAATGCGCTTCACCAGATTAGCATTTGCCGCAACCAATCCGTCCGGATCGACTGTGGTTGCTTCGTTATACATCGCGTGTGCATTCATTCTAACTGGTTCTCACCGTGTACCTTCAGCGGTTTGTATCAACCGCTCAACAAAAAATTCAATGTGTCCGCAAGGAGTCTGTGGTTGAGGCCACCGTGATACTCGAGCACCAAGTTTCCGGAATGCAAGCGCACTTGGTGAACAAGGGTAAGCCTCAATAACAGACTGTTGTTGACACACTGCCAATTTCAATTGAGGGTCAAAAGGAATAGACCCACAATAGTCGAGCAACACATCCATGGTCTGATCTGTTTTATCTACAAGGGCTGAATAAATATCCAACCCATGACATGACGACTGCGTTTTGTTGCTAACAACACGAAAGCGCCTAGTTCGACATTTTTCGTGTAGCACTCTAATTGTTGCGTAAGCATCCCGAACTGCAGTGGGCTCATCCACAACCACTATGATGACTTCACGCACCGCTCTACAGAAACTCAACATACTTTCTGACAAGCCTGTAGCCACATCAATAATCATGACTTCAGCTTCGGTACAGAGATCACTAAATAAACCTATAAGCGAGGCATGTTCAACTTGCGATAATTGCGCCATTTCATAGACACCACTACCACTGGGTACCACCGACACACCTTTTGGCCCCTGCAAAACAATGTCGGACAGCTCACTGTGACCAGACATAACATCTGACAATGTGTGTTTTGGATGCAGACTCAGTAGTTGATCTATGCTTCCCATCTCTAGGTCACCATCGACAAGCAATACATCGTGAGCATCGCTGCCCAACGTTGCTGCAAGATTTGCCGCAACCACAGACTTACCGACGCCGCCTTTACCACCGGCAATGGCGATTGTCTGTACAGGCTGCGTCTGGCGCGACTTGATGGTTGAACCCGGCATTCTCATAGTAAGAATTTCCGAGAGATGGCACTAGATAACTGCAATGCTGATTCCTCATGGCGATTCGCTACAACATCCGAACGATGTTGCTCTGACGAAATGCTTCCATGAGTACGAGCGAGCAAGTCTCGAACCACCGAGACCTGTTGGATCTTGCTCTACACCCCCTCTAGGTCTATATCGGTTGATTTTGAGAGCCAAAGCTCATGATTACCGAGAAATTAGGCTAGTCCCTACCTCTAATTGCTACTTAAATGTTATTTTTGCAACATTATTTTACAATTGATAGTGTTTTTTTTTAGGTTTTATGATTCTTAAAAAAATATGGCACTCTTTTGCATGAATAGGCAGCCATGTTTGACACTCTTTTGTTAATTAATGTCAAAACAAAGCTGCCACAGAACAATTACCAGTCGCGATTCACGAAACCTCTTCTGGTCGTTGAATGCTGTACTTGCGCATTTTTTCAACTAGCGTTGTACGACGAATCTTCAAGCGATTCGCAGCGTGAGCAACCACGCCAGAGCATTCATCCAACGCCTGCTCTATTAGCCTTATTTCTATATCGGTAAGGTGTTGCTTCAAATCAATGCCCTCACGTGGTAATCGCGGCTTATTGTTCAACGCTACCGCAGGCATACCCTGAACCATCGGCAGACCATTACCTCCAGCTGCAGCATCAACCGCCTCACGCTCCTGATTAAGCGCCTGACCATGCGGTGCCATCTTGGGAGGAAGATCTCCAGCATCGACAACCCCATAAGGGTGCAGAATGGTGAGCCTTTCCATCAGATTGGCTAGTTCACGCACGTTACCCGGCCAATCGTAGTTACACAGCGCCATCATCGCAGCTGGTGTAAGACTCACTGATGATTTCTTTTCGTGCTCTAGACGCGTTATCAGTTCTTTAACCAACAACGGCAAATCTTCTGCACGGCTGCTTAGCGGTGGCATTTCAATAGGGAACACGTTCAGGCGGTAGAAGAGATCTTCACGGAACCGGTTCTCTATGATTAGCTGCTCAAGGTTTCTGTGGGTCGCTGCCACGATTCTTACATCACTCTTGATGCTTTTGTTGCTTCCTACTCGCTCGAACGAGCGTTCCTGAATCACTCGCAGCAGCTTGACCTGCATGGTCAGAGGCATATCACCTATCTCATCAAGAAATATGGTGCCACCGTCTGCCAATTCGAATCGTCCTTGCCGCGCACCCACCGCACCCGTGAAAGCACCCTTTTCATGACCAAATAGCTCCGATTCAAGCAGCTCAGCAGGGATCGCACCGCAGTTGATCGGCACGAAGGGCTTATTGCGTCTGTTTGAGTAATAGTGAATGTTTCGAGCGACAACCTCTTTACCTGTGCCCGACTCACCCAAAATCAGCACGGTAGCCTCTGTTGGAGCTACTTGGTCAACCATCTTTCTGACCCGATGGACCGATCGGCTGTTACCTACCAGGGACCGAAATAGCTCAGGGTTTTGTACGCCCTCTTTAACCGGCGTTGTGTTTGCCGTACCACGCACCTCTGATTTGTGGAGCAAGTCGGTCAAGTCAGCGTAACGGATAGTCGCTTTCAAGCAACCCACAAAATTTTCGTCTATGTCCGATTGCGCAATATCTGCCGGACTATTACCCAGCAGCAGCACCAGAGGAGGACACTTCTCATGCTTCTCACGCAGCTTGGCTGCCCAAGGAGCAATCCCATGGAAGTTGGCAACCAGCACACTCGCGTAGTCGCTCAAATCGCCAAGGCTATCCAATAACTCGGGGGAACTCAGCTTTTTTGGTTCGTAATCAATGAATTCCAGCTGATGCGACAGCCGCTGCGAACTGTCTGCATCTTGGTCAACAATCAGAATCTTTCGGGTTTCTTTTCTGGTAGTCATGGGCACTCTTCGCGTTGCGAGCAAGTAAAACTCATAGTCGATGCCTTATATAATAGAAGATGGATCGAATAAGACAAAGAATTGACGACTGAAACACAAAAATAAACTGCGAGCCGTGCTAATTTAAAGCATTTTATACGATCGATACGACCTTACAACAACCTTTGGCTTACTCACAGTGTGCACATACACTGATTATCGATTCTAGCTTTGTGAATCAGCCTGCTCAAATGTCAATTGAGGTTACATTAACCCCCCTGCAAGCCGATTCAGTCCTTATCTGCAAGGCGATCAGATACAAGCTACTTGGATGCAACTGCTTTTTTGTTGCCAAATGTGGTTCCTGACCGCTCTGCAGAATGTACACAAAAAATAGAATGATTCGACGTGGCTCCATACGCATGTCAAAGGATCACGCAACAGGAAGTAGACTCATGGCTCTAGATAAGAGCGAAAGTAGTAGTAAAAATGTGAGCGATCTTGCAAACGCCCGACGCGAGCGACTCAACAAGAGTTCGATTGCTTACGGTCGTCGCAACAGTGACGATTCGGGTGGCCCGAATCAGCAGGCTCAAGCCAATGACGCGGCACTAGAAAAACCTACCGACAAGCCCAATGTAAGGCCGGTTAGTGGTGGCCGAAGATTCAACCGACAAAAAGTTGACAGAATAAAAGCCGAGCTAGCCAGCGGACAGTACCAAATAAATCCGCTGCAAGTAGCTGACCTGTTCATTGACCATGAACGCCACTGCTGACGCACACGACAGTTGAGTTAGTTTCACGCCACCGATCCTTCGTCTTGGCTTTTGCCGAGAGAGGGATTGGATTATTAAGTAGGCTCCCGTTACGGGATGCCAGTGCCTGCCTTACTTTGGTAAAGCATAAAGGCTTCACGGGTTACAGCTGCTCTGGAATCGTCATGCCGTGTGTCTTGAGCGGATTAACGCCAGGATCCACGACCTCAGCGACCATCTTGAGCCGCACTTGGCGTTGATCAATGATTCGTACACCGATAATGTACTCACTCTTAACGTTGCCAACACGTATCGCCTCAAACAAGTGAGGAATTCGTTGTGCGAGTAATTCAAGAAACTCGCGCTGCTTCTCAGCCATTGCCATTACAACACCTCTCGCCACATACTTCTAACTAGAACACTTCGAAGGCTGGAGCGGGTTGCGGCGTCGCTGCCCTGTAAGGGCTCGACCCACGATGTACCGCGTAGCTCGCTTATACGTCAGCACGTATAGCAGGCATTATATACAGTACATGTAATACAGGGTCAAAATATTCTCTAACGACGGTGCTGGCCGAATACGCACCAGCCCCGTCGCTGTTCTCTGCACTATGGCAAGTTGACCATTACAACTTGCGCTGAAAACCTAGCTATTAACGTGGTCTTCAATAACTGCAGCACCGTTACCAATCGGAATATTCCGTGGCTTCATAGCCTCTGGAATTTCTTTGACTAGTGAGATTTTCAGCAAACCGTTGTCCAGCTGCGCATTCACTACCTCGACATGATCTGCCAAGTTAAATTTGCGCTCGAACGACCGAGTAGCAATACCTCTGTGCAAGTAGCGAGAGTCTTTTTTGGCATCTTCTTTCTTACCACGTACTGTCAGAATGCCCTTCTCTACCTGAACATCAACCTCACTGTCGTGAAAGCCAGCAACCGCTAAGGTAATAGCGTATTTGTTTTCGCCGACAAGCTCTATGTCGTAAGGAGGATAGCCAGCGGCCTGGCGATCAGAGCTTAATGCAGCATCAAGTAAAGAGCCGAAACGGTCATATCCAACGGTGTTAGCGTAAAGAGGTGTTAGATCAATTTTCATGTTAAATATTCTCCAATAGAAGCAATATAAAGGTTACGTAGCCGATTCTCATCAGAGACCTCGGCCACACAAAGATGATGTGGTTTCGACAATATATTTCAAGTGTATTTTTTATCGAAAGGTGCACTTAGGCATGACATCGATCTAACGAGTACTTGGTCGTTATTGATGATTTATAAACGTGCCATTTGTCAGTTCAATCAGTATTATGGGCATTCCACGCATAGCACTAAAAATAATGAATCATAAAACTGCATTAATCACTGGAGCTGCCAGAGGCATTGGCTTAGCAACCACTGAACTGTTCATTGAGCAAGGCTGGCAGGTGGCTATGGTAGACCGCGATGCTGACGAACTTAATGCCAGCGCGGCCAAACTTAACAATGCCAAACCGTTTGTTCATGATGTATCAATCCCCGATCAAGTGAACGATATGATGGCCTCTGTGCAATCTCATTTTGGAAGAATTGATGCGGTAGTCAACAATGCAGGAGTGGCAGATTTTGGCCCGATAGAGCAAACTGATTTTCAACGATGGCGCACTGTTATGAGTACAAACCTTGACGGTGTTTTTCTTGTGTCGCAAGCAGCCACACCTGCACTTAAAGAAACCAAAGGTTCGCTCGTTAATATAGCGTCGATCTCCGGCTTGCGAGCCTCGACCTTGCGAGTAGCGTATGGCACATCAAAAGCCGCTGTTATCCAGCTCACCAAACAGCAGGCAGCCGAGCTAGGTGAATACGGTATTAGAGCAAACTGCGTGTGCCCAGGCCCGGTACGCACAAAGCTTGCAATGGCTGTTCACACACAGGAAATTATTGACGCATACCACGATGCCATCCCTCTCAACCGCTACGGTAGTGAGAAGGAAATTGCCGAGCTGATCGTTTTTCTCTGTACAGACAAAGCCAGTTACATCACAGGACAAGTGATTGCCTCTGATGGTGGCTTTGAAAGCACAGGCGTTGGGCTACCCGCATTGCGCGTGGACATAACTAACTTGGACTAAGCATGAAGCACCTGTATTTCTCTCTTCAAATATCGCCAGAGGAATACCTTGCCTATTACCAAGGCACAGGTAACGTGGTGCTTGCCCGAACCGAGGATGGCAAACGGTTACAGTTTCCAGCCAAGGAGCTTCGCAAGTTTGTGAGTCGCTCAGGCATACACGGCCGGTTTGAAATCACGCTCAACGACGAACACAAACTGGTTGAGCTGCGAAGAGCTGAATACTAACTACTGTACTTATGTTAAGACTGCCAAGCTAATCCGTAAGAATATTGGTAAATGAGAACTCCTAATACCCAGCTCGGTAAAATTACACAATTTAATATGAGGATTAAGCAACTCGATACGAGATACTAAATTTTCTAACATTC
>JALZWO010000190.1 GCA_023300375.1 Granulosicoccus sp. | reverse complement strand
AGTCGCACTCGGACAATAGTGGTGCAGCAATGTACCGGTGAATTGTTCGAGTGCCCATCCCGATTGATATGAAAACAAGGAAATAAGCGGTATGGACAAGATGATCTATCTGGCCATGTCTGGTGCACGTCAAGTGATGCACAAGCAGGCAACTAACAGTCACAATCTGGCAAACATGAACACCACCGGGTTCAAGGCTGATATTGATAATTTCAAAGCGTTGCCGGTGTATGGACCAGGTAATCCTGCAAGAGTGTACGCTGAGGATAGACGCGCAGGTATTTCACAAGTTCCGGGAGCAATCCAAAGCACCGGGCGTGAACTTGATGTTGCGATTAATGGTGAAGGATTCATCGCGGTACAAGATGTGGACGGTGGTGAGGCTTATACGCGTAATGGAAATTTACAAGTCACTGAACAAGGCTTACTAATCACAGCTGCAGGCCAACCTGTTTTAGGTGAAGCGGGGCCTATCACGCTAACCGCATTTAATAGTCTGCAGATAGGTAGTGATGGAACCATATCCGTCATGCCAATCGGGCAAGCTGGCGGGGAAATTGCGGTACTTGATAGAATCAAGCTGGTTAATCCAGAACCCAATACCATTGAACGTAATACACGTGGTTTGTTCACTTCTCCAGATGGAGACCAACCCGCTGATGCGGCAGTAACGCTTGCTACAGAATCGCTAGAAGCTAGCAACGTGAATGCGGTGGATGCGCTCGTGACAATGATAGAACTCTCCCGCCAGTTCGAGACACAACTAAAGCTTATGAGTACTGCAAAGGACAATGACGTTTCTGCAGCAAAACTATTAAAACTTACTTGATGAGATTAATAGCAGTAGCTCATTAACCGGCAAATCACACTCAAAGCAACTACAAACAACTTAAGGAACACAGCATGAACGGAGCACTTTGGACGGCCAAGACAGGCCTTGATGCACAGCAAACTCGAATGCAAGTTATTTCGAACAATCTTGCTAACACCAATACAACCGGTTTTAAGCGAGACCGTGCAGTATTCCAAGACCTTCTATATCAAACAATCCGGCAACCAGGTGCGCAGTCTTCACAAGACACGCAACTGCCATCAGGATTGAGTACAGGTACTGGTGTACGTGTTGTGTCGACCGAAAAACTTCACACTCAAGGCAATCTTTCACAAACTGAAGATCCGATGGATCTGGCCATTCAAGGTAGAGGTTTTTTTGAGGTGCTCACACCCGATGGTACACCAGCCTACTCACGCGATGGCTCTTTTCAATTGGATTCACAAGGGCAAATGGTCACAGCTACAGGCTACACACTACAACCGGGTATCACTGTCCCTAACAATGCAACCGGTGTAACTATAGGTCAAGATGGAACGGTAACCGCCACAACGGCTGGCAATCCAGCGCCAACTCAACTAGGTGTAATCACCCTCACAGATTTTGTTAACCCGTCAGGTTTGCAATCAATTGGCGGAAACCTCTATCAAGAGACAGCGTCAAGTGGAGCACCAGCACAAGGTACAGCAGGTATTGGCGGTTTAGGCGCTCTTGTTCAAGGTTCTGTAGAAACGTCAAACGTTAATGTGGTGGAAGAACTAGTCAGCATGATAGAGACTCAGCGTGCCTATGAAATAAGCTCAAAAGCAATCTCTACTACCGACGGTATGTTGCAATACATTAATCAGAACATGTAGTGATGAATGACAAATTAAAAAAAACGAACAAGGGCTGCGTACTCGTTGCCCTTGTATTGAACACCAGTGCATGCACTGTAATTCAAATCAGCGAGCCTGACTTCTCTCCGGCACAACCGGAGATAGTCATTACTGACGACACGCAGACGGGGTCGATTTATAAAGAAGCAGACAATCGCTTTTTCTTTGAAGACATTCGTGCTCGGCGTGTAGGTGATGTTATCAATGTTGTTCTTGATGAAAGCACCAATGCATCAAAAACAGCGTCTACAAACGCTAATAAAGGCAGTTCGATTAGTCTACCCAGCCCCACTCTCTTTGGCGGTCTTGTGACATCTGGTGGTCGTGAATTTCTCTCAAATGACATTACCGCAGCTACCGACTTTGCGGGCAGTGCAGACAGTAGCCAGAGCAACCAACTCACTGGCAGTATCGCCGTAGTGGTTAACGAAGTTTTATCTAACGGAAATATGCGCATTAAAGGCCAGAAAAGGCTGACATTAAATCAAGGTAGTGAGGTGGTGCGAGTATCTGGACTTATTCGAGCCGTAGACATTACTCCTGAAAACACCGTGCTGTCCAACCAAATTGCTGATGCAAACATTACTTATGGAGGCAAAGGCCTGCTTGCAGATGCAAATCGTGCTGGTTGGCTAACACGCGTATTTACCAGCCCGCTCTGGCCGTTTTAGAAAAGCTGTTTGTGCACCATGCAATTTTTGCAGAAAAAAAAGGAACTGTAGTGATGGAGTCTGTTTCATTTCATAAGCCTATGCGGCTAGTCGTGTCAGTGATTGGCAAGGCATTATGTATAGGCCTTATGTGCCTATTGCCGCTTAGCGCTCATGCTGAACGTATCAAAGACTTAGCAAGCATTGCAGGAGTAAGAGACAACCCCCTATTGGGCTATGGCTTAGTTGTTGGTCTAGATGGCACTGGAGATCAAACCTCTCAAATTTCCTTCACCGAACAGAGCTTGCGAAGCATGCTTGTGCAATATGGTGTGACTGTACCTCCAGACATTCAAATCCAGCCCAAGAACGTTGCTGCTGTCTCTATTCACGCTGTATTACCACCATTTACAAAGCCGGGACAAAAAATCGATATCACTGTCTCATCATTAGGCAATTCAAAATCATTACGCGGCGGCACATTGCTCATGTCACCTCTGCGTGGCGCGAACGGTGAGGTCTATGCTGTTGCGCAAGGCAACTTGGCAGTTGGTGGCCTTGGCGTCTCAGGGGCTGACGGGTCATCCATTGCGATTAATGTACCAAGCGTAGGAAGAATCCCTAATGGCGCAACTGTTGAACGAGCTGTGCCGAATCCGTTCGCCAATACAAAAAACGTGACGTTCAACTTGCACGAGCCTGATTTCACATCAGCCAGGCGTCTGGTAGATGCTATTAACAGCGCACTGGGCACCGAAGAGGCGCAGGCGTTAGATGCAGTCTCTGTGGAGGTGCGCGCCCCCATGGACATATCCAAACGAGTAGCGTTTGTCGGATACCTAGAAGAACTTGAAATAGAGCCTGGGCAGGTTGCTGGCAAAATTATCGTCAATTCACGCACCGGTACCATTGTGATAGGTAACAACGTGACTGTAGGGCCAGCAGCTGTCACTCATGGAAGCCTCACTGTCACCATTTCAGAGGACGTACAGGTCACACAGCCAAATGCATTAGCAAACGGCGAAACTGTGGTTAATGCTGATACTGCGATTGATGTAGAGCAAGAACAAAATCGTATGTTTGAAATTGATAGAAGAACGACACTGGCTGAAATTGTTCAAGCGATTAACGATGTTGGCGCAGCTCCTGGAGATCTAGTTGCCATACTTGAAGCCCTGAAACAAGCCGGCGCCTTGCGTGCTCAGTTGATCATTATCTGATGACTGGACTCATTGATGGAAGCTTTGCACAGGCTTTACAGGTCGGCGGCGCGTTATCGGCGAAAAGCGATGACAAACTAAAAAGTCTACAAAGCTCACTGACCACCGCAAAGGAAGGAACATCAGCATTTGACGATGCGGCAGCACGCGAGGTCGCCAATAAATTTGAAGCACTGCTTGTCCACAACATGCTTAAAAGCATGCGCAAAACCACGATGGCAGAAGACACATCAAATTCTCGAGCAATCTACGATGACATGCTTGATGAGCAGTTAGCAGACACCATGATCAAAAGTGGAGGTTTGGGCATTGCCGATCAAATTGTGAGGCAAATTCAGCAGCAACAGGGAAAATCCGCAGTATCAACACAGGCATCGAGCACAGTGGCCAGTGACCAACAGCGACTGCGTGAGCTTAATGTTCACCTTCAGCGCCCTGCTTCGTTCACCAGCGATGTGGATACACTTACAAGCAAACAAACTGAAAGTCATGAGGGATACGAGGTAGCTAACATTGGCTCCTTGCACCTTGCGACATCACTCTGGGGTAACAGTAGTGCCACTGTCAAAGAGCGCAGCAAGCTCAACGATAAACAGCAAGAATTTGTCACGTCACTAACCCCTCACGCCAGACGCAATGCGCAGCGATTAGGCACCTCCCCTGATGCTATTGTAGCTATCGCTGCTCTGGAGACAGGCTGGGGGCGCTCCATGATCACCGACTCAGACGGTAAAAATTCACATAACTTATTTGGCATCAAAGCTAACACTCACGACAACCGCTACGCGACTAGCCTTACTACAGAGTATGTGAACGGTACCCCACTGAAGCAACATGCAAACTTTAAAACTTTTGACAATGATGCCGATGCGGTAGATGGGTTTGCCGAGTTTATTTTGGCAAATCCACGCTATAAAAAAGCTTTACAGCATGCCGGCGACTCCGATCGATTTCTTGAAGAGTTGCAACACGCCGGATACGCTACAGACCCTCAGTACGCCGACAAGGCAAAATCGATAATGCGTCAGATCGCAGGGAATTAACCACTGTTATGGCAGACCTACTTCAAACAGGGAAAACAGCACTATTTGCGTTTCAAAGCGCAATGGCGACAACATCCCACAACATTGCCAATGTTAATACAGAAGGCTACTCTCGGCAGCGCGTCGATTTCCAGTCAAACCTTGGCAGTGGGCTGAACGCTGGAGGCGGCGTTAACATCCAACAGATCGAGCGCATGGGCGATCAATTTGCCAACGCTCGAGTCTCAGGAGCCACTAGCGCACACGCAGAACAAGAGGTTCATTTTCAAATGGCAAGCCGTCTTGATAATCTTGTAGCGACAGACGGCATAAGCATAGACCCAGCACTAAACAGTTTTTTCAACGCGGTGCAATCTGCCAATGCCGATCCTTCTTCAGTAGCAACTCGTGAAGTGGTTGTAGAAAATGCCGCACAACTTGCAGATCGCTTTATCAGCTTACAAGGCCACTTTGATGATACACAAAGTGAAATCAATGATCGCACCCGAGAAGCAGTTAATGCTGTTGACGGCCTCGCCCAATCTATTGCCGACGTTAATAGAAATATAGTATCGTCTCGGGGTACTGGAAATTCTCAACAGTCACACGACCTCAATGATCACCGAGATCGATTAGTGACTGAAATATCAGAGTATATGGATGTTGATACTTTGATTCAGGATGACGGTTCCATGAGTGTTTTTGTCGGCAAAGGAATAAATTTGGTTACTGGTGTCGAAGCACAAAAAATCAGTACATCACGTGACTCGCTATACCCTGAACGTTTACAGATTGAGTTAGGTGAGGGCCCAAACAGTCGACAAATTACCTCTCGACTACAAGGTGGCATTATTGGTGGTCTAAACGAATTCTCTGAAAACACATTACATGATGCAAAACATAAACTCGGACAGCTATCTTTAATAGTTGCTGATGAGATGAACAAGCAACAAACCATGGGTGTTGACTTGAACGGAAATGTGGGCGGAGATCTGTTTGGTACCACCCAACCCGTGATTTTTTCCGACAATGAAAATACAGGTACTGGAGTAGTACAAGCAACTATTTCAGATGCACAAGCACTCAAAGGCTCTGACTATATTCTACGTTTTGATGGCGCAAATTTGACAGCCACTCGAACATCCGATGGTGTGTCAACAATGTCGGGCACACCATTCACCGTTGACGGTATAGAAATAACCCTCAGCGGAGCACCCGTAGCTGGAGATACGTTTGTAGTTTCGGCCACTGGACGCGCTGCAGGAGCAATGGAGTCTCTCATTAACAATGCAGACGAACTCGCACTGGCGGGCAGGCTCGTCACATCCAGTGACATTAGTAATCTCAGTGATGCACGCATCAGCAATGCCACAGTCACCGACACGACAAACCCCGCGTTGTCTGACCCGGTAGATATTATATTTACTTCCGATAGCACATTTGATGTGGTTGAATCAGGGACAGGCACCGTGCTCTCTGCTGCCAACGCGTATGTAGCCGGTGACCCTATCGCTTTCAACGGATGGGAAACGAACATAAGCGGTGAGGCACGCAATGGAGATGTACACTCGATAGTGCCTAATGTGAATGCAAGAGGCGACAACAGCAATGGTTTGGCAATGGCTGATATGCAGACCAACTTGCTGGTCAATGGCACAGCCTCATTCAGTGATGCATTCGGCTCTCTAGTGTCACGCATCGGATCAGATACCAGTGCAGCGGCTAGCCGCACCAATGCGTTAGAGACGCTGAAACTTAGCGCCATTGAAAGGCAGCAAAGCAATCAAGGTGTCAGTCTTGATGAGGAAGCAATAGACTTGACTCGTTTCCAACAAGCCTATCAGGCCGCTGCACAAGTAATCACCACTTCAGAGACCATGTTTCAGTCAATTCTTGGAGCCGTTCGATGATTAATTCTCGCGTACCATCAAGCCTTATGGCTTCACGCTTTGCCACAGACATTATTCGCCAGCAAAATGCGGTTTCTGCAATTCAAGAGCAGATCTCTTCTGGCAAGAAAATCAATCGCCCGTCAGATGCACCAGCAGAATCTGCCCATCTGGTGACTATGAGAGAAACCATAAGCCGGCTTGACCAGTACGATGACAATTCAACAGTTGCCGAATCTCAGTTAGCTCTCGAAGAAGGGGCGCTCGATGGCTCTATCAACATTTTAGGACGCATACGCGAGCTCTCCCTTCGAGCCAATAACGGCAGCATGGATGAAATATCTTTAGGCGCTATAAATTCTGAAATATCACTGGCGCTTGAGGAGCTGTACACACAGTCAAATTCACGAGATAGCTTTGGTAACTTTATTTTCAGTGGTAGCAGCATAGGCCAGCAACCATTCGTTCAAGCAGCTCCAGGAACCTATTTCGGTAGTGATAGCAGCACCAGCATGGAGGTCTCGCTGGGTCGCACTATTTCAACAGGGGATTCCGGATCTGATGTATTCATGCGCATACGTAACGGAAACGGTGATTTTGTAACCAATGCAGATCCTGCAAACACAGGCACTGGAGTAATTACAGCAGGTGATGTCATTGATAGCTCTCAGTTTACTGGTGAGAACTATCTGATTAGTTTTACCAGCGCCACAGCTTATGATGTTGTCAATACTGACACAGGTAGTATTGTAGCAACTGCTCAACCATACAATACTGGCACCTCAGTTACAGCCGATGGCATGACCATGACTATCTCGGGCGATCCTGTAGCAGGCGATCTATTTACCGTAGCTCCAAGTCAGAATCAGGACGTATTCACTTCAGTGGCTGGCCTTATCGATTCTATTGGAAGAACAACAGCTACACCTGCCGAAAGTGCTCAAGCGCAGTCAGATCTAAACACAGGTATAAATGATATAGACAATGCCTTAAATCATCTAAACACAATTCGTTCAAGAGTGGGTACGCGACTAAGCAGCATTGATAGTAGCCGTAATGAAAACGAGAATATAACGTTGCAAATTGAACGAGTTAAAAGTTCTATCGAAGACGTAGATATTGCTGAAGCTGTAACACGCTTACAAGATCATGCCAATGCACTTGAAATCGTCCAGGCGACCTTTGCACGTACACAAGGCAACTCATTATTCGATTTCCTATAAATTACTAGTAACCCTGCGCAGCTGGAATGCATCGGCTGCGCTAGCTCCCTGAGCTAAATAGAAGAGTCCCTATCGAAAGCGGCAACTGCCCAGCCGCTCACTCTAACGCCTGTGGCGCGGCTAGCTCCCTGAGCTACTTAGAAGAGCCCCAATCGAAAGCTGCACCACCCCCAGCTAATTGGCGACATCTATAGCCTCCCCCCTAACGCCCGTTTCGCCCAATGTCTTATATAAAGGCATTGCCTAGACATGAGGCTATGTGCGCAATACCCTTTAGGATGATCAGAGCTTAAATGCTCAAACCGAGACTCAACTCCCTACACGTGTAACAGTAATGTGGGATACCACACATTGCCAGCTATTCATCCGTGTTAGCGGCCAAATTGGCTTCAAGCATAGTCCCTTTTATGGCGATACTGTTACAGCACGAAGCGCACTTTCAACTAAGTCTGTTTGCTTGAATACCGGTAAAAAAGATCAAGGTAAGTGCATGAGTTGTAGGCAACCGTTTATGTTGTAGCGGTTGTTAGGGAGCAGTCTACTTGAACACACGGTGACTGTTAGTTGTAGGCAGAGTGTACGAGCCACTCGTAACTCTGAAGTAGCAACGAGAGCCTTTCAAGGCTGTCGCCTCTGGAGGAGGATGCTGCTGACCAATCTTAGAAAAGACTACAGAATCTACGGAAAAAAAATGCCACAAACAATCAATACTAATGTCTCCTCTCTTACTGCTCAAAGAAATCTGAACAGTTCACAGGGTGCCCTAGCAACCTCTATGCAACGCTTGAGTTCTGGCTTGCGAGTGAACAGTGCTAAGGATGACGCGGCTGGCCTCGCCATTGCCGAGCGTATGAACACTCAGGTGCGCGGC
>JALZWO010000189.1 GCA_023300375.1 Granulosicoccus sp. | reverse complement strand
TCCTCGCACGTTTATACGGGCACGTCTTGCCACAACTCGATTCAACGATTTTTCAAAATGACGACGATAAAGCGTTCTTTCTAAAGAAGGAGCTTGTGCCATCATCACTCGTCCATCGAGTACACGGCTCAGGCGTTGATATGGATAACTACCCGAACAGTGCTTTGCCCGAGGGCCCACTAAGCTGTTTAATGGTGACGCGCTTGCTGGCAGCAAAAGGTGTGAGGGAGTATGCCGCTGCGGCAAAACAAGTCAAGAAGCTGCACCCTGATGTCACGTTTCGTCTGGTTGGGCGTGCAGAATCTGGGAGTGCATCAGTCTCTGAGAGCGAAGTTGAACAGTGGCAAAGTGAAGGTTACATTGAGTATTTGGGCGAGCTGAATCATGTAGGAGAGACGATGAAGAGCTGTCATTTATACATCCTTCCCAGCTACTACGGTGAGGGCGTGCCCAGAAGCGTGCTCGAAGCAATGTCTATGGGCAGAGCAGTGCTCACAACAGATAACATTGGCTGCCGAGATCCAGTCGAGCATATGGAGAGTGGATTAATTGTTCCGCCTCGAGATGTAGAAGCTTTAAAAGAAGCGATGCTTTGGTTCGTTGAACACCCGGATAAATGGCAAACCATGGGTGAAAAGGGTAGGCAGATTGTTGAAAATCGGTATGATGTCCGCAAAGTTAATCAAGAAATAATGACAATCTTGGGCGTACTATCTTGACGTATTCACAACAGAACCTTCTTTACTAGTGGCAGCTTCAAAGAAACAAACCATCACGCTATTGATGGCATTGGCGCTGTCATTCGCTTTATCCACCATGACTGGCTTACGTTTTGCTGGGCTCCCCGTAGGTGTTGCAGAGCTCATTGTGCTGCTGTGTTTGGTGGTTCACCTGCCTTTGGGTTTTGGTGTGCACGGTGGTAACCCGCCCTCGTTTTTCTTGCCTTTTTTGACAGTGATTTTTTTCGCAGCTTTACCAGGGTTCATAATCACGTTAAACAGTGAAGGCCTCGTAGACCACGCCTTGTACAGTCTGGTGGCTAGTATCTGGATTTTATTGTTGTTTGCTTATTTACACTACGGGTTTGACTACTCTCAGGTAGACATTGCGCAGTTGGTCAATATCTTCTTGTTGCTCTCGTGCCTGTACTTTGCTGTTGTTTTGGTGCTTAGTTTTGTCGAACCGTCTTTGGTTTATCTTGGCGATGACATAGCTGATCGACTATCAGATGCGCGTAGCGCACAAGAAAGGGAGGATGCCGCAATATTCCGCTTGGTCGGTTTCTCCACCAACCCTAATCAGATTGCGTTTCATGCTTTGATTGCGTCAGTGTTTGCGGTGCAACTATGGAAACGCAATGGCAGTGTGTATTCATTAATTGCGTTAGCCCTAGCTTTTGCTGTGGGGTTCTTAGGCAAGAGTGATGCATTTCTTTTTGCCGAGGTGGCATTGATAGGTGTGGCGATCGTTGCTGGCATCATATTCGGTCGCTCGTACATCTTGGCTCTTGTGATAATAGTGCCTGCTGTGTTTTTTGCAGTTGTTGCTCTACCCACTGCTATGAACTCTATTCAGGAAATTGCCAGCAGTGGTGATCAGGACGCCACGCGATATAACCTCTGGGCCAATGGTATTACCTCCGGTTTGGAGAGGCCGCTAACTGGATTAGGGCCAGGAGCCTGGAGTGGCCTAGAAGGTCCACGAGGCGTTGAAGAGGCGCACAACACTGTCATTGATTATTTTAGTAACACAGGTATTATCGGTGGGGCAATAATGGTGCTCGGCATCCTTGCTATATCGTTTCGTTCCATCATTCGTTTAAATGCTAATGCAGCTGCAGGCTTAGCTGCATTACTGGTTTTCTGCACTTTTCACAACATGGTGCGGCACCCACTTTTATGGCTAGCCGTTTATTACATAGCGCACCAGTTGTGGCCGGGTGTGCAAGAAATGTCAAAACAAGGGCGGAAGCGCTCTCGTCAAAGACGCAAAATGAAAGCAAGGTAGAGCCTTGTAAAGACAGACGACTTTAGATAGCTCAACGCACGTAGATCAGTAACAACAGCTCACTTACGCTCAGGCATTTTCATAACTTGCCAAGACAGTTTGAACGCAAACAAGTAGATCGCAGAAGAAACCGCAACGTGCGCCCAGAGATACTGCAGCGGTGATAGCTGCAGTGTGTAAGCTGCACCAAAAACCACGAGCGCGGCACACACGAGCAATAAATTAATAATAAACTCTGAGCGCTTGGCAAAGACCGTCAGCAGGCAAATTACTGAGGTCCCAATAAGTTGGAAGGCTGCCACCACAACAGTGATATTGAGTACATCAGATAGGCCGCTCCATTGCTCTCCCACAATCCATAAATAAGCCGACTCGGGTGTTAGCCAGGCGACTGCCAGCATCAGCATTGAAATAAGCAGGCTGCAAAGAGCAATTCTCTTAAAGGTTGCTGACAACTGTACTCGTGCCGGTATCGTTGAGCGCAACACTTCATTCATGGCATTGCCCACCATAGTCACGGGAGCGCGGGACATTCTCAGAGCCACGACCACCATGCCGGCAAGCAACTGGTCAAAAAGATACGCGGTTGCGATAACGCTGATGTTGAGAGACAAGGTAGAAAGAAGATGTGAAGGCACGAGATAGCTGATTGCGCTTCTGTGTGTCGTCAGTTGCTTGCGTAAAACGCCAAAAGAGACAAGCCCCAGATGCTGCCGAAGGAGCACCAGAGCGATTATTGTGGCGGCAACCACAGACAGACTTTGCCAAAACAACAATTGAGATAAGCCCAACTCGCTTTGAGTATGTTCAGCCCCTACCCATAACGCACCGCTTAGAAACACAATAGGCATAGTAAGGCTGGTAACGGCAATGGCCCGAAACTGTTGCAGGAAATTCAGATAGATGTAGCAAACGCCAAATATTGCGTGTGATATCGCAAAACACATGGCCAACATGGCATTGCTGGCGCCTAAGGCAAATTGCAATGCGAAAAATAAGGGTATGCAAAGAAGCGCCAAAAGCGCAAGAATCAGGGTTAAACACGTTTTAAAAAGATGAGCTGGATTTGCATCAATGTGAATAGAATGCTCCAGTTTGCATGAAAGTGCAGTGGACATCAGCAACGCAAATGTGACGGCCACGCCAAGCACGCCAAACTCTGCGCTATCGTAGTACCGCATAAGCAGTGGTGTGGAGCAGATGATCAGCACTTGAGATATAACGTTTGAGCCAAGAATGTGGGTGAAGGCGCGTTTCAAAGTAGAGTTGGTCTTAGGTTTGGTCTTTGGGTTGTGCGGTAGTTTGGAGTATGTTCAACCAAAGTGCGAGTTTGATCCAGTTGCAGGATAAGAGCCTGCCATCGGAGTGTAGTAGTAGTAGAATGTAAGAGCTTGTAGCGAAGATCACATCCAGAAACATTGTTGCAGCGATATTGTGTTTTGGTGTGGGTTGTCCGCCATCTATTTACTATTTTGAGGCCTCTTTATGTCACAACCAATTTTTATCTATGGGGCGGGTGGGTTTGCACGTGAGGTTGCGTGGCTGATTGATTGTGATCGCAATGCGCAGTTTAAGGTTGTTGGCTTTATAGATGATAGTGGTAAAAAATTAGAGCATTGGCCAGACCACAGGCCTGTGATGTCGTACGAGAAGGCTCGTGCCTTAGCGCCTGAGGCTGGGGTCGTTGTATCAATTGCCCATCCTGTTGTTCGGCGGCGAATTAGCGAGCGCTTGCAAGCAGACAAAGTGAACCAGCCAGTGGTGACTCATCACGCACTGGAGCTAAGCGAGCGAGTTGTATTGGGTGAAGGCTGCGTCTTGTGTCCTGGAAGCCGTTTGACAGTGGATATTATTTTTGGTGTTGGTGTGCACATCAATCTTAATTGCACAATAGGACACGATGTAGTTATCGGAGACTTTTGCACGCTTGCGCCCGGTGTGCATGTGTCTGGCTGTGTATCTATTGGCAAGAACGTGTTTATTGGAACGGGCGCCAGTATCCTGAACGGCACTTTTGACAAGCCACTCACCGTTGGCGATGGCTGCGTGATAGCTGCTGGTGCGTGTTTAACGAAAAGCGCAGAAGCCCATACGCTTTATGCTGGAGTGCCAGCGATAGCCAAAAAGCAACTTTGAAAAGGCAACTTTTTCAAGCAACTTCGCGTATCTGAAAATACAACATAGGTGGCCGATAGTGCCTTTTGCAATGACGTGTGCCTTGGTAGTTTTACTATCATGAGTCGATAACGAGAAAAGATCGGTATGACAATGTTAAGATAAGCAAAATCGGCCTAAACAGTGGCGATATCGGCAGTGTTATGCACTCTCTAAGTGTACACTTCGAGAGGTCAGGTCGGGTTTATTTTTCGTCAGAATATTGTCACATAGAGCTTTCCGACTGAAAGTATTGATGCATACAGCATGTAGTGCGTCTTGCGAAAGAAAAATGCTGGTAAAAGTCATATTTCCCGAAAAACAATGTGCGCTACAACGCTGTACTCAACTTTGCTACGCAATTCATGTCTGTAATGAGAAATCGGCAGGCTTTGCTCTTAAGGCATGCGCGTAAAATACCCGATAACTTACTGACTCCACATAGGTACATTTGCATGAAGTCCAAATCTCTCCTCTGGCCTTTCGCAGCCATTTTATTGACGCTGCTTTCAGCTTGCGGAACAACAACTGAGGCACCAAGTGCAGCAGTTGTTCCTTCAACGCCAGCTGATGGCTCAGAGCCGGTGGTAGATACAGACCCAGACGGATATGTTCTTGGCAGGGGAGATGTCATAGGCATTCAAGTATTTGATGAGCCAGATCTCACTTTAAACGCCACCGTGAGTTCATCCGGTAACATTAACTACTCTTACCTTGGAGACGTGCAAGTAGGCGGGAAAACGCCCTTAGAACTGGAACGGCACATCTCTGGACTGTTGGAAAATGGATTTCTGGTAAATCCATCAGTCAACGTATCAGTTATAGAGTTCAGACCGTTTTTCATCGGAGGGGAGGTTCGTTCGCCGGGCAGCTACCCCTATCAGCCAGGTCTAACGATGGATAAGGCAATAGCTTTGGCCGGTGGGCTCACTGACAGAGCCTCCACCCGCCGCATGTTCTTAGTTAAGTCGGGCGGAGATGCCTCCGACCCCGACAAAGTCAACCTTGGTTCAACAGTAGCTCCGGGTGACACAATTTCGATTAGGGAGGGATTTTTCTGATGGCGCAAGCAACACACGATCAAATGCAATACAGCGATGATGACGACGGCGGGTCATCTTCGTTTGGTGAACAGCTAGATCTTCAGCACTATTTGAGAATACTGCGAAAGCACAAATGGTCTATCGCGCTCTTTACTGCAGCGGTAACTGTGCTTGCAGGCTATTACGCCTACACAGCTACTCCAGTCTACCGCGCCACTGCCACCATGGTATTGATAAGCGACGACCGAGGTGTCGTCGGATTCGAAGAGTTTGTTGGTCTTGATACATCGTCTCAGGATTACTTCCAAACTCAAATCGAAATATTGAAGGGGCCTTCTCTTTCCAGAAGAGTCATCGATGTCTTGGAATTGTGGGAGCACCCTGAGCTGACTGGCGTGTCCACCACCGAAAGCTCTGGAACAGACGGTGATTCAGCCACAAGATTGGCCGGGTTAATCGCATCTGCCAAATCAGCGATTGGCCTTGATGGCGGTTCCGCTGCTGCCGACAGAAACTCAGGGTCCGTCGACAATCAGGCCTCCAGTACCGCCGCTGAGGCCAGCTCTCAATTGCCCCTAGGCTCCAGTGACGAAGGTTCTGAATCGGTTAATCGCGCGAACCTTTTGAATACCTCGCCTGAACTGTCTACGGAAAGAAAGGAGATTGTTCAACGTTTCGCCTCACGAGTCAGCATCACGCCTATTCGCAAAACTGAGTTGATCCAGATATCGTTCGAGGCGGAAGATCCAGCTCTAGCGGCACTCATCGCAAATACTATCGGCGAGGAGTACATCATCCGTGGCGTAGAGGACAAGTTGCGTGAAAGCGCGCAGGTTGCTACTCAACTCAACGAGCGGTTAACAGACCTAAAAGTCGTTCTAGATGGCTCTGAAGACAAGTTGGTAACGTTCAAGCTGGATAACGGCCTCGTGGACGTAGGCGGCAGCGTTGGGCGCCTGAACGAGCAAGAACTTCTCCTTGTAACAGCAGAACTTGCGCAGGCACGAAGTGATTTGTCCGCTCAGTCAAACTTGTTCCGTGAAGTGCAAAGCCTTGCAGGTCGTCCTGAGTTACTTGAATCAATTCCTGCAATTCAGGCTGACCCTCTGGTTCAGCGGACTAAGATTGATCAAGGTCAAGCACAGCGAAACCTCGACGAGCTGCGTAACCGTTATGGTGCTCGGCATCCGAGAGTGGTAGATGCCACATCTCAATTGCAAACGTTGAATACCACGTTGCAAGGGCACATAAACAGAGTAGTGGGTTCGATACAAAATGATTTCCAACTTGCCCAACAGCGAGTGGTGTCTATGGAAGCGGAGTTAAACTCCGGAAAAGAAGAGATCCAAAGCCTTGGGTCTAAGGCGTTCGAACTTGGTGAACTTGAGCGTGAAGTTCAAACGAACAGAGATATTTACGACACGTACTTCAATCAAATCGCACAATCAAAGTCAGTGGACGGTTTGAGTACTGTGAATGCACGTGTATCTGAGCCTGCGTTTTCTCCTGTAGCGCCATTCAAACCGAAGAAGCAGCTAATTATTGCGTTGGCAGCTTTGTCATCGCTGATCTTATCCATGCTCATGGCATTCCTCTATGAGCAAATGGACGACACGGTACGCAGCACCAGTGATATTGAGGACAAAGTAGGTGTACGTCTCTTAGGAATTCTCCCGTTGGTTAAAGGCGGCATATTTTCGCGCGGCCGGGAACTCCCACTTAATCCGCTTGAAATTCCTGACAAGCACGGTCGTTTTAATGAATCTATAAATACAGTGCGCACGGCAGTTTGCATGGGCGATGGCAAGGAAGGCCGTAAAATTATTACAGTTACCTCCTCTGTGCCTGGTGAGGGTAAATCAACTACGTCCATTAATTTGGCCTATTCGCTTTCTCAAATGGAGCGTGTACTGCTTATCGATTGTGATATGCGTCGTCCTACCGTTGCCAAAGCTGCAGGTTTTGACAAAAACGTGTCTGGCTTGTCTAGCCTTATTGCTAACACGGCGCCTGCAAAAGAGTGCATCAAGCGTGGAGCATTCGAGGGTGCTATGGATATCTTGCCATCAGGCCCCATCCCTGAGCAACCTCTTGAGCTTCTGGCCTCCAAGCGGTTCGAAAAGATACTCGACAGCTTGAGCGAACACTATGATCGCATCATCATTGACAGTGCGCCAACCCAAGCGGTATCCGACGCCTTGGTTTTGGGCCGCTTAAGTGACGCTGTTGTCTACTGTGTTAAGTCGCACGAAACATCATTAGAGCTAATAAAGCGTGGTGTAGCTCGGCTCAAAGAGGTTAAGGCGACGCTGGCTGGGGTTATCATTACTCAGGTAGATATCGATAAAATCACGTCCTACGGAGGCGACTACTACTATCAAGGCTACTACGATTATTACGGCTACACCGATAATGGTAAGGGTGGTGGTAACAAGCTCAAGCTAACTCAGAAAGAGCTTATCGATATTCGCTCCGACGATTCAGACGTTGATCTTGGCTTGGATTTCAGATCAGATGCTGCCAACACATCGCACAACGATGATGTGTTCGATGACTTCGATATGACTGCACGTGTTGAGAAGCTAGAACCCCGTAAGCGCGCGGCTGGTGGTAGCAAAAGCGACTCAGATATGGATTTTCTATAGATCGTTGAAGTCGCACCAGGTTTTGGTGCAGCAGCAACATAGCGGTTGATATGAAGCCCATCCAATTTTAATGGATGGGCTTTTTTCGTTTTGAAGCGCTGATACTGGCAGGTGAATACATTTAGGAGCAGGGCAGAAGTTGCAATCTGGTGCCAAACGAGAACGCGAGTAACTCGCGCTCATATCGCAATGGATATTACAAGAACGCGCTACAAAAATTCTCAGCCATATTGTCAATACTGTATTTCGTGGCGCTTGCTTTGCAACCTTCTTTAAGCTTGCTCTGTAGCGATTTATCCTCAAGGTAGTTGATCATCAGCTCTGCGTAGCTTTGCGCAGTAACGTTGCCGGTATCGATGAGGCAGTTGTAGTCATTTTCAAGATAAGCGATCTCAGGACTGTGCTCACCTGCATCTGAAGTGAGGATGGGCCTTTCGAATTGGAATGAGTCGAT
>JALZWO010000188.1 GCA_023300375.1 Granulosicoccus sp. | reverse complement strand
GCGTCGCGGTAACAAGGAAAGCTTACTTCTGTTGCAATGCAATGTTGTTGAAATTGGCGCGCCCGGAAGGGTTCGAACCTCCGACCACCTGGTTCGAAGCCAGGTACTCTATCCAGCTGAGCTACGGGCGCCCACGGCCAGAGTATACTTCTTTATTGACTGATTAGTCGAGTTTCGGTTGTTCAAACGGTGGGTAGTAGGATTTAAGCGCTGCCGTCTTGGGCTGATACAGCGGATGTAGGGGTTGTTGGTTGGCTGTTTCACCGAAGCAGTACAAGGGGTGTCTTGCCCACAGTTTGGCTAAGCGCGAGGCCTGATTCACCATCACTCCATCAGCACCCCAAGCGGCCACAATGCAATCCGCGCTGTTGCATGCCTCCCTCAATGCGCGACGATTTCTTTGGCCTTCGGGGTTTGCGATTTTTTTGAGTACTTTGGGGTGTGGGGTTCGAAAAGCAAATAAGTTAACGACAGTTAATTGACTGTAGCCCCAGTCCATGGCGAAGCCCATGCAACGGCGAATGGTGGGATCGTCATGAGCGGCATCAGCGATGCTGGGATTTAGACCGATGAAAACGCAATTCCCTGAGCCGCTGTTAAACGTGCGAGATAGCCAATAGCGATAGTTGTTACAACGGCTGAAGCTGGCTTTGCGTTGAATCTGGATGTCGGGTTTCAGAGTTTATTGCTCCACGGCGGCTAACTCCAAACCGCCACCACCAAATTGCGCCAACGAGTTCCCGGGCGAAACTTCATAACTTGCCACTAATACTTCGGTATTCCGCCCTAACATATCCTTTACCGGTACAGAGTCAATAAGCAATTCGAGTCCAAACTCTTCCTGAGCCATTGTTCGAGTTCTCATTAGTGCCGCTTCAACGCGTGGCCTAGCGCTTGGTTCTATGAGTAAGGTGGCTCCATCGCCGCCGAATACGAATGGCCAGTCGCGGTTTTCGGTCGCATTTTTAACGGCGCAGATCACAGCACCGCTAATCGTATTGACGTCTTTATGCTTGCCGTTGTCCACGGCCTTAGTGGAATTACGAATGTTAGCTATAACGATAATCCAGTCGTCAGGCGCTGCGATGAAATTGTCTTTGTCAATAACACTCACAAATTGTGTGACTTTGGGAATAGTCTTGAAAAAGCTGGAATTCACATTCAGTGCTCAAAGTGTACGTTGTAGCGTAAAGTTTGGCACATTTTCGAAGATGTGGACTACGTCGTATTTGGATTTTTTATGATGGTGTTAACGTAGACTGCGGGGCACTAGAACTTCTAGTAAGCCGGTGATTGTCATGCTTCAGTCAAATCACCTGGTTTGTGGCTAGATTGTTTGTGCTTTGGCTCGTGATGTTTGCTCAGGAGGAATCGCACCGCACGATGCTTTCGGTAGTTAAGGTTAAGTATCTATAGATGGCGCGTGTGGCCCTCGAAATTGCGAGGCCAAAACTTGAGGCCTCGCAACACAACATTTAAAACAATAGCTTATTGATCGACGTAGACGTTCACTTCACCAATTGACCACCAGCTGCTGGTGCTACCTGTTTGTTTGATCCAGATAAACCGTGCGTTCTCTTCATCGAAATTGATGGTAGTTATTGCGCCATTACCCGAGCCAGTCGCAGCTGTTCGGTAGTATTCACCCGTGTTGGATACTTTGACTTTGTAGCCTCGCGGGTAGTCATTAGGGTTATTTGATGTGTCGAGCACGATCTTGTTAAATTTAACTTTTTTGCCAAGATCTATCTCAAACCATTGGCCGTCACTTTGACTCTGTCGAGTGCTCCAACGGCTTGTCGTTCTGCCGTCTACTGTTCTGTAGGTGATTGAGGCTCTACGAGACGCGTAGATGACCCAGTCGCTACGATCCAGAGCAACACTATTGGCGTTGTCGCTGTCATCACCGTAAACTTTTTCCAAGTTCCATGTGGGTCCTTTAACATCGCAGCCTGCGGAACCGATATCAACACGACCGGGGCAGCCAGCTTCATCAGGAGCATCGTTGGCTGGTCCATGACCACATTGGATATCGTTGTAAGGGATGCGCCCACTCGTTGGTCCAGAGCCAAGTGCACTTTGTATGTCTGCACAAATTTGTGGAACGCTCTTTACACCTTCAGGCGTATTGGCTGTTTTTTGGTCCAAGTTATGGTCATAGGCATTGGAGCCCGTTGAATTACAGTAGCATTGTCCATCGACTCCGTAGCTATCTTGCCAACCCGGGGATGGGTTCCATTGTGCAAACGACGATGCTGAAAATAAACCTAGTAAAAATAGGGGTGGTATTTTTTTTAAAAACATGAAGCATTTTCCTTAAGTTGAAGTTATGAAAAATAGGCAAAAAAAAACCATCCGTGTGGTTGCTTCTTGCTTCGGCGAGGCTACGTTATTTCAGTTTGGAGTTGTTTGAAAAGTTCCTTTATTACAAATGTTTGACAATTCCTGTTAAAAATAGTGTTAAACGGGTCTCATAATTTTTCATTGTGCGGTTTTGAACCGTGCGGATGGAAACAGCAATGATTAAATTCAGCAGGTAATAAAGCTGAATAACCTGAGTTGCAGTAATTGCTATTTCATGAAGGCAATGCAAAGCTACTTTGAGCTATGGCATATGATAATTTTTTCGCAAGTTTCATTCAGTGTTATCGACGGTCTATAATTTCCACCCCGATGCAGTCTTTTAATTAGTAAGTTTATTGCCTAGTGCAGGCACGAAGCTGTTGATGCCGTAAAACCAAAACCAGAGAGCTTACATAAGTTGCCACATCTGCTGGCTTGGTGACAGTCACCACCCCATGAATTTTTTAGGTGCATTTAGAATCATCTTAATGTTCGGCCTGACTGGTAAAGCACCCCGTGTAGTGGCACACTCTGCAGGTCTGACATTCGCTAGTGTCAATTTCTTAAAAAGTGGACCAAGGTAGAGAATTTGTATGGAAAAGAGCATTTTCAAATTTATCTGGAAATATTCCTACAAGGAGCAACTTGGCTTATTGCTAATGACTCTCATTACCTTTCCGATACTCTATGTCTCACTCGAGCTACCTAAGCGAATAATCAACGACGCAATAGGAGGCACTGGAGGGCCAACTGTCGTATTGGGATTTTCTCTGAGTCAAATTCAATTCCTGTTTCTTCTTTGCTGTTTGTTTCTTTTGGGCGTGTTTGTAAACGGTCTGCTCAAGATGCGCCTCAATACTATGAAGGGGGTTCTGGCCGAGAGGATGCTGCGGCGTTTTCGATTTCAGCTGCTAACACGACTTCTTAGATTCCCCAAACCCTACTTTCGTGCCACTAGCCAAGGCGAGTTGGTATCCATGGTGACATCGGAGGCTGAACCTTTGGGTGGAATCATGGGCGATTTGATATCACAGCCCGTTTTCCAGGCGGGTCAAATGATGACGATATTAGTGTTCCTTTTTGCCCAGAGTTTTTTGTTTGGGCTTGCGGCTATTGCACTCATACCCTTGCAAGCTTGGATTATCCCCAAGTTGCAGCGTCAGATAAATTTGTTAAACAAGGGACGCATCCAAGAGGTGCGGAAACTTGCCGCTGATATCGGTGAAAGCGCCGCTGGCGTGAGCGACATTCGTACCAATGGTGGTTTGAGATACCGAATGTCACTTTTTTCTGAGCGATTGGGCGCTTTATACAACATTCGATTCGAAATTTATCAGAAAAAGTATTTCATGAAATTTCTGAATAATTTCATTAATCAGTTAACACCATTCTTTTTCTATCTGGTGGGCGGATATCTTGCCATTGCAGGTCACATTACGGTTGGAGCTCTGGTAGCGGCTCTAGCTGCCTTTAAAGATATGTCTTCTCCGTGGAAAGATCTACTCACATACTACAACGCTACGCAAGATGTCGCCGTTCGGTGGGATACGGTAATGGAGCGCTTTACACCAAGCACTTTGGTGGACGATCATTTGTTTGAAGGCGAACCAAAAGACAAATCGGATTTGAAAGGGGATATTGAAATACGTGATGTAACGGTGACTGATGAGGAAGGCAGAGCCATACTGGAAGACATTAATCTCACTTTCCCCCAAGGTGTGACAGTGGGGATAAAAGTAGGCAATGAGACGTCGGCACAAGCCTTGGCTGATCTTCTTACCAGAGAGGTTATTCCGCAAAGAGGTACAGTTACGATCGGGGGCAGAGAGCTCAATACTATCCACCAACAAATCCTGACTAACAGTATTGGTTATGCTCACTCCAACCCTCACATATTGCAAGGCACGCTTGGTGAAAACTTGCTATTGCCCTTTAAAAATAGACCAGATCTGAATACTGCAGCAGCAGATGATGCTGCGATCGTTAAAAAATTTACTGATCAGGCCAGACTATCTGGTAACAGTATGGATCCGTTCGGTGTTGATTGGGTAGACCCGTCTGTTGCAGGTTTAGAGTCTTCGGAGCAAATTCGTGATTGGTGGTTTGAACTAGTGCAAGTAATGGGTATCGACGACTTTATGGTTCGCCGTGCATTACGCTCGCACATCGACCCTATCAACCAAAAGCAACTGGCTGATGCGATGGTAGGCTTGCGTCCGGAAATAGAAAAGCGTCTTGTTCAGGAGGGGATGGATGACATCGTCTTTCGATTCAGCCCCGAATCCTTTAATCCTGTATCTCCGCTGGGCAGTAATCTACTTTACGCCTTTCCTACCAGTAGTCTGTCTCAAGTATCGCTGTCACAAAACAAGAATTTTGCTGTGCTATTGCAAGACAATGGTCTGGCAAACGAGCTGATGCAGATATCGGTCACGGTCGTCGAAACACTGCGATCTACATTTGGAAGTGACGGTACCGATCATCCGTTGTTCAGGCGATTGAATATGGAAGAGGAGCTCTATGAAAGCCTAGGGAGAATTTTGCAAAAATGGCGTGAGCTGGGTGATGAGGGCTTAGCGCCAGATGAATATGCCTTAATGTTGACCGTGCCGTTTGCGTTCTCGGCTGAGCAGATTGGCCCGGCATTTAGCGAGCAATTCAAGGATCGTGTGCTTGGGGTGCGAAAAACAGATTCAAAGCAAATGGTGGACGCTTTAGGTGGCCTATTTAAGTCCATTGATCAGTCAGAATATATTCCGGTAATGACTTTGTTGGGAAATGTGCTTTTTGGACGTATCTCCACCCTTGCTGGTGCTCGAGAGAAGCAAGTAGAGGACGTTATTGTTGCTGTCATCAAAGAACATGGGTTACAAAGATTAGTTGCCGAATCAATCTACGATCTTGCTACATCATCAGGTGGTCGAAATTTGCCGGCTGTATTCAGAGAGCGAATTGCATTTAGTCGTGCGAGTATCAAAAAGCCTACTATCTTGATTTTGCAAAATTCGTTAGCTAGTCATAATAGCGAGAGCCGCGAGGATGTGCGTAAGGGTATTAGTCAGCTAATGCCAGACACGACAACAATATTCATAGAAACCAATCCCATGAATCCTGATAACTACGATGTCTATGTTGAGTTCATTGGTGGTCGCGTAGATAGTACGGATCTGCATGATGCTCCAGTGGATGCAGACGCTCGTCAGGATCTGGATTTGAAAATTGATAGCATTGCCAACACTGGTCTATTTAAAGGACTAGAGCGTGGTCAACAACGTTTATTGGCGTTTAGTTCGCAGTGGTACAAGGCACAAGCAGGTCAGAAAATATTTTCTGTAGGTGATGAGCCCGATGCGGCCTATCTGGTTACCGAAGGCAGAGCAGGCCTCTATTGGACAACAGATGAGCAAGACGAACGGCGAATGGTCTCAGAAGTGTTGCCAGGGCGACTTATCGGTGATCTATCGATAATCACTAATGAACGTCGGCAATTGGACCTAGAGGCTATTGAAGACAGTGTTTTTCTGCGAATTGGTGCAATGGAGTTAATGGCAGTTATCGAAAACGATGCTCTGCTTGCCAGTACTCTGATGAAATCAGTAGCTGGCAATTTGAATGGCGTTATTGAAAAATCACGTGCTATGAGAAATTACTCTGTGGGGCGTGGTGTTGATTTTTCTGAATTTGATAATGTATGAAAAAATGAAGCCCTAGCGCGACAGAGAAATTAAGCGTTTTAGAACGGTATACAGCCGGGCTGCAAAAAGTGTCTTTTGTGGCTTGGCTCGGTTAGATCTGAATTGCGCAAGTCTATTGTCATTAGGCTTACGCAGCCTCAATAGTGGCCGGTTTCGGTGTGGCCTGATACTCTGAAAGCTAGCTAATCAACTTAGGCAGTGTCAGTGATATTGCTGGAATAAAAGTGATTAGCATCAATGCTGTGAATATGGCGAGATAGAATGGCCAGATTGTACGAATAGCTTTTTCCATAGGCAATTTACCCACTGCACAACCGACAAACAAACACGATCCAACGGGTGGTGTGCATAGACCTAGCCCTAGATTAACGAGAAGGATCATTCCAAACTGCAGTGGGTCGATACCTAGAGTATTCATTATAGGTAGAAAAATAGGCGTGCAAATGAGTATCAAAGCCGCCATGTCCATAATCATGCCAAGCATCAACAATACGACGTTGATCATCAACAATATTAGAATGGTGTTGTCAGTGAGCCCTGTCAGAAAGTCTACTGTGAGATTGGGTACTCGAAAGAAGGTCAGCATGTACGCAAAGGCACCTGCGCAAGCTATTAAAATCATCACCATTGAAGTTGTGCGTACTGCTGACACCACGGCTAGCTTGAAGGTTGACCAGCTAAGGCTACGATAAACCACGATAGTGACCACAAAAGCGTAGAGTGCACCGAAGGCTCCAGATTCAGTGGCGGTAAAGACGCCAGAGAGTACACCGCCTACAATAATAACGGCAGTGAGTAGGCCAGGAATCGCGCCGAGAAAGCTTAATGCCAGTACGGTCCAGCCAGGAAATTTTTCAGCGCCGTATCCACGCTTAACGGCAACGATATAGGCAGCGATGGCAAGACAAGTGCACATCAGGATGCCGGGTATAACGCCTGCGAGAAAAAGCTTGGATATTGATACAGCTCCTCCTGTGGCAAGAGCAAAAATAATCATGTTGTGACTGGGCGGTATAATGATGCCAGCGATGGAGGAGGTGACCGTGACATTGACAGCGTAGTCAGCATCGTAGCCTTTGTCTTTCATTACTGGAATAAGAATAGAACCCAGCGCGGATATATCCGCTATGGCAGAACCTGAAATGCCCCCAAACAGCATCGAAGAGAATACGTTGACGATGCCTAGGCCACCGCGAACGGCTCCTACTGCGTTTTGAGCAAAACGTACCAATCGCATGGCAATACCGCCATGAAACATCAACTCACCGGCAAAGATGAAGAAAGGAATAGCCATGAGCGAGTAAACATTGATACCAGCAACAATTCGCTGGAAGACAATGAGCATCGGTAAACCCTCATGCCAAAAAGCAGCTAGCGCTGAAATGCCTAAGGCAAAAGCCACAGGCAAGCCAATGATGACACACAGGGCAAATACCCCAAGTAGTAGCAGGAGTCCCATGAGTGCCTCTTATTCTATGCTGTCTTTGCGTTCGTCTAGTCCGATTAACAGGCGGACAAGATGAGTTGTTGAAAATAAAAACACAAGGGCGCCACAGACTGCCAATGGCAGCGAGCGTAAACCTTCTGGTACTTGAATGAGTGGGATGAGTGTCGACCACTTGAATTTTGTCAATTCAAGGCCGTATACGAACATAAGACCACCAAAGCCTGCCATCAATAGATCGCTTATGAAGACGAAGACCGTACGAACTGAGGAAGGAACAACTGCGCGAAAATAAACAACAGACAGATGTGTATCTTGACGCACCCCAACTGCCGCTCCAAGAAAAGCGATAACCATTAATAGTAAGTGAGAGACTTGTTCCACCCATGTAGGTGTGTCGTTGAGTACATAACGGCCAAAAACTAACCAGGCAAACATCACGGTCATGGATACAATAGCAATACCTGCGATAATGAGACACAAGCGAGATAGTTGGTCTGATACCCAATCTACTCCCTTTAAGATCGTGGGCGTCTTGGGCGAATCGTGCATGGTATTCCTCTTCAACAAACGTTTGGTTACGTCCACCCTTGATTGATTAAAGGGTTGATAAAAGGGGTTGATAAAATTCCGTGGAATGTCTTATTTAGCAATTTGAGTAAAGCTCTATACTATTTCAACTCGAAATTTAATGAACACCAGTGTGTATTAAAAGGAGCCTTCAGCATTAACCGAAGACTCCGTAAAGCAACTAAAAATTAATCAGTTGAACGTGCAAGATCTACCAATGCAGTCATGTCTGGATTGGCTGAAAGGTAGTCATCATAGACGCTAACCATTGCTTCTTGAAATGGGCCTTTGTCAGCGATTTCGTTAACTACGATACCAGCGGCTTCAACCTTAGTACGAGCTTCGCCTGTTTGAACTTCCCATAACTCACGCTGGTACACAGCAGCTTCTTGAGCAGCACCACGCACAGCGTCTTGCATTTCGGCAGACAGCGCATCGAACTTAGCCGTGTTGACACAGATGCACTCAGGGATAATCAAATGCTCACTCAGTGAGTAGTTGGTAGTCACTTCGTAGTGGCCAACGTTGTTAAACGACGGTAAGTTGTTTTCTGCACCATCAACAACACCAGTCTTCAGTGCTTGTTGTACTTCACTGAAAGCCATAGGCGATGGATTACCACCCATTGCAGAAATCATGGACGTGTACAGATCGTTGTTCATCACGCGGATCTTTAAGCCTTCGACGTCAGCGGGTGCGTTGATGGGTTTTTGAGCGTAAAACGAACGCGCTCCTGCATCGAACCAAGCCAGTGGTTTGATTCCAGCTTCCGACATTGCGTCAGCGATAGTCTCTCCAGCTTCGCCATCGAGAACACGAAACATGTGTGGCACGCTTTTGAAGATGAACGGGAGAGAGACGAGATTAGCTTCTTTAACAATAGGACCAATAGGGCCTAAGTTGAAGTTACCAACCTCTATAGCACCCAGACGAACCTGTTCCAGTGCATCTGGCTGGTTGCCAAGAACGCCACCGTGGAATACTTCAACAGTAACTTCGCCGCCTGTAGCTTCATCGGCAAGCTCAGAGAAGCGATCCATTGCAGCAGTGTTTGGATGGCCATCGTTGTGGATGTTCCAGGCTTTCCAACTTTCAGCAGCATTCGCATTTAGAGACAGGGCAACTAGAGCACCTGTTACTAGTAAAGGTATTTTCTTGATCATAATTCCTCCAGTGAAGGTAGATATGGTGTTGTTGTCAAATATTGCGTTAAGTAAGTCTTGATTTATGATTGGCTTGGTGACGATGGGTACTTCTCTGTTACTACATCTGATACCACATCTGACACTCAACCAATCATGTCTGCATCCTGCGCGATTAAAACGAAACGCACAACCCATCAAGTCAGACTAACGGTGCCTCCATTGTACATTAGTATGGAAGTTACAGAATAGAGCTTGTGCCAATATTGTGGGCAGACCGATGGCTATCGCAACTTTAATATAGATTAAGCTACTGATTTTACTTGTATTTTTATAGAAAAATGTTGTTTTTCGTTGTTAGAAGCTTGAATTAATAAACGAGCTCTACTAGACAACTTAACTACAAAAAGGCGTTACAACGTTAGATTTTAGAGGTCTTGGACCTGAGCTGTAGACGCAAGTGCTCTGAATGACTTGGAATCTGAGCTGCAAGCAACTCTAGATGTTCAGCTGGTGTGAATTGAGTCCTATTAGAACGGGCAATGATGCTGGCTATACAACGTGCGGATGCTCATCTGTGTGTTGAGCTGTGGGCAAAACCGCTTCGAGGGCAACACCGAAGCGGTGCCCTCGTGGCCCTGAATTAAGGGACTTCGAACGAGATCACTCCAAAGTGCCGATCTGTTGCAGAATCGAAAATGTTAAGCGCCACTTGCCAGAATCTGTCTGGCTCGTTACCCGGCCTTGCCGTTAGCCGAGCGTAATAGGTGCCAGTGGGTAGTGACAAAGCATCTACATTAACAGCGATAACATCGTCGTCATCAGCTATGTTGTCAATGTTGACCAACGTACTCGATGCACTGAAGTCTGGATTGTTAGCTATCTCAAGATCATAACTTAGCTCTTGGTTGGTCACAGAAATCGCTGGAATCCATGAAAATTGCCATTGATCGCCGTCGCGCTCAGGCATGTGCAAGTAGGGTGGAATAGAAATATGGAAAAGATCACGATGCGCCTGTTCATTGATACGCGGGTTGTCTGCCAGTGATTGACTGGACGACTCTCTGTAGAACGGGTTGTATGTGCTATCGGGGGCACGCTGTTGGAAAGGTGAAGCGGCATTGGTAAGGTTGTTGGTTGTCTCCGTCATGAAGCTATCGGTCATGTAGTTTTCACGAATATAACCAGCAGCTTCCACAAGTTCCTCATGAATACCAGGTTGTTGAAGGTAGCGCGTCGTGAAAAAATTCTCGAAGGCAGTTGAATAGCCAAACTGGGAGCGAACTCTTAGTGGCTCACGTTCATAACTATTCTCTGGCTCAATCCAGCCCTTAGTGGCTGCATCGTAATCCCATGGCAGGAAATAGAATCTTTCTGAGTCTGATGGTTGGTAGAGGTAGTAGTTATGTCGTGTTGCGTCCGCCTGCTGTAGCAAGACATTCACTGCCATCCAAGTCTTGACGTTGTTCAGGTTGAAATATTGATCTAGTACTGACTCGAAGTCTCTATTTGGGTCGTGTAGGGCGCTCATCATATTGAAGAGGCCACGATGATCCTTGCCTTCTTTTACGTCAAGAACACTTTCAAATCGAATGTCACTTAGAGGCTCGCCATCTTCGTCAATCGCTATGTCTTCTAAATCATCCGCATCAAATCGAAAATCTTCAGCTTGATATAAATTGCCGTCTTTATCTAGGCCATGACGTTCTAGGTAGTCGTCGTTCGGGCGCTCAACATGTGTGAACAGACCGTAGTCTACCGGGCCTTCACCATCGTCTACCCACAGGTTAACGAGCTGTGTACGCATGCTGGGTAAATGAGGTATCTGACTCATCACATCGAACGCTAGTTTGTTGCGAATGCGTGAAGATTCGAACGGATGTTTGTTCAACTGGAGAAAGCGTTCGTTTCTCCACAGATCGTTCTTACTGTCGAGCTTAATGCGGAAGGATTTTTGATCGGCGAATCGAGCACCGCCGCCGCGCTGTCTCATGCTAGCGTTACTGATGGATCCATCGTCAGCAAAGTCATCGCCGCTTACATGAACTTCGATATCAACAGTCAATTCGTCGTTATCGATGACGTCTGCTTTGACGTCGTCTAAAGTACAGCCCGACTCGTCGTCAACGGTACAGTTGCCAGGAGTCGTTACCGTTCTAACGTCAATACGAATGACGTTTGGCGTCGCGTAGCCATCCTCAAGATACAAGTCCGTGTTGTCGACCAGATCGCTCGCTGAAGGCACAAAAATGCCGCCTGTGGTGTCTATAAGCTCGTCGGTAGTTGTAGGCGTATCAGGAGTTATAGGCGTATCAGGGGTTGTAGGCGTATCAGGGGTTGTAGGCGTATCAGGAGTTGTAGGCGTATCAGGAGTTGTAGGTGTATCAGGAGTTGTAGGTGTATCAGGGGTTGTAGGTGTATCAGGAGTTGTAGGGTCTTCGAGTTTAATGGGCTCGTCAGGTGTATTGAAGTCGCCGGTTGTAGAGGGCTCTTCAGAATCACCGGGTTCAATAGGATTTGAGTCGTTAGAAGTGACGCTTTTTTCGCCATTGCTTGTGGCAGAGTCGGAGCTACTACATCCGGCCATAAACACCGCTAATGCGAGAATAAAAATGAGTCTTTTCACAGTGCATGCTCCTTAAGCTTTGTGTGTCTTCAATTGCTTATTGCTTAAGGAGTATATTACCGAAATGTAACCCTATTATTCGTAGATTTAGTATGCGTTTTTTTCGGTATTTATACCGAGCAGGTGTGTTTTAGTCAACATTTTGCGACTCCTTAGCCATTTAATGCCGCTCGGTGTTTACGCCTTATAAAAAATAGTGCACCTAGCAGGGCCAGTAATGGCGGGGCGATTTTCCCTGAGCTAGTGGATGATTCAGTGAGTGTATTCACTGACAATTGTGCTGAATCCCCGGTAGAGGAACTTTCAATCGTCCAAACGAATTCAGCAGCGGTTTTACTGTGATCGTCTCGTGCTGTTACTTGTACTTGAAAAGTACCTTCTTGTTCTGGCTCTCCGTGAACATGACCGTCTACACGAAGCTCGAGCCCGGGAGGCATACCTACCGCGGAATAACTCAGCAGATCGCCGTCGACATCGATAGCAGCGAACATATCTGCATGTACCAGTTCGCCGAGGGGTGATTGCCTGTCTGGAAGATCTGCAAACTCAGGCTGGGTATTAGGTTGTTCTGCGAGAGTGCTGGTTCCACTCAACAGATTTACGGGCGCTATTTTGAAGCCATCCCAGTGAGAATGCATATGTCGCTGGTCTTCGCTGCGGGGCGTGTGATGAAATGACACACGATTCCAGAGCACAACATCTTCGTTCACAATGCTCTGGTCGTCAACATATTGCAGCACATGATTCAGGCAATCAGGGTTGAAACGTGCGTTTTGACTGGCAAATCTTTCGCAGTCGTTGCCGACGGTAACGAAGAAGTCAAAATCGGTGTAAGGCTCTACGTCTTTGCGCTCAAATCTGTGGCCATTCCTGGACGACTCAATTTGATAACCAGCTGCTTGAGGAGATGCAGAATCCATTATGCGCCATGCCTGCTGAGCATTAGGGTCAATGCGGCGCGCTTGCTCTGTGGAAAACACGGTTGTGTCGAGTGAGCGCAGCCCTTGGGCATCCAGCAAATATTTCAGTTCTTCAACGGTATCGTCTGTTGCAGATTCACCTAGGTCGAAATCTAGCCGCCAATAGTAGGTGTGCGTGTGCGACAGCCACAGCGTGTCTGGATCGCCTTGAAGTACGCGTCCGAAAGGATCGTCTATGTTCTCCGAACTCCTTTGTAATGCGCCTGTGGCGCCAACGCTGGGCTCAATGGTTCCATCGTCGTAGAACGTCCAACTTGTGATGTAGGTATAGGCTCCCACTTGCGAAATTGAAAGCAAGTTTAGGCTGTCTGCGCTGATGGCGCGTGTTGGCGTTCTAGACCCATTGTCTCCTTTCTTCAACCAACTACACAAAGCCGGGCGGGTTTGTATATCGTGCAATTGTCCTGTTGGGCATTCTGCTTCGCCCAGCGGTAGCAGAAAACTGCCGCCCAAGCCAAACTGAGTGACATCGTTATAAGTGACATCGCTATCGTCATAGGCCACATGCAACTGACTGAGGCGTGCGGAGCTGAGTACTCTGAACGGTTCTTTACCGGGAGGAGTGTAATGAACATCGCTGAGAACGAGGTTTTCGCGCACACGTGATTCCCAGCAAAGGTCCCATGTTGCGCCGTTGTCAAAATGTTGTGTTATGCGAGAATCGACGGCGCAGTTGGGTTCACTTGCGTGGGCTACTTGAGCCCCCGGGAACAAAGGAAACACGCCAGTCAACAAAAGCAATAGACAGCTCGTGGCCCTTGTCGGCGAACGCCACTGCAGCGTAGTCGAAAGAAAAATAGAGTTGTTCATTGTGCTATCTCAAACGGCGATGCAGTGGTCCATTCATAGGGAAGTAGTGTGAAACTCTGGTGCAAGTTGTTGATGGCCGGCCAGTGTTCCGCGGAGGGCGTCAATGAGCGGCTCTGACTAAACCACAGTACCGGATGCGCACCTTGTAGATCTTCGTTATTCATGAAGTCGTCTAGTGTTGCACCGCAAGCTGACGAACTTGTATTACTTGTAGCAGAGCTCTGCGCTTGGTTGTTCAATGCATGCTGCTCACACTCATTGTAGCGGGTGAGTGCAACATCAAAATTAGCCCAATTATATGGACCACCGGCATAACCAAAGCCGCTATTGGAAGGATCAAGGTAGAAGCCGGTACCGGATGGATCTGACACAAGCCAGCCACGAAATTGCTCTCGATTTACACGCGTGAATGTTTCTGCTGGCATCGTCGTGACCTGCATGGGGCGCTGGTTGCCCATTTGTTCTTCGAGTACAAAATCGAACTGGTGGATCTGGTCAAAGTTGCCGTCATCGAGATTGAACACCAGGCGCCACGTATTAAGTACAGTGGCACTGGCCAGAGTCTGAGCTGATTCTTCACTGATCGGATTGGCCGAGTTGACTGATTTTCCTCTACCTGACAATGACACAGCAGGCGTTATTTGGCCGTCTTCTGCAAACGTGATTGAGGTAGCCCAGGTTAGCCCATCGCGTTGTAACGCAGCGGTTAATACCCATTGTTGACCTTGTATAGCGGAGGTTTGTGCGAACTTGGCGAGGATGCCACTACCTTGTACTTGGCTGCAAAGAGTCGGTTGCCCGCTGCTGTCAGACATGATGGTACCGCTACAGTTCTGTGAGGTCATGGGTAGCAGGCGTCCCGTGTCACTATTTCCTAGTTGTGGTCGCGGATCGCTCTCATCGTGATAATGCATGAGAATCTGTGCTGCATGGGCACGAAGTAAGACTGATCGTGATGTATCGCCAGGGGCGCGATAGTGCACGGAGGACACTTCCACACCGTGTTGCTCACTGACATCTGCGCACAACTGCCACGTGGCTCCAGAGCTAAACGATTGGGTGAGTTCCAGCGCTTCTCCGCAACCGTTAAAGTTTGCTTGAGCCTGGCCAATCCATAGAGGTGCCGAACATGACAGCAAGAGGGTTTGAAAAACGGCTCGACATAGCCTGTTTGCAGAATGACTCATAATTATTGACTAGCGGTTGCCCAGCAGGGTAACGGCAAAAGTTTGTAGGTTCACAACAGGTTCTGTTGAAAACACAGTGTTGCTTTGGTCGAACAGGGACAGCAGAGCACAGCGCTGAGTAGCACATGCGTCGTTGATGTCTCTGGGTTCGTAGATGCTTGCTTTTACATCCAGTTGCTCAAGCTGAGAGAAGGGCGTTCGACCGCTGCGCACTTGCTCGTCTCTGAACTTGTCTAGGAGCACGGGTTGTTGGTTGATAAGATTAATGGAGAAGTCAATTTCTGTCTGATTGAGAGGCAGATGAACGCTATCTACAATATGCCCGTTTAGCACACTCTCAGTTGTTGTATCCACAACTAGCATGCGGGCTTGTGCAAGCTCGTAATGAAACTGATAAACAAGTAATGGCGCGCTTGATGGCTCTTGCCCACTGGATAGGGCAGATGATCGCTGCTTTTTTTCTCGCTTTTCAACTGAAAGAGTTTGCACGCCCAGAGGGTGGCTGACAGGATCTTTACGAGTTGCGCTACGCGACCTGAATTGTTGCCAATCAGCGCTCTCAGCGATTTGACGAGCTGTTTGTGCTTGCAGTTCATCCATCGATGACGCTTGTGCGTTCAGTGGCAGCATTGTAAAAAGAGCAATGCTAAAAAGCAGGCTTGTCGCTGTTTTTGAGATGGTCCTTACTCCACGTGGTTCTCTAGTCCAAAAAGCATTCTGGACGGCTTCAGGCTATGATAGACGGGTTTGGTGAGCTAAAGTTTCGATACAGGTCTCATCCATAAAAATTGAGTGTCTGTTTCTCATAAAGGCTGCGCTGTGTAGGGCAACAGAGATGCAATTGTTCACAAAGAGATAAACATAATGTCTGTGCATTGGGCTCACTATTTTGGTTTTGGTTCTCTCGTCAATCGCAGCACCAGGCCGGACGGTGAGCGGGCGTGGAATGCCACGTTGCATGGTTGGCAACGTGTGTGGGAGCATCGGGTCTTAGCGTCGGATGTACGGTCACCGTGTACCTCGTTAAGTGTGGAGCCTGCAAATACAAGCATACAGGGTGTATTGGTTAGGATTCCACTGCTTGATTTGCCAGATTTGGATGCTCGAGAAGAGGGATACGAAAGGATGACGCTGAGCGCATCAGATTTTGAATTGCCTGAAGATGTGAACACTGACACAATTTACCTTTACCGCAGTTTGCCTGAGAATCGACACTTGGCTGATAAAGCTCATCCCATTGCACAGAGTTATGTGGATTGCGTCATGGCTGGATATCAGGAGAGGTTTGGTGAGACAGGTTTAAATATGATGTTGCAGTCCACTAGAGGGTGGGATCGTCCAATGCTCAATGAGCGCCTTGCGCCCATATATCCACGGCATGTCAGTTTGTCCACAGAGACACTCAAATACTTTGATTCTCTTTTGTTAAAATTCGGTTGAATCAGTCAGCTTAGAATAGAATGAGAGCGCTACTTCCAGCCTTCAAACCTCGGAAATCTGCAGTGCATGGAACTTACGAATTACTACTCTGAAACAGACGATTCTGTACAGTTCACTCAGGCGCAAGCCAGCGAGTTTGCAAAAGGGGTCGCAGGAGATTTCAACCCGATACACGATCTGGGCAATAAACGTTTTTGCGTGCCCGGCGATCTGCTTTTTTGTGTGCTTTTGAACCGATACGGCATAGCGCGCACCACAGCGGTTGAATTCATGGGCATGCTAAACGCGCAAAGCCGTATGCGTTTACCCGAAGTTGTTGGGCAATCGACCAAAATTGTTGACGCGGACAATAAAGAACTGCTCAAACTTTCGATGTCCGATGATCGGTTTACGCTCCCTACAATTGTCAATGCTTTGAGCCAGGCGTATGTCGGCTTTTCTGGTCAGACATTTCCTGATATTCTCGTGCCGCTAATGCGAGGCGCAGGCGTTATGATCAATCCTGCGCGCCCCTTGGTCATCTACAAAGACATGAGCATTGAACTTACACCAACGCTTACATCGGAGTGGCTGAGTGAGCAGGCATCACCAACTGTCAATCTGGTGTTGGTCGATGAGACCAGTATCAGCGTAAACGGACGCAAAGGAACTGTGCGTTTATGCTTTGACATCATGCTAGCGGGAAATCGCATCGGTACAGGTGAGAAGAACCTTGTGCTCAGCGGTTTACGGGAGTTTGAGGAAGGAGCACTGCAGCAGATTGTTGATCAATACAATCTGTGGCGTAATAACTATGCCCAACAATGATGTTGATTCGCAAGGAGGCGATATGCACATGAACACCCAGAGGTCTCATGAAGCACTGGAAGTGCTTCAAACCATTTACGGCTACGAGGAGTTTCGTGGTCACCAGCACGAGATTGTAAGCACCGTTATCGAAGGACACGATGCACTGGTCTTAATGCCCACGGGGGGCGGCAAATCGTTGTGCTATCAGGTTCCTTCCCTGGTGCGTGCAGGCACAGGTATTATTGTGTCTCCATTGATCGCACTCATGCAAGACCAAGTGGATGCTTTGGTTGCGTTAAACCTCAAGGCTGCGTTTATTAATTCATCTATGGATGCACGATCCATCGCAAAAACTGAACAGGCCTT
>JALZWO010000187.1 GCA_023300375.1 Granulosicoccus sp. | reverse complement strand
TACCAGCAAACTCACCACGTTACCTGATGGGTGTGGGCAAGCCTGAAGATCTGGTGGCCTCTGTGGCCCGAGGTATTGATATGTTCGATTGTGTGTTGCCAACGCGCAATGCCCGTAACGACTTTATCTACACAGCCAGAGGAGACATTCGTTTACGCAACGCAAGATTCCGAACCGATACCGCTCCGATCGACGATAGCTGCAGCTGCTATACCTGTCAAAACTACAGCAGAGCTTACCTATACCATTTGTCAAAATGCAGCGAAATTCTAGGCTCCAGGCTAAACACTATTCATAACCTGCATTACTATCAAACGCTTATGCAAGGTATTCGCAAAGCGATAGAAACGGGCACATTCAAAAGCTTTACCGATGATTTCGTCTATCTGCGTTCTCAGGGAGCCTGATTGATCCTCTGGGTTCAATTCATATGCGACCGCCACTACACGGTGCTGTGAAATACTACTCCCGAGTTTCATAACTCTGGGTTTTGTCATTCAAGGTTTGATTGTGTCGTGCTTTTTGTCCTCGAGAATGGTTCTGCGGAATGCCTATGGCATAATCTAGGGCTGTTGGCAGTTCACACTACCCATCTTTCGTTACCAAAACACACAAGAGTAATTACCATGGACTTCTTTATTAGCAATGCCTACGCTCAGGGCGCAGGTGCAGGTGGCTCCATCATGGGCATTTTGCCTCTCCTACTCATGCTGCCTATTTTCTATTTCCTCATGATTCGCCCTCAGCAAAAGCGAATGAAAGAGCACAAGGGCATGGTAGGTGCTTTGAAAAAAGGCGATGAAGTGGTCACGAATGGCGGCTTGGGTGGAACGGTCACCAAGGTTGGCGACGCATATCTTTCAGTCAGAGTTGCTGAAGGTGTCGAAGTTAACGTCCAGAAGCAGGCAGTGGCTGCATTGCTACCCACAGGCACTTTGAAAAGTATATAAGCATGACAAATTCCAACCCGATCTGGAGGCCGCTGCTTCTGGCCACCGCTGTTTTGGTGGGGCTTTTATATGCGCTGCCCAATGTTTTTGGCAGCGATCCCGCCGTACAAGTATCGGGTAGGAATGCCGATCTGACCGCACAGGATATAAGAAACCTGACCAATGTCTTGGCAGATGAAGGCTTTGCTGATTCTGAGATTCGACTGGAAAACGGTCGATTTCTCGCTTTGTTTGCCTCTGAAGATGAACAAATCAAGGCACGTGATGCAGTTGCTGCCGAGTTGGACCCTAATGAGTACACGGTAACGCTCAACCTAGAGCCGGCAAGCCCGGAGTGGTTGCGTCCCATTGCGGCGCCCATGAATTTAGGGCTGGATTTGCGCGGTGGTGTGCACTTTCTGATGGAAGTGGATATGAACTCGGCCATTACCTCGGCTGAGGAGAGTTACGTACCCGCTTGGAAGCGAGAGGTTCGGGCGGCAAGAATCCGAGGTACTTCAATATCTCACGACGACGGTATATTAAGTGCGCGGTTTAATGAAGTTGCTGATCGAGACGCTATGTTTCCGGTTTTTCGAGAAGATAATTTTGATTTATTTTTTGAAACCCGTGAAGAAGATGGCTATGCGTTTATAACCGCCAACTTAACGGAGTTGGCGGCGCAAGAAGAGCAAATTAGCGCGCTACAACAGAACATCACTACACTGCGCAATCGCATCAACGAGCTGGGTGTCTCTGAACCTGTGATTCAACAGCAGGGCAGTGATCGTATCGTTGTGCAACTGCCTGGAGTGCAAGACACCGCTCGTGCGAAAGAAATACTAGGTGCGACAGCAACGCTTGAATACCGCTTGGTCTCATTGCAGGGTGATGGGCGGCCATACAGAAATCGTATCGATGGCTCCACAATCATGCTTGACCGCGACATCATTGTTACCGGTGATCAGATCAAAGGTGCATCGTCTGGAATAGATCAAGGCTCTGGTACACCTGCCGTTTTTGTCAATCTCGACAATGCGGGGGCACGGCGTATGCAGGAAGTTACGCAGGACAACGTGGGTAATCCAATGGCCGTTGTTTATATAGAGAACCGTATTGACACCAAAGAGGTAGACGGTGAGCCGGTTAAAACAGTGACCAAAGTTGAAGAGGTAATCAATGTTGCCACTATTCGTGATGTCCTGAGCCATCGGTTCCAAACCACAGGGTTGCGATTGGAAGAAGCTGCCGATTTGGCCTTGCTACTCAGGGCAGGAGCTTTGAAAGCGCCCGTGCAGATTGTTGAGGAGCGCACCATTGGTCCCAGCCTTGGAAAGGAAAATATTCGTCAAGGTTTTCTCTCAGCAATCGTTGGGCTTGCCTTGGTTGTCGTGTTTATGGGTGTGTACTACCGAGTTTTCGGTTTGATTGCCGGGTCTGCTCTTATCATCAACGTGGTTATGATCATTGCCGTGTTAGGCATGCTACAAGCGACATTAACGCTTCCAGGCATTGCCGGCATCGTGTTAACGGTGGGTATGGCGGTGGATGCCAACGTGCTCATCTTTGAACGAATACGCGAAGAGTTGCGTGCCGGAAGTGCTGTGCAATCGGCTATATCCTCAGGCTATGACAAAGCATTCGTTACGATAGCTGACGCAAACATTACTACCTTGATTGCAGCGGTTGTACTTTTTAGCATGGGAACCGGGCCTATCAAGGGTTTTGCCATTACGCTCTGCCTAGGCATTTTAACGTCTATGTTCACAGCGATTTTTGGTTCGCGGGTGTTGGTCAATATGCTGTACGGCGGTCGTCGTCTCAGCACATTGCCTATCTGATCGTCTTACTCAAGCTCTAGCGGATATCAAACACATGCGAAACCTGATTAGCGACGTCAAATTTGACTTTATGGGGCGGTACCAGTTCGCCTTGATTACCTCCGGCCTACTTCTGACGGTTGCTGTGCTTGCCATAGCCATTCGTGGGCTTAGCTTAGGGGTGGATTTTACGGGTGGCTACACCATTGAGGTGGGGTACGAGCAGGCTCCCGATCTGAATGACATACGTGCTGCGTTGAGCATCGACACATTGCCCGAGTCGATGGTGCAAACTTTTGGTACTAGTACGGATGTGCTGATTCGAATGGCACCTCGTGATGGGGCCAACAGTGCCGAGATAAGTACAGAGGTGCTAAAGGTTTTGGCTGATTCGGCCAAGTCTGAAGTCACCATGCGCCGGGTCGAATTTGTTGGCCCTCAAGTGGGTGAAGAGCTTCGCGAAAAGGGTGGGATAGCGGTTTTAACGGCACTCTTCGGTATCGTTGTTTATGTTTGGTTTCGCTTTGAAAAGAAATTTTCGGTAGGTTCAGTGCTGGCCCTTGCGCATGATGTGATCATTACCGTTGGCTTCTTTGCACTATTTCAGATTGAGTTTGACCTCACCATACTGGCGGCGATACTGGCAGTTATCGGTTATTCCCTCAACGACACCATTGTTGTGTTCGATCGCATCCGAGAAAATTTTCTTGCGATGCGTACAGGCACCCCTGCTGAAATCATGAACACATCAATAAGTCAGACGTTAACGCGAACCGTCATTACTTCAGGAACCACTCTGCTAGTACTGCTATCGCTGTTTTTCCTGGGTGGGAAAATTATTCACGGATTTTCCCTGGCGTTGTTGCTGGGCGTGTTCGTTGGAACCTATTCGTCCATCTTTGTCGCAAGCCTTGCTGTACTAAAACTGGGTATTACAAAGGAAGATCTGATGCCCGTTGAAAAAGAAGGCGCTGACCTTGATGATGCAATGCCATAGGGCATAAACACTTCATGCTCGCACAGGTGGAAGCCCAGCCTGCAAAAAAACTGTTTCCCGCGAGGGCGGGAATCCAGCCTGCAAAGAACCTCTTTCCCGCGAAAGCGGGAATCCATAGCCGATTATTGTTTACCGACTAGCAGTTCTAGCGGCTTGCAAAGGCTTCATGACTTCGAGCATCTTGTGATGAATCTTGGGGGCCGCGGCAATGACATCACCTTGTGTCATCCAGCTATCGCCACCTTCAAAATCATTGACCAGCCCGCCAGCTTCTCGCACGATGAGGGCGCCCGCTGCAATATCCCAACTTTGCATACCGACGAGCCAACAACCCTCTACTCTCCCAGCGGCCACATAGGCTAGATCGAGCGCGGCAGAACCCAAGCGTCTGACGCCTGCAGAATTTTCTGTGTAATGACGAAGTGTGCGCTGAAAAAAATCCAGGTCTTGTCCGTCACGGTAAGGAAACCCTGTGTTTAAAAGAGCGTCCTCTAAGCGACCTGCGCTGGATACTCGCAATCGTTTGTTATCAAGAAATGCCCCTTCCCCTTTGCCAGCGGTGAATAACTCTTGACGCATAGGGTCATAAACGACTGCTTGAAACGGACGTCCGTTCTTAAGCAGTGCGATTGACACACTGAAGTGTGGCAGCCCATGGATAAAGTTGGTGGTGCCATCCAGAGGGTCTATTACCCACTGGTACTCAGCGTCCATGTCGCCTATCAGACCAGACTCCTCGCAAAGTAGGCCATGATCTGGGTAGGCTTTACGCAGAATGCCAATGATATCTGCTTCTGCTTTTCGGTCTACTTCGGTAACGAAATCGTTGCGCTGTTTTTTCTCTATTGAAAGAGGGTCGTATCGATCTAAGTTCTGGGTTATGACTTTACCGGCGGCGCGTGCTGCTCGGATGCCGATGTTGAGCATCGGATTCATGGCTGTTCGCCTAAGTAATGGAGGTGGGATAGTGTAGTGCTAAAACCGATTGTAAGTGGCAACTCTATGAACGATGTATGACATCATTCAGCTATGAATGTTGAAATAGTATTTGTCATGGTGGGCACAACCCACACAGGAAATTTAGGTGCCGCCGCGCGCGCGATGAAAACCATGGGTTTCATGAAGCTGCGTTTGGTGGATACGTGTTCCCATCTATCCGATGAAGCGCTGGCCAGATCGTCGGGTGCAAATGATGTCCTCAAAGAGGCTCAGAAATTCAGTAGCTTGAGCGAAGCGATAGCAGACTGCCGTACAGTGATAGGGACTAGTGCGCGAGCCCGTCAGTTGGCCGTACCGTTGAAGTCGTGCCGTGATATTGCGGACGAATTGGCTGAGTTATCAGCCTCGGATGCTGCGCAGAATCATCGAGTGGCTATGGTGTTTGGGCAAGAACGTTCTGGACTGAGTAATGAATCTCTCGATTTGTGTACTCGCTTGCTACGCATTCCGTGTAACCCTGAATTTTCTTCACTCAACTTGGGTAGTGCTGTACAGGTAGTGGCGTACGAACTATCTCAAGCGATTGAATCAGTGCCGCAAGGCGCCCCTGTACCCATGCCGGGAAAATGGAAAGGTGGTAGTTCGGAACAAGCTGTTGAGTTGGATGACGATGAGAAACCGGCTACCAGTGCCTCGATGGAGCACTTTTTCGAACATCTCGATCGTGTAATGATTGATACAGGCTTTTTGAATCCTGAAAACCCACGATTGTTAAGACGCAAGATCCGCCGTTACTTCGAGTCTAACCGTCCGTCTACCAACGAGTTATCGTTATTTAGAGGTATTCTATCTGCCACGGAAAATCCAAAATCTGGGCAATGATTGTTGTTAGTCGGCTCTGGTTGGCAGTCAGTTCATAACTAACAACGTATAATATAGCTTTAAATAGATAAGTGATCGTGATGTCCATCTGGCAACTGATCAAAGAAGACGTACAGTGCGTATTCGAACGTGACCCTGCAGCTCGCCACGTATTTGACGTTCTTACCTGTTATTCCGGAGTGCACGCTTTGCTGTTTCATCGCCTTAACCACTGGTTGTGGGGAAGAGGGATGCGTTGGCCTGCGCGTTTTCTTGGCAACATTGCACGTTGGCTGACAGGAATTGAAATTCACCCTGGGGCGACTATCGGTAGACGTTTTTTTGTTGATCATGGCACGGGTGTGGTCATTGGTGAGACTGCCGAGATCGGTGACGATGTCACCTTGTATCAAGGGGTGACTTTAGGTGGTAGAACCTTGAATGAGGGTAAAAGGCACCCGACGCTGGGCAACAATGTAGTGGTTGGGGCTGGTGCTAAAATTCTCGGTCCATTTACCGTTGGCGAGGATGCTCGGATTGGATCTAATGCGGTAGTGCTGCATCCGGTCCCCAGTGGGGCTACCGTTGTGGGTGTGCCCGGAAAAATCGTCAGATGCCGTGAGCGAGACTCAAGATGTCTCGAACTGGTTCGTAAAAAAGCAAAAATTCAGCAGCAGCAGTTCGATGCCTATGGTGTGGCTGGCGAAATTGATGATCCTTTAGAGAGTGCGGTTGAATCGCTTCAACAGCAGGTAGCTGATCTGCGGGCTGAGCTTGACAGACTCAACAAGAAAACAGGTTAACAATCTATCAACCAGGTTACCGCTTAGGCGATCTGCTGTAGTTTGGAGCGTATTTACTCCTAGAATTCCCCTTAAAGATCCCTCACACACCCTGTAAGACCCTTGAAATTGAGTGAATTAATAACCAAGCTGTAAAGTAGGTTATATACTTGACTAAAATAGTCGGTTAAGTGATACTCAAGTCTCAACTCGAGCAGCGCTGCACATGAAGCTAACGACCAAAGGTAGGTATGCAGTTACAGCAATGCTGGATTTGGCACTGCACGGGCAGAGCGGGCCGGTCTCTTTGGCAGAGATCTCCACAAGACAGGAAATTTCCCTATCCTATCTCGAGCAGCTTTTCTCCAAATTAAGAAAGCAAGGCTTGGTCGCAAGCACGCGTGGTCCTGGTGGGGGTTATTCGGTTGCTCGCAACTTGTCAGAGGTGGCTGTGTCGCAGATAATCAGCGCTGTGAATGAATCAGTAGACGCCACCCAGTGCGCGGGCAAAGAAAATTGCCACAGCCATGGCCGGTGTCTGACCCATGATTTATGGGATGGCTTGAGTGAGCAAATCGAAGAGTTTCTTAGTAGCGTTTCCTTACAAGACATGATCGACAGGCACTGTGTCAAAAGGCCGCCGCTGTCACCGGGGATAGCTCAAGAGAGCATGCTTATCCAGAGACGTCTTGCATAGTGCTAAAAGATCCAACAATCCTTGATTTTTCCGAGCTAAAACCATTTGTTAATGCCAAATAAGCTGCATACAAAAACCAGTTTAGTTCGTACAACAAACGTAATAACGACAGATCGCGCAGCTCCTACAGTTGCCACCAACTTTAACCTCTGAGGTCCAAACCGTGAGTTCACTTAACATTCCAATTTACATGGATTACTCTGCTACTACGCCGGTAGACGAGCGAGTTGCAGCAAAGATGGCGGAATGTCTGACAAATCAGGGGCATTTTGGCAACCCTGCATCGCGTTCGCATCCTTTCGGCTGGAACGCCGACGAGCTAGTTGAGCAGGCCAGAGACAACGTTGCTAATCTGCTGGGCGCAAATTCCAAAGAGATCGTTTGGACGTCAGGCGCGACAGAGTCAGACAACTTGGCGATCAAAGGTGCTGCGCGTTTCAACATCAAAAAAGGCAAGCACATTGTCACATTGAAAACTGAACACAAGGCCGTTCTCGACACTTGTCGTCAGCTTGAGCGGGAGGGTTTCGAGGTAACTTATCTTGATCCACTGGAAAACGGGCTTCTCGACCTAGAGGTGTTCAAAGCCGCTCTTCGCGAAGACACCACAGTGGTGTCAATCATGCACGTGAACAACGAGATCGGTGTCATTCAGGATATCGCCGCCATTGGCAAGATCACACGTGAGCGGGGCATTATTTTCCATGTTGATGCTGCGCAAAGCCCCGGCAAGGTTGTCATTGATGTTAACGAGATGAATGTGGATCTAATGTCTCTTTGCGCGCACAAGGTATATGGCCCTAAAGGCATCGGTGCACTCTACGTACGCCGTAAGCCGCGCGTCCGGCTAGAAGCACAAATCCATGGAGGCGGTCACGAGAGAGGCATGCGCTCTGGTACGTTGCCAACTCATCAGTGCGTTGGTATGGGCGAGTCATTCCGCATTGCACAAGAAGAGATGGCCTCAGAAAACGAGCGAATGAGGGTTTTGCGAGATCGGTTGTGGAATGGCTTTTCTGACATGGAAGAGATCTACCTTAATGGTGATCTCGAGCAGCGAATCCCAGGTAATTTGAACGTAAGCTTCAACTTTGTTGAGGGTGAGAGCCTGATCATGTCGATGAAGGATATCGCTGTTTCCAGTGGGTCTGCGTGCACTAGCGCCAGCTTGGAGCCTTCTTACGTGCTAAGAGCCATCGGTAGAAACGATGAGTTGGCTCACAGCTCAATCCGTTTTACTATCGGTCGTTTCACCACAGAGGAAGAAGTTGACTTCACCATCAAGCAGACGCGGCAAGCGGTTGAAAAACTCCGCGATCTGTCGCCACTATGGGATATGCATAACGAAGGTATCGATATGGACAGCGTTGAATGGGCGGCTCACTAGTCACTCGCGAAACAGCTTACAGTCTTAGTAGCAATACTCAGACAACGTCTTTACAATCTAATTTAAACAGCACTGGAGAACATCATGGCTTATAGCGACAAAGTACTCGATCATTACGAAAACCCGCGCAACGTGGGTGTACTTGACAAAAACGACCCGAACGTAGGCACTGGTATGGTCGGAGCGCCAGCTTGTGGAGACGTTATGCGTCTTCAAATCAAGGTAAGTGCAGATGGCGTAGTAGAAGACGCTAAATTCAAAACGTACGGCTGCGGCTCTGCGATTGCTTCTTCTTCATTAGTGACTGAAATGATGAAAGGTAAGACATTAGAAGAAGTGGGCCAGATTCGTAACAAGCACATCGCTGATGAGCTCGCACTGCCACCTGTTAAAATTCACTGTTCTGTATTGGCTGAAGACGCTATCGCGGCTGCAATTGCCGATATCAAAGCAAAGCGTGGCGAAACAGACAAAGAAGCTGCTGTAGCTAGCTAATAAAGGATCGTCCTTGGAGGTTGTCGTCATGGGTGTAACGTTTACAGATCGAGCCGCTGCTCATATCAAAGGTTTTTTGGATAAGCGTGGCAAGGGAATTGGCTTACGCCTGGCAGTAAAAACAACGGGTTGTTCCGGCTTGGCTTACGTGCTGGAATTCGCTGATGAAGTTGCTGCCAACGACGAGGTTTTCGAGGATAACCAAGTGACGGTTGTCATAGATAAAAAAAGTCTGGTCTTTCTGGCGGGTACCGAGCTCGACTACACAAAAGAAGGTCTTAACGAGGGATTCAAATTTAAGAATCCCAATGTTAAGGATGAGTGTGGTTGTGGGGAGTCATTCACCATATAAGCGGGTGCACCGTCCGAGAATAGTTTTTAGGAAGCTATTCTTGGACAACATCCAAGCGATCCTTGTTAGCGACGAACGACCGTCAGGTAGTGTTGCAGTCAAAGCCGATAGCGGGGGAGTTGCGTAGACCATCGTCGTCTTGTTTTTTCACTTTCAACATAGAGCCCTTTTCTAAAGGTTCACCGTCTCCATCATGCAGATTGATCTTACTTCCGATTTTTTTGAGTTATTTGGGGTCGAAAACACGTTCACCTTGGATCAGGAGCTATTGGTGTCTCGCTTTAACGAGCTGCAAAAGCACCTACATCCTGACAAATTTGCCTCGAGACCCGACAGCGAACGACGTTGGTCAATGCAGGCTGCAAGCTTTGTGAATCAAGGTTACCAGACCCTAAGGGCAGATTTGCAGCGCGCTTCGTATCTGCTGCAGCTAAACGGCATAGACATCGACGACGAAACCGACACCCGCATGGATCCGATGTTTCTGATGGAACAAATGGAGTTGCGAGAATCGCTTGAGCTAGCGGAACAATCACAAGATCCACTAGCTACCTTGGCTGGCACACGCAAACAAATCAAAGGGTTAGTTTCTGAGCAGGCGGAAGCGTTCGCAGAGGCTGCGAAGTCAGCCGACTGGGAGCAGGCTCGCGTCACTACCCGGCAGTGGCAGTTCCTCGATAAACTATTACGAGAGATCAAAGAGCTAGAAGAAAGACTGGATGTGTGAAACTATTGCTTTGCTAGCAGGTAAAACATCGGTCAATAATGATTTGAAAATCTTGTCTAGCCTGCTTTTATTCGTCCATTTTTACAACCTATCATCAAAAACAACAAGGAAATACAGGCGTGGCACTGCTGCAAATTGCTGAACCCGGCCAATCAGAGGCACCACATCAGCACAAACTAGCTATAGGTATCGATCTTGGGACAACCAATTCGCTTGTCGCTGCGGTGCGCAGTGGTTCGGCAGATGTGCTTGCTGACCAGCACGGTCATCGCTCGGTGCCCTCCGTTGTAGCTTATGTGTCTGATGTTAAGACGGTGGTCGGTCTCGATGCTCACACCAGCGATGTCGATTCCAAGAGTGTAGTTCGCTCTGCGAAGCGTTTGATGGGGAAAGGGGCTAACGATCTAGAAGGTTCGTGGCTTGCTGATCACTATGATTTCGATGTGAGCAGTGGTCCGCTACCCGCGTTTGTAACGCAGGCAGGAAACAAAACGGCCATTGATGTTTCAGCTGCCATTCTCTCAACGCTGAAAGCCACTGCTGAACAAACGTTGGGTGGTGATTTAATGGGAGCGGTTGTAACCGTGCCGGCTTACTTTGACGATGCTCAGCGCCAAGCCACTAAAGACGCGGCAACACTCGCTGGTCTCAATGTTTTAAGGCTCATCAATGAGCCAACAGCTGCGGCTGTGGCCTACGGGCTAGACAACGAAGAGGAGGGAATTGTCGCCATTTATGATTTAGGTGGAGGCACCTTCGACGTGTCTCTATTGAAGATGCAGCGTGGCATCTTTGAGGTGCTTGCGACTGCAGGTGATACTTCATTGGGCGGTGACGACATCGATAACGCGTTGGTTGGCTGGCTGATGCAGCAAGCTGGTGTTGATAAGCTAATCAGTGAACAGGCTCGTTCTGATGCAAAGCGGTACGCGCGGTTACTTAAAGAGTCATTGAGCGACCATGATTCAGTAGACGTCGAATTTAGTGTTGATGGTAGCCCCACCTTTGTAGGGCAGATCTCGCTAGACGTGTACCACGCTATCATCACACCGCTCGTTGCCAGGACTTTGAAGCCTTGTCGTCGAGTCTTGCGAGATGCTGATGTCGACATCGACGATGTGCGCGCGGTAGTCATGGTGGGTGGATCTACGCGCATCCCTTTGGTGAGGGAGAAAGTTAGCGAATTCTTCAAAATGCCTGTTCTGACGTCTATCAATCCTGATGAAGTGGTAGCGGTTGGAGCTGCTATTCAGGCTGATATGCTGGCTGGTAACAAAACAGATAACGACCTACTGCTACTTGACGTTACACCACTGTCTCTTGGTCTGGAAATCATGGGTGGAATGGTAGAAAAGGTGATACCTCGCAACACAACGATTCCAATAACCCGAGGCCAAGAATTTACCACCTACAAGGATGGTCAAAGCGCTATGTCTTTGCACGTGTTGCAAGGTGAGCGAGAACTTGTTGATGATTGCCGTTCACTCGCTCGGTTCGAGCTAAAAGGTTTTCCTGCCAAGGTTGCAGGATCTGCTCGAATTCAGGTGTTGTTTCAGGTCGATGCGGATGGCCTACTTACAGTGAGTGCACTTGAAAAGCAAAGTGGTGTTGTGGCAAGTGTCGATGTGAGACCTTCCTATGGTTTGAATGACGGTGAAATAGAGCACATGCTGCGAGAGGCGATGGACAACGCCGGTGATGATATGCAGAGACGTCTGCTGCAGGAGCAAAAGGTGGAGGCCTCTAGAGTAATTGAAGCTATCAACAGTGCTTTAAATGCGGATGGCAGCGTACATCTTTCAACGGACGAGTATTCTTCGATTCAAGTCCTGATTGAGCAGTTAGAGGCAGCTAATCAAGACGATGACCGAGATATCATCAAACAGGCTGTCGCAAATCTCGAGCGTGGCAGCAGTGAATTCGTTGAACGGCGCATGAATGCCACGGTAAAACGTATGATGCAGGGTCAAGGTATAGATGACATCGATAAAGCGTCTTTATCTCGCAAGGAACAAACAGCAGACTGAAAAGTGCGTTTCCAGCGCTTTTCATAGCAGTGAAAATTCAGTTTAATAATTTATTTTAGTCATTAACGCGGAGTGATTGGCAGCATGCCCACGATCAAGGTTGAGCCCCATCCAGAGATGTGTCCAGAAGGCGCAGAATTCGATGTAGATCCCGGAATCTCTGTTTGCGACGCCCTGTTGCGCAATGGGGTGCATATTGAGCATGCTTGCGAGAAGTCCTGTGCCTGCACAACGTGCCATGTGCACGTAAGAGAAGGGCTAGAGAGCATTGACGAAGCGGACGAGCTAGAGGAAGACTATCTAGACAAGGCGTGGGGTCTGGATACAGAGTCTCGTTTGAGTTGTCAGGCTATAGTCGGAGACAAAAATCTAATTATTGAGATTCCAAAATACACGATCAACATGGTCTCAGAGGCACCACATTAATGAAATGGGTAGATGTTCGAGAAATAGCCATCGAGTTGTGTGAGTCTCATCCAGATGTCGATCCGCAGTACGTGCGGTTCACAGATTTACATGCTTGGGTGTTGGCCATCGAAGGGTTTGATGATGATCCTGAAAAATCCAGTGAAGGGATTCTGGAAGCTATTCAAATGACCTGGATTGACGAGCAAGACTGACCATTTGTATTCATTGTCTAGGTTTTGTAAGAACGAAGGTCTAGAACGGGTCAAAAGCAGAGTTCAGATTAAAAGATTTACCTAAATGTTCGATCTGTTGTTGACCTAGCGACATCTTGCCGTTATCATTGCGCGGCTCGAGAGACAAGATTCGGGGTATAGCGCAGCCTGGTAGCGCATCTGCTTTGGGAGCAGAGGGTCGTAGGTTCGAATCCTGCTACCCCGACCAATGTCATCGAGTAGTAGTATCGTTGTGATTTTTGGCGGTTCAAACCGTTTTGTTCATCAGCGGCATGAGCGCCCGTAGCTCATCTGGATAGAGCATCGGCCTTCTAAGCCGAGGGTAGCAGGTTCGAGTCCTGCCGGGCGCACCACCCTCATCGTGGATGTGCAGGCGTTGGATTCAAAGCGCAACTCCTAGCTGAATTAGTGCTTGTCAGTCAGCCTTTTTTGATCAAATAAGGTTCAATTTATAGGTTGGTAGGGTGGGGCCAGTTGCTCAGGCGCTTCCCAGTTTTTACGAGTATTTTTGTTTTCTGAACAGTCTGGCTTTTCGCAGCTGTTGGAAGTTTATTGAATTCTGCCGTGGTGAGCGTAGCTCAGTTGGTAGAGCGCAGGATTGTGATTCCTGTGGTCGCGGGTTCGAATCCCGTCGTTCACCCCACCAGAATGAGTTCGAAAAGTAGTGTCATGTGCATGTAACCTGCTGGCATTTTAAGGCAGTGTCAGCTTCGGCAATTTTTGCTATCTGCCGGCTGTAATTTTGGACCCTAGCTTGGGCGTCCACATGGTTGCTAGACTAGTTTAGTAATGTGCACTAATTAGCTTGTCATTTCCGCTATAATGACCAGCTTAAGTTTCACCCTGCGAGAGTGGCGGAATTGGTAGACGCGCTGGTTTTAGGTACCAGTGTCATTGACGTGGGAGTTCGAGTCTCCCCTTTCGCACCAGATTTGTGCCTTTCCAAGCGGGCACTTCACCTGACCTTTGACGAACAACGAAGTGAGCTCAGATTTCAGAGCTCCTAGAGGTGATTTGTTGGAGGTCATCAGAGGCAAGCATGCAAGTATCAGTTGAAACCACTCAGGGTCTAGAGCGTCGGATGACCATTGCCCTGCCGTCTGAGGACATCGATGAGGCAGTCGCGGAGCGCCTGCAGAGTCTGAGCAAGACGACTCGGATGAACGGTTTTCGTCCCGGTAAGGTGCCTTTCAAGGTTGTCAAAAAGCGCTATGAGCCGCAAGTGCGCAGTGAAGTGCTTGGGTCAATGATCAATCGCTCTTACTACGACGCCGTTCAGCAAGAAAACCTTCGCCCAGCGGGCCAGCCCAGCATAGAACCAAGCGAAAAGGTTGATGGCGAGGAGAGTGGCTTTAGTTTTGTGGCTACTTTTGAGGTCTACCCAGAATTCGACCCCGTATTTAACGATACGATTACAGTTACCCGTCCACAAGTAACCATTAGCAACGAAGACATTGACGAAATGGTTGATAACCTACGCAAGCAACGTGTCGAATACGCGGAAGTGAGTAGGGCAGCAGCTAACGATGACCAGATCGTCATAGACTTTACCGGCCGTATCGATGGTGTGGAGTTTGACGGTGGAAAGGCCGAGAAGGCGCCATTGGTGCTAGGCACTAACCAAATGATTCCCGGATTCGAGACCCAACTACTGGGATTGGCCAAGGGCGAAGAAAAAACGATCAAAGTGACTTTCCCCGAAAGCTATCAAGCAGAACATCTTGCGGGAAAAGAAGCGGAATTCGACATCACGGTACATGAAGTGAAAGAGCCTAGCCTGCCTGAACTAGACGAGGCCTTGGTCAAGAGTTTTGGCATAGAAGACGGCACTGTAGACAGCTTACGGGCAGATATTCACAAAAATATGGAGCGTGAGCTTAATCAGCGAGTTGATGGCCAAGTCAAAAACCAAGTGATGGATGGTCTTGTTAAGCTAAACCCTATCGATGTTCCTGCCGCTTTAGTGGCTGAAGAGACTGAACGTCAGAAAAAACAGATGTTGGAGCAAATGCCTGAAGGTACAGATGTGTCGGCTCTGCCCAGTGAGCTGTTTACTGAGCAGGCTACCAAACGAGTACAGCTTGGCCTGGTAGTTAGTGAAATCATCCAAAAGCAAGACCTCAAAGCAGATGCAGCGGCTGTAAGAAGCCGGATCGAGTTACTTGCATCTTCTTACCAAGATCCCCAGCAAATAGTTGATTATTACTACGGTAACGAAGAGATGTTGAAAAATATCGAGGGATTAGTTCTGGAAGAGGCTGTGACTAGCACAGTTCTTGAATCGGCATCCGTAACAGATGAGCCGACGTCTTTTAAAGACATCATGAATCCACCTGCACCTGAAGTTCCAGGTGCTGACGACAACGAGAACAGCTGATAATGATTTCACGACCTGAATGGGGTAGTACTGCAATGCATTCGAACGGACAGCCAATGGGTTCTGCAGGCTTTGGTCCTTCCGCTGCTGGCGGTTTGGTTCCCATGGTCGTGGAGCAGTCGTCTAGAGGTGAGCGTTCTTATGATATTTACTCGCGGCTTCTGAAAGAGCGTGTAATTTTCATGGTTGGTCAAGTCGAAGACTATATGGCTAACCTAATCGTCGCCCAATTATTGTTTCTGGAGTCCGATAACCCAGATAAGGATATCTCTCTCTATATCAACTCCCCTGGTGGTTCAGTGACAGCTGGAATGGCTATTTATGACACCATGCAGTTCATCAAGCCGAACGTCAGTACTCTGTGTATTGGCCAGGCAGCTAGTATGGGAGCGTTCCTGTTAAACGCAGGTCAGCCTGGTAAACGGTTCATTCTTCCTAATTCTCGAGTCATGATTCACCAACCTTCGGCCGGTTTTCAGGGACAGGCCACGGATATAGATATTCATGCGAGAGAAATTCTGTCGATAAAGGAGAGAATGAACAATTTAATGGCCCATCACAGTGGTCAGAGCGTAGAGAAAGTACAGGAAGACACTGAACGAGATCGTTTTTTGACTGCAGAAGAATCCGTGGAGTATGGATTAGTCGACAGAATAGTTCAGACAAGGGACGAAGAAGCCAGTGTTTCATCAGCAGGTGCCAAGGTAGTATCAGTGGATAAGGATAGTTCTCCTAAACTAGACTGAAATCTCTGACGCTTGCATACGTACGACGCTGAATATTTGACGCGGCAGGGTGTTTCTGGCGCGGTTTACCAAGCACGGCTTAGAAGCGTGTCTGGTGAACTCTTAGGGTTGTTCGTTACAGGTATGTCTAATCTGGTTTTAACCGACCAGATTGGCACTCGAATTTGAGCAGTGGTTTACTGCTTGAATTTTTTGAGAAAACACGGCAATGTGAGCTTAGGCCAGAGGTAAGTGAAGAAAATGAGTGACCACGAAGACAAGAAAGACGACGGCAAGCTGCTTTACTGCTCGTTTTGTGGCAAAAGCCAGCACGAGGTAAGGAAGCTTATTGCAGGTCCGTCTGTTTTCATCTGCGACGAGTGCGTTGACCTGTGTAATGACATCATTACAGAGGAAATGCAAGAACAGAGCACCGAGGAGAATAGTGCTCTGCCGAAGCCTCACGAAATTAATGAGCTTCTCGATCAGTATGTCATTGGTCAATCGAAGGCCAAGCGAATTTTGTCAGTAGCGGTTTACAACCACTACAAGCGTTTGGAATATAAGGATAAGAAGGGCGATGTAGAGCTAGCAAAAAGCAATATACTGCTTATTGGTCCTACAGGTTCAGGCAAAACGTTACTTGCTGAGACGTTGGCTCGAACCCTTAACGTGCCTTTCACAATCGCCGACGCCACCACGCTTACTGAAGCGGGCTATGTAGGCGAGGACGTTGAGAATATCATCCAAAAACTGCTGCAGAAATGTGATTACGACGTTGAGAAGGCGCAAACCGGTATCGTCTATATCGACGAAATTGATAAAATCTCTCGCAAGTCTGACAATCCGAGTATCACCCGCGATGTTTCTGGAGAAGGTGTCCAGCAAGCGTTGTTGAAATTGATTGAAGGTACTGTTGCATCAGTGCCACCTCAAGGCGGGCGAAAGCACCCTCAGCAAGAGTTCTTACAGGTTGACACTTCCAATATCCTGTTTATTTGTGGTGGTGC
>JALZWO010000186.1 GCA_023300375.1 Granulosicoccus sp. | reverse complement strand
CGGCGCATGCTACTCGTGCACCATCGCCTGTGGCCGAATCTCAACCATCGACAGAACTCACTTCTCGGTGAAAGATAAGCCTGAGTACTGGGTTAATTCTGGTGGTCTGGAATACGAGGCAGCGTGGGCTCTGGGGCCGGATACAGGTGTCGACGATATCGATGCACTCACGTACGTTAATTTTCTGTGCAACGAAGACGGCATGGACCCTATCTCATTCGGGTGCACAGTGGCTGCCGCTATGGAGATGTTTGAAGCAGGTGTGATTACCACTGAGCATACTGGTGGCGTTGAACTTAAATTCGGTTCAGCTGAGGCACTTTGTTGGGCTGCTGAGATCACGGCAAAAGGCGAAGGCTTTGGTGTCGATCTAGGTCTAGGTTCAAAGCGACTGTGCGAAAAGTACGGGCGTCCAGAATTGTCCATGACGGTCAAAGGTCAGGAATTTCCTGCTTACGATCCACGGGGTATTCAGGGCATGGGTCTGGCTTATGCCACCGCTAATCGTGGTGCTTGTCACCTACGTGGTTATACCGTTGCTTCTGAAATTCTCGGTATTCCAGAAAAAACCGATCCACTGCAGTCTGAAGGTAAGGCAGGTCTTGTTAAAGCGTTTCAGGATGCAACTGCAGCGGTCGATTCGGCTGGCCTATGCGTGTTCACCACCTTCGCTTGGACAATGGACGATATTGCTCCACAGGTAGATGCTGCCTGTGAAGGCGATTGGTCTACCGATCGTATGATGGAAGTGGGTGAGCGTATCTGGAATCTTGAGAAAGATTTCAATCAAAAGGCCGGAATAACCGGTGCTGACGATACCTTGCCTGCACGTCTACTAAAGGATGGCGCTAATGTAGGTCCTGCTAAAGGACGTGTATGCGAACTCGACAAGATGTTGCCAGAGTATTATCAATTGCGTGGCTACTCGGTTGATGGTTCGATGACTGACGAGACACGACAGAAGTGGGCACTGCCCAGCTAAGCCCACCCAGTAAGGGTGAATTAGCGCAGCGGATCGCAAACTGATGTTTGTACCATTCCGTTAAAAAAGCCAAGGGCGCAGCTAGTCTGCGCCCTTGGTCGTTTGGAAACTTAACGCAAGCAACTAAGGAACTGAAGTATGCATTACGTGATCATTGGTGCAGGGCCTGCAGGTGTTAATGCGGCGGAGCATCTGCGCAAATTTGATCCTAGCGGGCAGATCACCATGCTAGTGGCTGAAGATGTCCCGCCCTATTCGCGCATGGCATTACCCTATTATCTGGTGGGTAATATCAAGGCAGAGGGCACCTATCTGCGAAAGAATGCAAACCACTTTGAAGCATTGAACATCACGCTCAAGAGCGGCCGTGCTAGCTCAGTAGATACCTCTACCAAGCGCATCACGTTGCTTGGGGGTGAGACAATCGATTACGACAAGCTGCTGGTGGCCTCTGGTGCCACGGCAACTCGTCCGCCTATTGCAGGCATTGATTCAGATAAAATCTACAACTGCTGGTCACTGGCAGATTCCCATAAAATTGTTGAGTCTACAAAGCCGGGTTCCAAGGTTATTCTTATGGGTGCAGGTTTCATCGGCTGCATCATTCTGGAAGCATTGGCGGCACGTGGTGTTGATCTAACAGTGGTAGAAATGGAAAACCGCATGGTCTCGCGAATGACCAATGAGGTGATGGGCACCATGATCAAGGATTGGTGTGTTGCCAAAGGCATTAAGGTTCTGACCTCAACTACAGTGTCTCGCATCGACACCAACACAGGAGAAGATCCGCTATCCGTGATCACCAAGGACGGCCAGACATTGTCCGCTGACGTGGTCATCTGCGCCACAGGTGTGAGGTCTAACACGGCATTTCTGGAGGGCAGTGGTATCGAAGTCGATATGGGTATCGTGGTAGATGACTTTATGCAAAGCTCAGCGCCCGATGTGTTCGCCGCTGGTGATGTTGCTCAAGGTCGTGATCTGTCTACCGGTGATTACTATGTACAGGCCATACAGCCAACGGCCGTTGAACATGGCAAGCTGGCAGCCAGCAACATGGTGTTTGGTAATCGCACACCGCATCCCGGTAATCTGAATATGAACGTATTGGATACCGTAGGTCTCATCTCTACATCGTTTGGTATGTGGATGGGCGTTGAGGGCGGGGAAACGGCTGAGATGTCAGATGTTGAAAATTTCAAATACCTGAATCTACAATTCAAGGGCGATGTGTTGGTGGGTGCTAGTAGTCTGGGTATGACACAACATGTGGGTGTTATGCGCGGACTGATTCAAACGGGCGCTCATCTGGGAGTATGGAAAGACAAGCTAATGCATGAGCCTAACCGCATATCTGAGGCCTACCTTGCCAGTGCGCAAGCCCAACATGTGGCCATGGGACCTGCCTGATAAACTCACAACGACCATTATGTTGGCTGTAGCTTAGTTAATTAACATGAAAATCACATTTAAGCTTTACGCAACATTACAACACCTACTGCCTTCCGGTACGGTACGCAATGCTGTGCAGATAGAGGTTGCAGACAATGCCTCGCTAAACGACATCATTGATCAATTCAAGGTGCCGCGAGAGCTTGCCCATCTGGTCCTGGTTAATGGTGTGTTTCATTGCGATGCAGATCGTGATCAGCGGCAAGTGCTCAAAGAGAATGATGTGCTGGCTGTTTGGCCGCCGGTGGCAGGTGGATAAGGAAAAACTGATGATCTGTTCACACCTAGGACTACACCAGAACATACACGCGGTTCAACGAGTGTTCTGTGCGGCTACAATCACATCATGAGCATTCCAGTCATTGAGTACAGTCGAGAAATGGGCCTCACCCACGATGACTTCTGGCGTTTGTTGCCACGAGCAATGGGTGAGCATGTGTATGAAACACAAGGCGACAACGTGCATGCCAAGCTGTACAGCGGTTCCCTGCATATTCATCTTGGTCCTACACAGGAAAGACGCATAGCATCGGTCTGCCTACCTTATTCGGTGGTGAGCTTTCGGTTCGAAGATGTTGAGCCTGCGCAACAGCAAGCATTCAAAGCCTATTTCGATTTACGCTTTCAGCGTGGTGGTGGCTGATGAGCGATTCAGCACAAGTCACTGATCTTCTCCATCGCCCCCTTCGAGATTTACGCATATCGGTGACTGACCGGTGTAATTTTCGATGTGTTTATTGCATGCCTAAAGAGGTCTTCGACAAAGACTATAAGTTTTTGCCGCGCGCCCAATTACTCACCTTTGAAGAGATCGAACAAGTGGTTCGGGCGGCAGCACAGCTGGGTGTGAGTAAAATTCGGATTACCGGTGGGGAGCCTTTGGTAAGACGTGATCTGGAAGCTTTGATCAGTCAAATCAGGCAAGTACCTGGCATCACTGATATCAGCATGACCACCAACGCCTCACTATTAACCGCTGAGCGCGCGCGTAGCTTAAGAGAGGCTGGATTACAAAGAATCACCGTTAGTCTTGATGCCATTGATGACGAGACGTTCAAGCGGGTTAATGATGTAGACGTTAGCGTACAAGATGTTCTAGACGGCATCGACAATGCGGCCAAAGCGGGTTTCGTAGATACCAAAGTCAATATGGTCGTCAAGAAGGGCTTGAACGATCACAGCATTTTGCCCATGGCGCGGTATTTCCACAACTCTGGCCATATCTTGCGATTTATTGAATTCATGGACGTAGGTAACAGCAATGCCTGGGATCTATCCCATGTGGTCACCAGTGCGCAAATAGCCGAACGGATCAATGCCGAGCTACCGATGGAGCCGGTTGAGGCCAATTATCGGGGTGAGGTGGCTAAACGCTGGCGTTTCAATGATGGTGGTGGCGAGATGGGCATTATTTCTTCGGTCTCGGCGCCTTTCTGCGGCGATTGCTCGCGTGCACGCCTCAGCGCTACCGGCAGCATCTATACCTGCTTGTTTGCCAGCTCTGGACATGATCTGCGCCCCGCGTTGCGAGAATCCGACGGCCAAGACCGTGTGGTTCAAGAGCTATCCAAATTATGGTCTCTGCGTACAGATCAATACTCCGAAACACGTACCCAAGTGGCTGTATTGCGTCCCAAGGTGGAGATGTCTTTTATTGGTGGCTAGGAGTCTGTTCAACAGCAATAAAAATACGCTCGCTCTATTGCTATGATTACGCAGGTTCCCACATATTTTCTGCAATCAATGTATGTAATACAGTCTAGCCATAAGCCATGAGTGTCTTGTTATTTGATTCAGGCATTGGTGGTTTGTCAGTGATGCGCGAAGCACGGCTACTCATGCACGAGCAACAGTTCGTCTACGTGGGGGATGATGCAGGTTTTCCTTATGGCGATTGGGAAGAGCAAGCACTCACTGAGCGTATGGTCGGTTTGTTTGCCACGCTCATCGAACGCTTTGACCCTAAGATTGCCATTGTCGCTTGTAATACGGCTTCCACTTTAATCATGCCTGCCTTGCGGGCGCGTTTTTCTATTCCCTTTGTCGGTATCGTCCCCGCAATTAAACCGGCTGCAGAGCGCACCGCCTCTGGACTTGTGAGCGTGCTGGCAACGCCTGGCACGGTAAGTCGACCCTACATAAAAAATTTGATCAGTGAGTTTGGCAGTCAATGTGAGGTCAACCTAGTGGGTGCTACACAGTTGGCGCGTATGGCTGAACAGCACATGCAGCTGCAAACCATAGACTTAGAGCTCTTGAGGGAAGAAATACGCGCCTGCTTTGTTCAGGATGGCACCCGTAAAACAGATATCGTAACCTTAGGTTGTACGCACTATCCGTTTTTGGTGAATGAGATGCGCAAGGTGGCGCCGTGGCCCGTTGATTGGCTAGACCCGTCACCCGCAGTGGCTCGGCAAGCGTATCGCGTGCTTAACCGTGAATCTGGCAGCCTGCCAGAAGCCAATCCGCTGTCAACTGTTAGCAATAACAAGGATCTGGCGATCATGACATCAGGTGCACCAACGCTTGCGACGTGTCGCTTGCTTCGCAGTTTGGGCATGCAAATACACGATATGGCATTTCCTAATCTGCTTGTCGCTGACGTCGTATAAATTCTCATGAGTAAACAACTACCCACATTTTCCGAAAGTGAACTATCGCGCATTATTGAGATGGCGTGGGAAGATCGCACGCCGTTTGACGCGATCACTGCAAGCTTTGGCGTTAGCGAGCCGCAGGTTATCAAGCTGATGCGAACGCACATGAAACCGGGCTCATTCCGGCTGTGGCGAAAGCGGGTGAGTAACCGTAGCACCAAGCATGTAGCAAAGCGGCCTGAGGGCGTGGCTCGTGCGTATTGCCCCACACAATACAAACAGCGTTAAGAAATGAAAGGCCATGTTCACATAGCCAGATCAGATAGTATTGTTCATCTCGATTGATTAACGATACCTGCGCTCATGCTTGACCCTGCTGCCATTAAGCACCTTGTTGTACATTGCTCGGATACACCTGATGACGAAGCTATCGGTGCTCGTGAGATTCATCAAATGCATTTGGGTTTTGGCTGGCATGGCACCGGCTATCATCGCGTTATTACGCGCACAGGCGACATTGAGATGGGCCGCCCTGATTACTGGCAAGGCGCCCATGTGTATGGGCACAACGAGATTAGCCTTGGGGTGTGCATGATAGGGCGGCATACGTTCACCGATGCACAGTTTAATGCCTTGGAGAGCATCTTGAAACACTGGCTAGAGCAATACCCACAAGCCTCCATCTGTGGGCATCGTGATTTTAGCTACACGGACAAAACATGCCCTAATTTCGACGTGGCAAGCTGGTGTGCTTCACGTGGCCTAAAGGCGACTCTTCCGCCACCTGCCTAGAGGGTCTTGGCCTGATCAGTTTGCATCTGCTCGATACTTGAAAACCGCTTGCGAAGTGTTAATAGCAATAGCAACGATGGAATAACCATCAGAGCGGTTATTACAAAAAACAGCCCCCAGTCGCCATCTAAAAAATCCACCATGGCGCCGGACGATGCCGCGATAAATGTTCGACCAGCGGTACCTAGCGAGGCAAGCAAAGCGTACTGAGTTGCTGTGTAGGTCCTGTCCACCAGCAGCGATATGAACGTGACAAAAATCACAGTGGCGATGGACGCGGTGACATCATCAATCAGCACTGACGCGGCAAACAACCAAAGTGAAGGCTCGTTTGTCCACGCCATAATAGAAAACATCAGGTTGGTTACGGCCATCGCAATACCTGCAACGAACAAGGCTTTAACAATGCCTTGCTTAACGGCAAACCAGCCGCCAATCAACGTAAAGATGACGGTAACTATCCAGCCGAGTCCTTTCGAATAGATGGCAATATCGGATTTAGAAAATCCTACTTCTTTATAAAAAATGATCGACATCTTGCCAACAAAGGCTTCGCCGAGTTTGAACAGGAAAATAAAACCCAGAATTGAGAGGGCAACGGATACACCGTTGTGACGAAAAAAACTGACAAAAGGGGCCACGATAGTTGCACCGAGCCAAGACAGCAAACTGTTGCTACCAGTACCGATTTTAGAGCCTATGTTCTGCTGATCTGCGGCCTGTGCTTGTTGTCGTTCACGCCAAGAGGCTTCGGGGATGAGTAGCAGCAGGGCGTTCATCAATGCAATAAGAATGGCAAGAATCTGAAAAGTCATCTGCCAATAGTTTTCAACACCACTGGTTTGTAGATGGTCACTGATCATTAACGCCGCAAATCCCCCTAGCTTGTAGCCAGTCCACCACCCAACAACCGCTATTGCAGCTCCGGCAGCCATGGCTGAGGACTCGTGTCTTCCAACTTGCTCAATTCGCAATGCATCAATGGTGATGTCTTGAGAGGCTGAGCAAATGGCGATAGCTAATCCAAGCGCTATGACCAATGCAAGGTTTTCTGTTGGGCTCAGCGTACTCCATGCAAATAGCGCAAGCAGGATGATCAGCTGTAAGCACAATATCCACGCTTTGCGTTGTCCTACTCGTTCTGTCAACCAAGGTATTCGCAGGCGATCAATTAAGGGTGCCCACAAGAAATTGATGGTGTACACGCCAAAAATCAGTGATGCCCAGCCAATGGTGCTTCGGCTCATACCATCTTCCTTGAGCCACAACGATAGGGCACTGCCTATCAATACCCAAGGGAAACCACTCATAGCCCCTAGCAACAAAATGCGCAGCATACGTTTATCGGCATAAACGTTCAGGGAGGGTTTAGGGCTAGCAGCTGTCTCCGTCATGGTGTGTGTATCGTTTTGTAGAGAGTTGGCAAACTATAGCGGCTCCATTGTGTGTGTGCCAGTGTTATCGAGGCTCGCGTGCTAGGCTGACCCACAAATTTAAGCTGAATTACTACCGTGTGATGAAAGGGCCTTACCAAGGTTATGCAGAGGGCTATTACGGCAAGCTGTTGAGTTGGCAGGAAAGACTGCAGATACTCGACACCCTGCAGCAGCTCAACCTCAACACGTACTACTACGCGCCCAAAGAAGATCCGTGGCATCGCTTGGAATGGCGCACAGCCTATGATTTATCGTGGCGAGAGCATTTCCGGGAATTTTGCACACAAGCAACACAACGGGGCATTCACGTGGTTGCAGGCGTTGCGCCTGGGCTGAACTTCGATTTTTCGCACTTGCCCGATGGTCGTGATTTCCAACGACTCAAAGAAAAATGCGAGATATTGTTGATAGAAGGAGCCGATTGTATTTCGCTGCTTATGGATGATATAGATGCGGATTTTGCACAGCGTAGTGGTGAATTCACATCAGAAGGTGCCGCCCATGCGGCGTTAGCAAATACCTTGGCCAAGTCATTGAGCTGTTCGTCTCTTGTGCAAACTGCATTAAAGCCTGATAACGATTGCACGGGTAGCTTATGTCTTTGGGTAACTCCACGAATCTATGCTGATGAGCTAACTGCAGAGGCGCCCGATTATTTGCACAATTTCATGAGCACTCTTGATCAGCACCATGTTGTACTTTACTGCGGGTCTGATGTTGTCGCGCGCCAGATCGATGCACAGTCTATAAACAGCTTGCGTGTGGATGGCGCGGCAGGTGTGGAACATGAGGTGGTTATCTGGGATAACTTATACGCAAACGATTATTGTCCGCGTCGGCTCTTTGTGGGCCCCTGGCGGCTGAGGCACGGTGTTAACAATATACTGCTGAACCCGACAGGAATGATCAATACAGATTGCCTATTACTGGAACTGATGGCTCAGCAGCTCCAATTGGATATACCCAGCACGTTGAGTAATGATGAAAAATCCACTACGACTATTTGGCAAAATACATTACGTCGACACAACGTGCCCGAACAGTTCTTCACTATAGCTCAGTACTTTCTCTATCCTGTCTTCAATCAGAATTCACAGACTACTGGCGAGAACCAACTGTGCGACGACGATACGATACGAGCCGCTATTGAACATTGTTTGTGGCGTTGGAAAACGCCCCTGTCTCGAGAGTGGTATCCGTTTTTGTTTGGATTAAAGCACGACTTGTTGACAGAAGCTGGAGAACATCCTGTGCTTAGAATCTATAAAACACAACCCTGCCCGCTATCACAGTCGTTAGTTAAGTTACGCCGAGAAGATGGACAAGTGTCATCTACCAGTGAATAGAATGGATAACAATATCGTGCCATTGCGTACTTTCTGATGATCACTCTGACAGACATTTTAGCCTATACCTTGGCGTTGGGCGTAGCGGTAGCTATCCCTGGCCCGGGTATAACTGCGTTGGTTGCGCGAAGTGTTGGCTCGGGTGCTCAAGCAGGCTATGCAATGCTGTGTGGGGTGATTATCGGAGACTTTCTCTATCTGTCTTTTGCTGTTTTTGGTTTAGCGTTAATCGCTACTAGCTTTGGCACTTTATTCACGATTATTCGTTGGGGTTCCGTTGCTTATCTACTCTATCTTGCTTGGCAGTTCTGGAGCGCTGAACATCACGAAATGTCTGGGGGTGAAAATACAAGGCATGAACTACGTGCAGCGGTGGCTACAGGGCTCGTCATAACGTTGGGGAACCCTAAAGCTATCGCATTCTATTTGGCTTTGCTACCGCTAGTACTCGATTTAAATAACATCACGTTTGTTAGTTGGGCTGGAATTCTTGTGCCTGTCACTATTTTTGTGCTATTGGGTGTTGGGTCAATATACATCCTTGGTGCGATCGCGATCCGCCAGATACTGTCAAGTTCGACAGCGCAGCAGCGGTTGCATAGAGTGGCCGCTGTTGCAATGGCTGGAGCTGCCGGAACCATCATTTTGCGAGAAATGTAGTATGGCTAACAATCTAGTGACACGATACTAAAGACGAATCCTATTCAAATTAAAGCCATTTAAAAATTGGCTATAGGCATTGTATGTTCTACACGGTGCGTGGTTTTGTTTCGGGCTATCTATCGAGCCTAGAAAAGTCGCTTTATAGACCTGAGCTTTCCTGCACGTGCCTCCACATCTATCAATGGTTCTTGTGTGCAACTGAGCGAATGCGCTGTGGCATGTAGCACGGTGTCACTGTCCACAAGAATGCCTACATGCCCGGGCCAATAAACAAGGTCACCACTTTGGCGTGTCTGTCGCGTTATTGTGTGCTCCAGGAAGTTCTCCTGATCACCACTGTCCCTAGGCAATCTGATGCCTTTAGCTAAAGCTAATGCCTGAATAAGACCAGAGCAGTCAACACCATCGGGTGAGCAGCCACCCCATAAGTAGGGTGCGCCAAGGAAGTGGGTCTGGGCCAGTTGCAGAGCATTCTGTTTTATAAACTGATCACAGGTGAGTACGTGTGTTGCCCAGATGTAGCCGCCTGTTTGTAGGGCTATAAATGATTGCTTGTGTTGCGCTTCAACGCAGAGCTTTGACAAAAATGGTAATCGATAAAGAACGGCGCTTTTTATGGATGGCTCCGTGAATACCAGAGTGCTGCGTTGCGCCACCCAATGTGTCGGTTGCCACTGCTCTGTGGGTGCAGCTTGCAGATCTGTTCGCTGCATGTACCCGGTGTAATCGTCACGTTCCGCTCTTACATGCACCCAGTCTAATCTTGCTTCTGAGTTTGCGCCAGGGTTTGAATCAGGATGCGTATTATTGTTAGCTGGAACGTTAGGAGAGCTACAGTGTTCATCAGCAAGAAGTACGGTTTCTCCGAACAAATACTCGCTAGTATATTCTGCGTTGGTTGAGCATTGGGCGTACATGCTCGCCATCGCTTGGGCAATTCTGAATCGATTCGTCATTGTTTAGCGGTAGGTTTATGTAACCCAACATAGCCTTGAAAAATTACTGCTAACAATACAATACTGCCTCCAATAAGGGTGTTGCGCGCAGGCGTTTCGTTAACAAAAAGCCAGACCCATAACGGTGACAGCGCAGTTTCTGCAAGGGCCAGTAGTGGTACTTGCGCAGCGGGCACTGTGCGTGAGCCCAATGTGATAAGAATAAACCCAAGGCCAATTTGTACAGAGCCCAAGCCTATAGATAACGAAAGATCGCGAGCGGATATGCTGAACGTAGGAATAAAGGCCAGTGCCAGAATCGCGGCCACAAAGCCTGCCAGAGCGGTGGGGGCGAGCATGTCTTTGCCTGCAGGTGCTGCGCGCAAAGTGACAATCATTACAGCGAACGATGCCACCGCCGCAAAGGCATAAAGCACACCAAGCTTGTCGCTGGCGGATAAGCCGGTTGAGACCATGATGGTCACACCAGCAAATGCTAAGAGCATGGCTAGCAGGGTGGCTCGGCTCACTTTTTCTCGCAACAAAGCCCACGCTAACAATGCAGTAAACACAGGACCTGTACTTAGAATGAGGACCGTGTTGGCCACACTGGTGGCGAACATGCTGAGCACGAAAGCGATAAAGCCTAACGCTAGGCTGACACTGACAATAAGGTCTTGGGGTCTTATTTGTTTAAACCGCTGTGTGAACTTGGCACCGTCACGCAGGTACATAAACAAGCAGACGCTTGCAGAAAACGTCAATGAGCGATAGAAGAGCACCGTCCAGGCATCAGCCGATTCAATGAATCGAATAAACAGGCCGCCTAGGCTGAGAAAGATACCAGCGAGGATAACGTACGTAACACCACGCTGGTAAGTCTGGCTATACATTGTTGTTAGCGTGTTCGGTGCAATCAGTCTCGGAAGTCGAGGCTGTGTAAAGCACCAAAATTAGCTGTCTACTTTACGCTTGCCTTTGTTCTTTTTAGTGCGGTGTCTTTCTTTCTTCTTTTTCTCGCGTTTCTGGTCGTCTGTTACGTCAGAACTTGCCATATCTCTTGATGTGGCTAGGTCTTTATGATCAGTGTCTTTCTTTTTCTTTTTTGGAGCAACAGTTCGAGGTTTACGTTCTTTTGTTCGCTCCGCGCTATCGCCATCACTCTTACCTTCTTGGCCAAAACGTGAGATGTTAAGTTGCTTCTCACAAACCCAGACGCGCTTCAAGTCTTTAAGTAAAAACTTTGGCATGCCTGCTGGCAATTCTACGTACGAGTGCTTCTGGTCGATGTCTATTCGGCCAATAAATTCTGCATCAAGACCCGCCTCATTAGCAATAGCTCCGACAAGATTCTCGGCTTTTACTCCGTGTGATTCGCCCACTTCTACTCGAAAGCGTTCCATCTCAATATCAGATTTCTCTGCGGCACGTTTGCGGACTGCACGTGAATCAGGATGAACTGCTTTTTCAACCTCACCCACTGGTGTGTCAGTGACCTTGTTGACAGCGTGTTTCTCTGTCGTCTTGCTAACAGGCTTTGCAGCTGCAATAGGGGCTGTTGGCTTTACGACAGATTCTTTAACACGTTTTACAGGTGCTGGATGATCAGGACGTTCTGTAGCTCGGCTTTGCTGAGCCCTTGGCTCACGTGTGTCAGCTCGCTGAGCAGGTGCACGGCTCTGATGAGGCTTAGGCTCCCGGGTGTCAGTGCGCTTTGCAGCTCTTTCTCTTGCTGCTTTTTCGTTGCGGTTGCGTTCAGGCTTGTCATTCATTAACAGAGGCTGATCACCCATACTCATTTTTGCAAGGGCCGCTGCGACACGTTCAGCAGGAACATTCTGGTCGCGGCAGATCTCTTCAACCATTCTTTGCAGGTAAGCCAGCTCACCGCCAGCCATGGTGTCAGCAATTTTCTGTTTGAAATCAGCAATGCGCTTATTGTTGACCATCTCCACTGAAGGCAACACTAGCGCTTCGAGTTTCTGACGTGTAGCTCTCTCGATAGAGCCTAACAAGTGACGCTCACGTTGCGTCACAAACAAGATAGCGTCGCCTGAGCGTCCTGCACGGCCAGTTCGACCTATGCGATGAACGTAGGCTTCAGTGTCATAAGGAATGTCGTAGTTCACTACGTGACTGATTCTTTGTACATCAAGTCCGCGTGCGACTACGTCGGTTGCCACGAGAATGTCGATCTTCTCGCGCTTCAGTTTCTCGACCATTTGCTCGCGTTGCTTCTGCGGCATATCACCATTCATGGCAGATGCTGTGAACCCACGGGCAGAGAGTTTTTCAGCGAGCTCTACTGTGGCATTTCGGGTGCGAACAAACACCAGCATGGCATCGAAGGTTTCGGCTTCAAGGATGCGGGTAAGGGCGTCAAGTTTATGTAGGCCACTGACCATCCAATAGCGTTGACGTATTGTTGATGCAGTGCTGAGTTTGCCTTCGATACTGATTTCTGCAGGCTTGTTTAAATGCTTGCTGGCTATGCGCTTAATGACTGGCGGCATGGTGGCTGAGAACAGAGCCATTTGCCGAGTGTCAGGGGTTTGCTCGAGAATCCATTCAACGTCATCAATGAAGCCCATGCGTAGCATTTCATCGGCTTCATCGAGCACAAGAGTTTGCAGATTGTCTAGCTTCAATGTTCCCTTACGCATGTGATCCATGATGCGGCCAGGTGTGCCAACCACGACATTGACGCCGCGATTTAGCGCTCTAATTTGTCCGGTATAGTCTTGTCCACCGTACACAGGAAGCACACGCAAGTTCTTCATTCTGGATGCGTATTTGGTAAAAGCTTCGGCAACTTGAATGGCTAGCTCACGAGTAGGTGCAAGCACAAGGGCCTGAACGCCTTTTGCGTTCATGTCCATTCTGGCAAGAATCGGTAGTGCGAATGCCGCCGTCTTACCTGTACCGGTTGGCGCATGGCCAAGCAGATCTTTGCCCTCGATCAGCGGGGGTATAGTACGCTGCTGAATAGGCGTGGGAGTTTCATAGCCAACTGCCGTTATGGCAAGTTGCACCGCTTCTGGTAAATTCAGGTCACTGAATTTGGAAAATTCGTTGGATATCGTCATGAACGGGAGCTTACAGCGTTCGCACGTGCAATGCTTGTGCGCTGGGTGCATTGTGGCTGTGAAAAAGCCATGATGTGACTTTGATCGCTCGTCAGACAGTGCTCAAGGAGCAAATACCCCTCAAAACCTAGCAACTAACACTTATGAATTACTGGTTGTTCAAATCTGAACCTGATGCGTTCAGCATTTCAGATCTCAAACGGATGAAAAATAGCACCGACCATTGGGATGGAATTCGCAATTATCAGGCGCGAAATCTGATGCGGGACCAGATGAAAGTGGGTGACAAGGGATTTTTCTATCACTCAAGCTGCAAAATACCCGGCATCGTTGGCGTTGTAGAAATAGTCAGGGAGGCCTATCCAGACCACACCGCATGGGACCCAGAGTCGCCGTACTATGACCCGAAGTCGAGTCCGGATAAGCCTCGTTGGTCAATGGTAGATGTAAAGTTCGTCAGCGAATATCCAGAAGTCATCAGCTTAAAAGATTTGAAACAAGATGCTCGACTTGAAGGTATGCAGTTGTTGCGTAAAGGCAGCAGGTTATCGGTGCAACCTGTGACTGCCGATGAATGGCAATTGATTCAAGGGTTTTAATCCTGTGTCTGGGTCAGCTACACAGCACCTTAGTCGTGACACATTATCGTATGCATTGTGTCAGTGCATTGCGTTGTCCGTCACGTTACACTTGGGGCTATGAGCAATGCAAGCGACACACTGAGTAGAGATATGGAGCGTCCCGATCTAATATTAAGTGGTGTGGGCGGTGATGCATGGCAGGCTTTCAATGCCATGGAGACCACCAAAAGGCGGCATTACGAATTATTGGAAATTCTCGATAGCAAGAAAAAAAACTACAACCTTGATCCGAGTGACAAACAAAGGGCTCAGCTTGCTAACTTGCTGAAAGATCACGATGAGCAAGTGCAGCGATTTACCGTTGCTAGCAACGAATTAAAACTAGCCAATGCTGAGGCGCATCTTAGTCTCTTTCAATATATCGGGGCTGTGAACCAATTGTCGAACACGTCAGAGCAACAGCACTAACTAGCCGCTAAGGCAACGGACTACCTTCTAATGGCTACAATCGGCGGCTTACGGGCAGCTGTTTACTAGCTAATAGCGATTTCAACGCCCAACCGTAGCGGTTGAGCAGACTACAGATCTCTTGTTACATGTCAAAACAAACCTGGCTCACTGGCATCACTACGTCAGGCACACCGCATCTTGGCAACTATGTGGGTGCTATTCGCCCCGCCGTAGAAGCTAGCCATAATCATAAGCATGAAGGCTTCTATTTTCTGGCTGATTACCACGCACTCATAAAGAATCAAGACCCTGCAGGGTTGCGTCAGTCGCGTTTAGAGATCTCTGCAGCATGGTTGGCATTAGGTCTTGATACTGAGCATGTGACGTTTTACAGGCAATCTGATATTCCTGAAATTCAAGAACTTACCTGGATTCTCACGTGCATGACAGCAAAGGGTCTGATGAATCGTGCGCACGCTTATAAGGGTGTCGTGCAGGAGAATCAGGAAAACGGAACTACAGATCCAGACAAGGGCATCAGCATGGGGCTGTTCAGTTATCCGATACTGATGAGTGCGGATATTTTAATGTTTCAAGCCACGCATGTACCCGTGGGACGTGATCAGATTCAGCACATTGAAATGGCACGAGATATTGCTCAGCGTTTTAATCATCATTACGGTGATCATCTGGTCTTGCCACAGGTTGTGGTTGAGGAGAGAGCCTCCGTGCTACAGGGCTTGGATGGACGTAAAATGAGCAAAAGCTACGGCAATACCATCCCGTTGTTCGAGACTTCAAAAAAACTGCGCAAATCCATCATGAAGATAAAAACAAACTCGCAGGAGCCCGGTGAGCCTAAAGAGCCCGATGGGAACACGGTGTTTGAAATATTTCGTGCATTTGCAAGCCCTGAGCAAAGTAGTGATATGCGCCAAGCCTTTGTCGATGGAATCGGCTGGGGCGACGCCAAGCAGCAATTGTTTGAATTGGTTGATGCAACGTTGGCGGAGCCGCGCGAGCGCTATGTAGAATTGATGGCCAATACTGCGCAAATTGACACCATTCTGGCTCAAGGTGCCCAGAAGGCACGAGAGCATAGCCGGCCTTATTTACAACAACTGCGTCAAGCGGTAGGTGTTGAATGAATCCTGTACTAGTTAATCAATGGCGCGGCAATGCGATTGAAAGTCGCTACCGTGGAGCCGTGGCTGCAGTGGATAGCACAGGCCGTGTGTTCTCCTCCCTTGGTGACATACAACGGCCAGTATTTCCACGATCAGCCATTAAATTTTTGCAGGCACTGCCTCTGGTTGAATCGGGTGCCATTGAGTCTTTTGGTCTGGATGATAAACATATTGCACTGGCATGTGCCTCGCACAATGGCGAACCCATACATGCGGGGCTGGCTGCGGATTGGTTGGAGAAGATAGGGTGCGAGCACGATGACCTGGAATGTGGGGCTGAATTGCCTATGCACAAAGCGACTCAATTCGAATTAATGGCTGAAGGTCGTGGCCCCCAACGCCTTCACCATAACTGTTCAGGCAAGCATCTGGGTTTCCTGAGTACGTGTAAACACAATGGTGAGCAGACGCAAAATTATCGCTTGTACAATCACGCGGCCCAACAACGTTGGTTCGACGTGCTCGGAAGTTTGAGCAATACACGGGTTGTGCAGCTACCCTGGGGATATGACGGATGTGCAATCCCATCGGTGGCATTGCCCCTCCAGCGCATTGCTCTATCAATGGCTCGGTTTGGCGATGCTGACTGGTTTGAAGGGCAGCGCAAAGAGTCAGTAAATCGCATTATTAACGCCATTAGTTCGCAAGCTTATCTAGTTGCAGGCAAGGAGCGTCTGTGTACTGATCTGATGCAATTGTTGGCACCTCAGGTATTAGTCAAAGTGGGTGCCAATGGCGTTTATACGGCTGTTATTCCAGAGCACAAACTTGGCGTTGCTTTGAAAATTGATGACGGTAATGATGTCGCTGCCAGAGTGGCCCTGGGTGCCGTGTTAAATACTCTGGGTGTAATTCAATCTGATACCGTACAAAAGTTGGCAGAGTACTTTATGCCCTCAATTACCAATTCTCGTGGTGAAGATGTGGGTCGTTTTGAGCCCTCATCAGATTGGCAGGACGTTAGCGTTTGAGGCGTAGTCTTGGCCGTGGCATGGAACAAAGAGAGGGGATTGAAAATCGCGAAAGATAGCCGCTAACGATAGCCGCCAACCACTTGTGACGAGAACTAGCCAAGAACTCGTCAACTTCTGATTAGTCGACGACTTGAGAGGCGCTCACTGCAACAATTCTCACGATGTCGTCAGTGCTGCAGCCACGACTAAGATCGTTAACCGGTTTGGCTAGTCCTTGTAATATAGGCCCAATAGCTTGTGCGCCTCCAAAGCGTTCGATCAGTTTATAACCAATGTTGCCGGCATCTAAATTGGGGAATATCAGAATATTGCAAGGCTCATCTGTTGCCTGTTCTGGGGCTTTCTTGGACAGCAGCTCTGGAATGACTGCCGCATCAAGTTGTACTTCACCCACAATGCGCCAGTGAGGTCTTAATTCACGCGCAAGTGTTGTCGCCTTTGCGACTTTACTGACAGCTGCATGCTTTGCGCTACCTGCTGTGGAAAAAGAGAGCATGGCAAGTTGTGGCTTTAAGTTGAGTATTTGACGAGCTGTCTCGCCAGTAGCCACTGCAATGGCCGCAAGCTCCTGCGCATCGGGGTCTATCACCAGAGCACAATCACCAATGACCATAGCGTCACTGACGGGGTGTTCGGGTTTGGTTAACATGATGAAGCAGCTGGAGATGATGGCTTCGCCTTCACGTTTTCCTACATAGCGCATGGCGTTGCTAACAACCGTTGCTGTAGCTGTGGCTGCGCCAGCAACGCACGCATGTGCGTCACCTTCACTGACCATAAGGCAGGCGAAGGTAACGTTGTCGTTGAGTGCTAAGGTTGCCTTTGTTTCGTCCATGCCTCGATGTTGACGTTTTCGCACCATCGTGTCGATATAGCGTTGACGGTGAGTACACGTCTCGGGGTCAATGATCAGGCAACTGCCAAGATCAATGCTTAAGCGTTGTGCTTGCGCAAGGATGTCGTCAGGTTTGCCTAACAAAACAGGTTGTGCAATGGCCAGTTCGCAGCATTGTGCTGCTGCCCGTAACACACGTTCATCGTTAGCTTCTGGCAAAACCACCGTTCTGAGGGTTGTGCGCGCAGCATTCAGAACTCGATCGAAAACGCTCATGCTTGTGTATTTAAGAAACAGACGGGTAGTCGATGATAGGACATAAGCTGCTCGCTTGCCTGTTGCTCGCGATCGGTTGCTCAGGTTTGTTGCATATCATGGGTATTACAGTGGCTAAAGGATGAGCTACCACAGCAAATTCTGCAGCTTACTGTGTGGCCGCCTCAGTACGCTTTGTTGAGAATGCGTTGGGAAAGAACAACTGTTGCCCATCTATTTTGAATGCAGCGATGGCTGCCTGGCCTTGTTTGCCAAGCAACCAGGTAATGAAGTCTTGCCCCAGCGTAGCCTTCACGTTGGGATGGCGTTCAGGGTTAACCAGAATGACACCGTATTGATTAAATAATCGCTCATCGCCTTGAACCACGATCTGGTGCTTGTTTTTGTTGCCAAAAGCTATCCAAGTGGCGCGATCAGTAAGGATATAGGCACCCATACCAATGCCTACATTCAACGTCGCACCCATGCCCGAGCCTGTCTCACGGTACCAGCCACCAGAGTTGACCTTCACGTCTATACCCGTCTCATTCCAGAGCTGCAATTCAGCTTTGTGTGTGCCAGAGTCGTCACCACGAGAGGCGAACAGCTTGTCCTGGGCGGCGATGCTGCGCAAAGCGTCAGTGATGTTGCTTGTGCCGGCAATGCCAGCTGGATCGTTCTCGGGGCCGACAAGGACAAAATCGTTGTACATGACGTCAAAGCGTTCCACGCCCCACTTATCTGAGACGAACTGTTCTTCTGCCGCTTTGGAGTGAACGAGAAGCACATCCCCGTCGCCATTAGCGGCGTTTCTGATAGCTTGCCCTGTGCCAACCGCAACCACACGCACCTCAATGCCTGATTGATTTTCAAATGTAGGCAAAATGGCATCGAGCAACCCCGAATTTTGCGTCGAGGTGGTCGACTGAACGACAATATAGTCAGAATTTTTGGCGTTGAGTGTTTGTGAGGGTATACCCGCAACCATCGCAACGACAACTGTGACGGCAAGCAGGTGGTGCAAAGAGAGCATGATCTTTAAGGGTGTTGTTTTGTTTTTAGTAACACAGAAATTATCACATCATGTGAGTCGATGACTATGCCCGCGGCTGTGTTCAGTCGAGTGCTTGGTTGTCGAAAAGCAGGTTGCCTGATCAAGTTAATTTCTTAGCCTTGAGGATCAGATCAGCTGCTCGCTCTGCAATCATAATGGTCGGTGCATTAGTATTGCCAGAAACGATCTCAGGCATGATGGATGCGTCAACGACGCGTAAATTTTCAACACCGTTAACTCTTAGCTGTGGGTCTACTACGGCCCGCAGATCAGCCCCCATACGACAGGTGCTGGTCGGATGGTAGATGGTATTGGCGATATTTCGCGCCTGTTCGAGTAATTGCTCGTCGGTTGTTGCTGCAGAATCTGGCAGTAATTCCTCAGCAATATGATCCTTCATGGCGGTGGTGGCCATGATAGATCGGGTAAAGCGAACCGCTTCAATCGCTGTTTTACAGTCCAGATCGGTCGATAAATAATTAGCGATGATTTTTGGGTGCGCGTTAGCATCTGGGCTATCTGCCATAACAGAGCCCCGACTCTCGGGCCTTAGTTGGCAAACTGAGGCTGTAATGGCCGAGAACGGGTGAAGTCCTTCGCCGGGTGAGTCAGCTGACAATGGCTGAAAATGATATTGAATATCAGGCCTTTTATTAGCCAGTCGGGTTCTGCAAAAGGCATAGACCTGGCTTGCCGCCATGCTTAGCGGTCCTGTTCGGTTCACTAAGTATTGCAGGCCAGCTTTGGCCTTTTGCAAAGGATTGGATAACTCATCATTGAGAGTGACTGGTTTGTGTGTTTTGTAAACAGCGCGTATTTGCAGATGATCCTGTAGATTTTGTCCCACTTCAGGTGAGTCGACAATGACATCAACACCGAGTGATTGCAGATGACTGCCATCGCCAATACCGGATACTTGTAGGATTTGAGGAGAGCCAATGGCGCCGGCACAAAGAATGATCTCTTCGCGCGCTTCTATGCGAGTTGCTTGGCCACGTCGCTCGATCAACACCTGTTTGGCTCGTTGTTGTTCGAATTCTATTTTCTTGACCATGGCATGCGTAATGATGTGCAAGTTAGGGCGAGACTTGGCACCTTTTAGATAGGCGACAGCGGTACTGCAGCGTCGGCCTTTGTGTGCAGTCAACTGAAAATAGCCAACACCCTCTTGCGATTCCCCATTGATATCCTCGTTAATGGGCGTGCCCAGTTCGGCAACGCCATTGATAAAGTCATCGCAAATGGGGCGTTTAAAGCTCATGTCACTGACACGTAGTGGCCCATCGACACCGTGGTATTCGCTGGCACCGCGTGATTGGTTTTCTGCGCGCATGAAGTACGGCAGTACATCATCGTAACTCCAGCCCTGACAACCGATCTCTGCCCAGCGATCGTAATCCTGATGCTGGCCACGCACATACAGCAGCCCATTAATAGAGCTGGAACCGCCCAGTACTTTGCCGCGTGGCCACTTCAGCGACCGACCGTTCAAACCTGGATCAGGCTCGGTTTGGTAGCACCAGTCTGTTGACGGGTTGTGTATTGTTTTAAAATACCCCACGGGCACATGGATCCATGGATTCAGATCACGCCCACCAGCTTCAAGCAGTGCGACTGATGTAGTACCATCGGCACTTAAACGGTTGGCCAGTACACAACCAGCTGAACCCGCGCCTATTACGACATAATCGAAAATCATGTGAGTCATGCTGGGATAGGTTCTCTGAAGAGTGCCAACTTCGGTTCATATAATGGTACTGGAAATCTCATTTTCGATATACAGTGAACGATCTTGATTTTTCAGAACACGTAACTAACCAAGTGGCGACAGCCGAAATGAGGTCTCATGTCAGATTTAGCTGACACGCCAGAAGGCAATTTGCAAGTTAGTACCGACTTGCCTCCGGCAAGAGGGTCGACGGTGAAACGTGTGTTGTCTATCCTCAACACGATTGTTGCTTCCGAGAGCCCGTTGAGCCCAACAGATATTGCAGAAATGCTGCAAATACCCAAGGCTAGTGCACATCGGCTTTGCGCAACGCTGGAAGAGCAAGGTTACGTCGAAGCGAGTCTGAATGGACGAGGGCTTCAGGCAGGAAACCAGCTGCACAAACTTGCGTTAGACGTGTTGGCATCGGCGCCTTTGCAAGTTCAGAGGCGAGCCATACTGAAAGGCTTGTCAGAACAGATTGGTGAAACCTGTAATATCGCTATTCCTGATGGTGCGGAGATGATTTACTTTGACCGAGCTGAGACACACTGGCCAGTACGCGTCAATTTGCAGGTCGGTAGTCGAGTTCCTGCCTATGCAACAGCAGGCGGAAAAATGTACCTAAGCACCCTTAAATCCTGCTCTCTGGATACAATTATCGACAACACTTGCCTGTCACGCCATACCAGCAACACCTTGGTAGATAAGCAGGCCTTGATCAGTGAACTACAGCTTACGGCACAGCGTGGGTATGCGTTGGATAACGAAGAATACATAGACGGCATGGTTGCACTGGCAGTGCCTGTGAACAACAGTGCGGGAAGGCTGTACGCTACGTTGTCATTTCATGCTCCCCGCATGAGAGTGCCTTTTTCCAAGGTATCTGATTTTTTACCGCAACTCAAGGCTGCCAGCCAACAACTGAGTTGCCTGCTTGAAGATTAGCCAAACATGGTCGCTAACAGCTTGAGATGACTAAATTCTGGACAGACACTGTTAAAGGACTCACCCCTTATGTACCCGGTGAGCAGCGCAGTGGCGACAATATAATCAAGCTCAACACGAACGAGAATCCGTACCCTCCATCACCTGAGGTGATGCGAGCTATCGGCAATGTGAGTTCAGACGTTTTGCGCCGTTACCCCGACCCAGAATCAGTGGAACTCCGTGAGGCGCTTGCTGCCTATCACGGTGTTGCACTAGAGAATGTGTTTGTCGGCAATGGTTCTGACGAAATTCTGGCGTTGGCTTTTCTCGCCTTCTTCACTGACGGCAAGGCACTTCAGTACCCTGACATCACCTATAGTTTCTACCCGGTGTATTGCGATCTGTACTCTATCGAGTCACAGATTGTCAGCCTTGAAGCTGACTACAGCTTGTCGATGGAACGATTCGTCCCTAACGCTGGCAGTATTATTTTCCCAAACCCCAACGCTCCCACAGGATTGGCAACGCCGCGTGACTCCATTGACACGCTATTGAAAAAACACACAGAACAAGTACTTCTGGTTGATGAGGCCTATGCGGATCTAGGTGCACAAAGTGTTGTTAGTTTAGTCAATGAATACCCCAATCTTCTCGTCAGTCAAACGTTCTCTAAAGGACGTTCTCTGGCTGGCATGCGGTTGGGTGTGGCGTTCGGCGATAAATCGTTGATAGAAGGCTTGCAGAGAGTAAAAAATTCGTTTAACTCTTATCCTGTGGATGCTGTGGCACAAGCCGCTGGTATTGCCTCGATTGAGGATGACAGCTATTACAAGCAAACGCTTTCTCAAATTATTGAATCCAGAGACTGGACGACAGAGCAATTGCGGAGCCGAGGTTTTGAGGTGTTAGCCTCATCGGCAAACTTTATATTCGCACGCGTTCCAAGGCCAACTAAGGTTGACGGTTGCGAGCCTGCAGCCCATGAACTCTTTCAGCGTTTGAGTGCCGCAGGTGTGCTGGTTCGATACTGGAAAAAACCGAGGCTGGAAGATTGGTTGCGAATTTCCATTGGCACAAGCTCCGATATGAGTAAGCTCATGGATTGCATAGATGCGTAGAACGATTGCTGCGTCTTGTCTTGCAGTAATTTGTGTTCTGGTTTTTCAAAATGCACAGGTGCACGCTAACGAATCTAACCTCAAAGACGATTCGACAAGCTCTAAAATAGAGACTAACCGGGGAGCTGTTGAGCGAAGGCAGAATATCGTTCGCATTGGTGTGATCAGGCGTTCTATTAACATGGCTGATGGCGCACAACGTCTTGCTTCAGAGCGATTCGGTGCTTTTATGGGGCAGGTGGACGGCTTTTTCAGTAATGCAGGTTCTGATGATGATGCTGTCAGTACGGGTAGCTGGGCCAGAATACGAGTAGAAGGCGTACGGGGTACCAATGGGAAGTCCTTTGAGCTGAAATCATCTGTGAAAGTGCGTGCTGTGTTGCCCGAAACAGAGCGTAAACTCAAGCTGTTAATCAGTACCGAAGATGATGATGTGGATACGTCAGCTCAGGAGCAGGATCTTGCTGATCTGGGAGGTGCGGACAGGAATGCGTCGGTGGCTTTGCGTTTTATTCGTTCGGCACGCGAAAATTCCAAAGTCGATCTGGATTTAGGCCTTCGCAGGCAAAATAGCCGGATTCAGTTTTTTAGTCGAGTGAATCTGCGCTTTCGCGTTGATTTTAATAAAAACTGGAGAGCCAGTTTAGGCAACAGTTATTACTACTATTTCGTAACAGGATTCGAAAACAGGCTGTCCTTTGATTTGCGGCGAAAGTTGTTTTCCAACGACAGAAAAGATGTTTTTTTTAGAACATTCACCTCTGTAGATTGGGAGAATGGTCAGGAGGGGGCGGTTGTTGGGCACACCACGGGAGTTTATTGGCAGCTCGGTGAGCGTCGTTCAGTGGCTCTTGAGGGGCTTGCCAGTTATCAGACAGACCTGGAGGAGGACGAAACTGAACGGTATCGCGGGCACCAATTCAGAGCTCGTTGGAGGCACAATGTAGGGCGTCCATGGTTTTTTTACGAGATCTGGCCTTCTGTAGCGTGGCCGTCCAGCGCAGATTTTGAGCGGACATACGGTATTCTATTGCGCGCAGAGGTTATTATTGGAGAGAAGTTGAAGTGAAGCGCTATTGGTGCCGATGAATTGTTAGATGGGGCGGCAAACGCATAACGAACATATGCATAAAAAGATATTCAATTCTCTCTTGAGTCATTCAAGAGTAGTGAGGGGTGTACGGTGAGGCTGGTTTGCATCAGTGACACACATGGTGACCATGAGGGGCTTAAGTTGCCGCCAGGTGATGTACTCATCCACGCTGGTGATTTTACGGCCCATGGCACACGCGATAACGTGCAGAGCTTCATGCGCTGGATCGGCTCGCAAGGATTTAAGCATGTCCTGTGTATCGCGGGGAACCATGACACTTATCTAGAGCAGGAGCCTGAGACGTGCCTCGAATTTGCTAGAGAAGCCGGGGTGATTCTGCTCAATGACTCGGGATATGAGATAGATGGGCGTCAGTTTTGGGGCTCCCCCATTACCCCCAGATTCTGTGACTGGGCCTTCATGCGTGATCCTGGCGAGGACATTGAGGCACATTGGGACCTCATTCCCGACACCACTGACGTGCTGATTACGCATGGTCCCCCTTTCGGGATTATGGACGCAGTAGAGCGCCCTACGGGTGGCTTCGAGAAAACCGGGTGCCCTTCGTTACTTGAGAAAGTGCAAAAGCTAACTCCCACCGTGCATCTTTTTGGTCATATTCACGAGGGGCGTGGGCGTGAAGACCTGTCCGGCACGACGTACTTAAATATCAGCACGATGAACAAACACTACCGCATTGTTCATGAACCAGTGATTTTCGATCTTAGCTGAGTAGATCTCCTGTGGTTCGGCTAGGAGCGATTAATTGCAATGTTGGCCGTCGCACATTGTCTGCTGCAAATTTCCCCCTTGCCAATTTTCCAAGAAAATTAACAAGGGGAAACGCTGTGCCCTGATTAGCCTTTGCAGCTCATCAGGGGCGCTAGGGTCTGAGCTAGTCGCTCACTTGCGAATACAGGCCCGCGATATAGTTGGATACTGCTTCTATTTCTGCGTCGGTCAATCGTTTGGCCACATTGCGCATCATCGCGTTCGGATCATTATTGCGCTCGCCCGCACGAAAATAGCGAAGTTGATCAGCGGTGTATTGAGCATTTTGGCCTGCAAGCACAGGCCAAACGGCTGCCGGGTTGCCAGCACCTGCAGGGCCGTGACAGGCGGCGCAAGATGCTATACCAGCAGCCGTAACGCCGCCGCGAAAAATATTCTCGCCTAGTGCCAGATTTTCTTCAGTTGCTACGCCTGGAATTTTCTGCATTTCAGAGAAGTAGGCCGAAAGATCGAGAATGTCCTGGTCACTAAGATTGGCTGCTTGCCCAGACATCAATGCGTTGACTCGATTGCCGTCGCGGTAATCAGTAAGCTGCTTGGCGATATAGCTGGCATGTTGTCCTGCTAGGTTGGGATAGGCCGGTTGAATGGATTTGCCGTCTGCACCATGACATGCCGCACAGACTGCAGACTTCGCTTGGCCAGCAGCGGCATCACCTTCAGCCTGAGCCAGACCCGCGAAGCATAGGCAAAATAACATGGCCGATAGGAACCAGTTTTTCATTGAAACTCCAGATAGACAGTATTCGTGTATTAGACTGTACGCCGTGAGCGCCGCACAGGATTGTGAAATTCTAGCAGACTGAACTTGCTCGGAAAGAGTGTGTAACAAAATGAACAAAGCCTATTTCTCTGCGCAATTCGATTCAAGCGCGAGTATTCCCGATCAATGCCCAGAGTCTACGTGTGAAGTTGCCTTTGCAGGCCGATCTAATGCAGGCAAGAGTAGCGCCATTAATACGATCACCCGCAATACAAAACTTGCCAGAACCAGCAAAACGCCGGGTCGCACGCAGCTCATAAACCACTTCTCATTGGATGAAGGAAGGTTTTTAGTCGATCTTCCCGGTTATGGTTACGCACAAGTATCAAAGGGTAGACAAAAACAGTGGCAACTCGCAATGACTCAGTACCTTATTTCCCGAGAGAGTCTGCGAGGTCTGGTACTTGTTATGGACATACGTCATCCCATGACAGAGTCTGATCGTGCTCTCATCGAGTTACAACAGCAGGGGCAGTCTGGCTTACACGTACTGCTGACAAAATCGGACAAATTGTCGCGCAGTCAGGTAGCGCGTGCGGTGCGCAGTACACAAACTGCACTCGAAGATGCTGGTGTGGAAGCGTCGTTGCAAGATTTTTCTTCACTTAAAAATACAGGCCTTGATGACGCCCATGCGGTTCTAGATCAATGGCTGTTTGACAAGCCGTTGAGCGAATGAGCCGTCTGCACATTGCTCGGTGGCACGGCCAATCATGCGGATAGCGGCATAACAGCCGTTACTTTTCGTAACAATTATCCTGATGTCGCATGTTGTGCGTGGCAAGATATCAACATTTTTGAGCTAATCCGTTGATAATACTAACTATTAAACTTTATTCTTGCTAGGTTTATCTTTCTCTATACTAGCTAAACACCCAAAGACCGTGGCATAACAGTTATGCCTAACGGGCATCCGCCGTCGTTCTGAAAGTCGCTCCACCACGAGCGATCAGAATTACGAAAGGCGGTGAGGGGCAGGCAAGCGAGTTCGCTTGCCGGTTGTTATCAAGGTCGGAAAGATAAAACAAACGGTTAAACTCTCAGGAGAGAATGCATGAGTAAGAAAACAACTAGCGATTGGTCACGCCGTGATGTACTAAAGGCCAGTGCTGCTACAACAGCCATAGCCGGCGCTCCAATGTTCTTCACAAAGAATGCGTTTGCTGCAGATTACGTCAACGATCCGGGCGACGCTAGTACTGTCACACTCGGTTTTAACGTTCCTCAATCTGGTGCGTACGCTGACGAAGGCGCAGATGAGCTGCGTGCATACAAGCTAGCGGTAAAGCACCTTAACGGTGAAGGCGATGGTGGCATGTTGAATACCATGCAACCGAATGCTCTGAAAGGCAACGGTATCTTGGGCAAAAAAGTCGAATACGTAACAGGCGACACACAGACTAAAAGTGATGCTGCCAGAGCCTCGGCCAAGCGTATGATCGAGAAAGACGGTGTCACCATGATCACAGGTGGATCGTCGTCAGGTGTAGCGGTTGCAGTTCAAAGCCTTTGCCAGGATGCAGGTGTCATCTTCATGGCGGGTCTCACACACGCCAACGACACAACGGGTAAAGATAAGAAAGCTAACGGCTTTCGTCACTTCTTTAACGCGTTCATGTCAGGTGCGGCGCTGGGTCCAGTACTAGAAAAGAACTACGGGAAAGAGCGAAACGCCTATCACCTAACAGCCGACTATAACTGGGGCTGGACACAGGAAGCCTCTATCGTGGCATCCACGGAAAATATCGGTTGGAACACCGCTGAAACTGTACTGACTCCGGTAGGTGCTGGTGACTTCAGTCAGTACATCACGCCAGTATTGAATTCAGGTGCCGATACGCTGGTTCTTAACCACTACGGCAAGGACATGGTTAACTCCCTGACTCAAGCTATCCAGTTCGGTCTGCGTGATCGACAAGTTGACGGTAAAGACTTCCAGATTGTCGTTCCACTGTTCTCGCGTCTCATGGCGCAAGGTGCTGGAGACAACATTAAAGGCATCTTCGGTTCAACAAACTGGCACTGGTCTTTGACCGATGCAGGTAGTCAAGCTTTTGTTAAGTCATTCGGCCAAGAGTATGGTTTCCCACCTTCACAGGCGGCTCATACTTGTTACGTGCAAACACTCCTGTATGCAGATGCTGCAGAACGTGCCGGTACATTTGAGCCTTGTGCGGTTGTTGGCGCACTTGAAGGTCACAAGTTTGATGGCATGGGCAACGGTCCTACTGAGTATCGAGCAGACGATCATCAGTGCTTCAAAGACGTGCTGGTTGTGAAAGGAAAAGACAATCCTTCATCACAATTCGACCTTCTTGAAATTGTTGAAGTAACACCACGTGCTCAAGTTGAGTACCCGGTAGATCATGAGATGTTTGCTGGTGGTGATTTAGGTACTTGTAACAACGGCGTTTGATGCGTTGTAGATTGCCGCACTTATGCTCTGTTGTTGTCGCTTTTAGGTTTATAAGCACGCAAACATTTAGATAATTGTGTAGCTAGAACGGGTTGTTCGCAATGGGCGCAAGCTCTGTATGCGAACAACCCTCGATTCAGGAAACTTTAACGCTCAACTGGTTCGGGACTGATTAACCGGTAAACAATTTTTTGTCCATAGGTTGGGTGAACAATTGCTAGGAGTTGTTATCTAAGTTGTACCTGACAAAACAAGTGTACTCACTTGTTCTTTTTTATTGCTTTGATCTTCAGGCATTAGCTGTCCTTACAGCTTGGCTTACGGGCTTGTTTTGCCTATTGATCGATGTTGAACCAGAAGGGGTTTGCTCTTGGACGCAATATTTTTACAAGTATTAAACGGATTGGATAAAGGTGGAGCGTATGCGCTCATTGCGCTGGGTCTAACCTTGGTTTTTGGCACACTGGGTGTTGTTAACTTCGCCCACGGTGCGCTATTCATGCTTGGCGCATTTTGCGCAGTGTCGGTCCAAAAAGTACTGACTATTTCTACCAAGGTACGTGATGAAAGTATCACGTTCTTTGAAGCATACAAAGAAGTGCCGATACTGGAAGCAAAATTTCCAGTAGTCGGCGGGTTTATCGTGGATTACTCGGTACCCTTCTCAATTTTGCTTGCCATCCCCTTTATGTTGTTAGTCGGTCTTGTGATGGAACGTGGCCTTATTCGCCACTTCTATAAGCGACCGCATGCAGATCAGATACTGGTGACGTTTGGACTGGCTATCGTCATTCAAGAAATTGTTAAACATTACTTTGGCGCAAGTCCGATACCTCAAACAGCCCCAGATATCGTGTCTGGTAGTGCGAATATTGGAGCCCTGGTTGGTTTAGGCGATAATGTTATTTACCCTTGGTGGCGTTTGATTTATCTGGGGTTTTCATTGTCGATTATTGGAGCGGTATTTGCCTTTTTGCAATTCACGACATTTGGCATGGTGGTAAGAGCGGGCATGCAGGATCGCGAAATGGTGGGTTTGCTAGGTATTGACATACAACGTCGTTTTACTATCGTGTTCGGCCTTGCAGCTGTGGTTGCAGGCTTAGCTGGCGTCATGTACACCCCCATATATCCACCTGACTACAACCTTGGAATGGACTTTCTCGTACTCTCATTTGTTGTCGTAGTGGTTGGCGGAATGGGATCCTTAGGCGGAGCAGTTCTCGCCGGATTCCTCTTAGGTTTGGTGCAGTCGTTTGCATCCATGACTGAAGTAAAGAGCATCATCCCAGGCATGGACCAGATCATTATTTATCTTGTCGCCGTTATCGTTTTACTGGTTAGACCTCGTGGCCTGATGGGTCGCAAAGGCGTAATGGAAGACTAGGAGAGGAACATGAATAAATTTTCTGCCATATCCGACTGGGTGTTGTTGTTTGCATTTGCCGCAGCTGTCTATAGCATGCCAATTTGGCTGGAACCTCTGGGTGCAGATTACCCAGACCTCATGCAGCGCTTTGCCATTTTCGGACTCTTCGCTATCGGGTACAACATACTCTTTGGTCTTACCGGCTATCTGTCGTTTGGACATGCGGCGTTTTTGGGAATAGGTTCATACACTGCGGTTTGGAGTTTCAAGCTGTTAACGATGAATGTGGTGCCAGCTATTATGTTTAGCATGTTGGTTACCGCTTTGTTTGCCGTAGTCATAGGCTTCATCAGCTTGCGACGTTCGGGCATTTACTTCTCCATTCTGACGCTGGCATTTGCACAGATGTCCTACAAACTGGCTTATTCGGTGCTCACCCCCATCACCAATGGTGAAACCGGATTGCAATTGACACTGAGCGATGCCCGGGTGCTCGATGCCGCCGCCGGGATAGAGGTCACACGTAGTCTGCCAGTGACTAACTTCTTTGGGATCAAGATGAGTGGTATGCCAGGGTTCTACTTCTGCGCAACTGTTCTTGTCATCGGATTTTTTATATCGTTACGCATATTCAGATCGCCTTTTGGGGCGATGCTACGCGGCATTAAATCTAATCAGACGCGTATGGCCTACACGGGTCTTAACACCAAGCCTTATTTGCTTTGGGCATTTATCATCTCTGGGATGTATGCCGGTGTAGCAGGTGGTTTGATGGCTGTAACTGATCCGTTAGCAGGTGCCGAGCGCATGCAGTGGACAGCGTCGGGAGAGGTCGTTTTGATGACGATATTAGGTGGTGTCGGTACTTTGCTCGGTCCATTCATTGGTGCCGCAGTCATAAAGTATTTTGAGAATATTCTCTCCGCTTACAACACGACGAGTTTGACTCAGGTGTTCGATTTTGTACCCGAAGCCTTACAGCCAATCGTTGTTGATGTGGTGAGTCTTTTTGTTGGTTCGGGTTGGCATTTGACTCTCGGTTTGATGTTCATGATCACGGTAATATTTTTGCCGGGTGGAATCATGGAAGGCGTACGTCGTATCGGGTCAATCTTTTCACGCAAAAAACCAACTGCCGCCATCACTAGCACTCCAAGTGCCAGTGAAAATGCATCAGGGGCATAATCATGGAAAATACAGTCTTACACGTAGCCGATGTGCATAAGAGCTTTGCGGGTCTACATGCACTAAGTGATATCGATCTCTCCGTTCGAGAAGGTGAGACTCACGCGATTATCGGGCCTAATGGTGCCGGTAAATCCACGCTGCTTAATGTGTGTATTGGTAGGCTAAAGCCTGATTCAGGACATGTGGTTTTCGATGGTGAGAATCTGACAGGAAAACAGCCTCATGAAATTAATCAGCTAGGAGTGGTTCGGGTATTCCAGACGCCGGAAATCTTCCCGGAACTGTCATTGCTTGAAAACGTGATGATTCCCATACTGGCCAAACGCGATGGTTCTTTCAAACTTCGTTGGTTCAGACGGTTTTCTAGCGAGAAAACGGCAAGAATTGAAGCTGAGCATCTCCTGTCCGATCTGGGTATGGAAACTTTAATTCGCACCGATGCGGGTAGTTTGTCGCGCGGTGATAAACGTCGACTTGAGTTGGCCATGGGTCTGGCCCAGAAGCCGCGACTATTGCTGCTCGACGAGCCCACTGCCGGGATGGCAAGACACGATACCAATGCCACAATTGAGTTATTGAAACGAATCAAGGCAGGCGGTATGACTAAGGTCATCATTGAGCATGACATGCATGTTGTGTTCAGCTTGGCCGACCGCATTTCTGTATTGGCGGGTGGCCGAATTATCTGCCAAGGAACTCCGGAAGAGGTAAAGAACGATCCGCGTGTTAAAGAAGCCTACTTAGGTGAGGAGCAAGTGTAATGAGTGACTCAACCACTGCAAATGCCTATTTCGAAGTCAAAGATTTAAAAGCCTATTATGGCGACAGCTACATCGTGCAAGGTGTGTCTTTTTCAGTCAATGAAGGTGAAATTGTTGCCTTGCTTGGACGCAATGGAGCAGGAAAAACATCCACTTTGCGTGCAATAGCACGAGCTGCTGAACCTGAAGTGCGTTCTGGTAGCGTTCAGCTACAAGGTCAGCAAATTCATGAAATGCAAGATTTTGAAGCAGCGCTCGCTGGCATACAGCTAGTGCCTGAAGATCGTCGCATTATTCCTGGGCTTACCGTGGAAGAAAACCTCGACATCGCCTGTATTGCAGGTGATACCGGCTGGGAATATGAACGTATTTACAGCCTATTTCCAAGGCTTAAAGAGCGTCGTAAGCAAATAGGCACCACGCTATCGGGTGGTGAGCAGCAAATGTTGGCGATTGCACGTGCACTGGCTAGAGATATCAAACTACTGTTACTTGATGAGCCGTACGAAGGCCTTGCGCCTGTTGTGCGCCACGATATCGAGAAAGCGCTTCTTGAAGTGAAGAGCATGGGAATAACCACAGTTCTTGTTGAGCAAAACGCAGTTGCGGCATTGAAGCTTGCTGACTCTGCGCTCATTCTCGATACGGGTGAAATAGTATTTAGTGGTAGTGCACAAGAAGTGCTAGACAACGAAGAGTTACGTCACGAATATTTAGCTATTTAGCTATTTAGCTATTTAGCTATTTAGCTATCTGGCTATCTGGCTATCTGGCTATCTGGCAGATTGCACAATCAGCGCTCTATAGTTCTCAACTAGTCGGATCTTGTTCGTCTCCTACGCCTATACAGGCGGCAAGCTTCTATTTCTCTAATGCCGCCTGTGAGAGAGTCTTGTGAGTGGGCTGTTAATCATGCGAACAGACCAACTGCAAGCGACGCACCACTTTCAAGAGTCACGCTACCGCTCTTTACCGCTGCGTGTGCAATCTGACCGCTATACCTACTTGCCAGCCTTACCTTCTATTGCGCGGCCGGCGTAACAGTGTTGCCGTGGTAAGTACACAGTAATAATTTTAGGAAGCTTTACTGTTAGTCGATATCTGACCTTACAGCCTTCGTTTTATCGAAGAGGCTTGTTTGTTCAACAAAGGTGAAGTATCGAGATGTTCAAGTTTTCTATTCTGGCAAGTCAGTTCAGCTGTGTAAGGCGTACAGTCCAACTGCCTGCGTTATGTGCCGTATGGATAGCTGAATTGCTGCTCGTGGGCTTTATATTCATGTCCGTGTCTGTGCCAGCGTTTGCCAACAATCAGTTACACATCCTTACCTGGTTTGAATGCATTAATCCAGAGCTGGTTGAGGAATTCGAAAGCTTGCACAACGTGCAAATGCTCTTCAGTTATTTCGAATCTGATCAAGCTCGTGATGAAGCAGTCGCCTCGGTGGACGCTCAAGGATATGATCTATCCCTAATTAATAGCCTTAAGGTTGAGGGCTATGGCGCTCGGGGATGGCTACAAGCACTAGACCAAGATCAACTTCCATACACCAGAAATATTGATACAAAGTGGAAAAGCGCATTCGAAGGTGTTGAGACCTATGGTGTGCCTTATTTCTGGGGCACGCTGGGAATAGCCTATCGCAAAGATCTATTACCCGACGGATTCGATAGTTGGATAGAAATATTGCAGCCTGACGAAAAGCGCAAAGGCAAGATCCTAATGATTGGCGATGCGCGAGAGCTTACTTCAATTGCATTAAAGACTGCAGGCTTGTCGCCAAATACGAACAACATAGATCACTTGAAAAAGGCACGAAAGCTGTTACAAGATCAGAGGCCATTCGTAGAGTATGCCTACCCCACGATGAACGAAAATTCTGTGATGCTTACTGGCGAAGTCTGGGCTGCGAGTATGTACAACGGTGATGCACTAGCCTTACAGGAGCATAGTGAAAATATTGCTTACATGGCGCCAAATGAAGGCACGCTTGTGTGGATAGATTATTTTGCCATTGCACAGGCCACCAATAATAAGCCACTAGCGCATCAGGTTCTAAACTTTATCAATCGCCCTGATATTGCAGCAAGAAATGCTGAGTGGGTATATTTTGCATCACCCAATGTTGCGACAAAACCGTATTTATCAGCTGCCTATTTATCGAACACGATTATTCATCCAGAAAATCACGTGCTGGAAAACTCTGACCATATTAGACCAATTGCACCGCGAATGACTAAGTATATCAACAGCATCGATGCTGAATTATTTCGGGATTTTCAGTGAACGGTCAGTCAACAGTTTTAATGTGTATCGGTGAGCTAGCATGAAACTTCGTAAAAAAATAATTCTGGCTATCGTGCTTAGTATCATCGCGTCAATGCTGCTGCTTGCCACCATAGTATTTGCACAGTTACGACACCGATCTGAGATGATGGTGTTACATCAGATGGCCACATTGCTGGATGAAACGCAGAATAAAACCAATGACTTTGTCAAAAATGCGATAGCTAATGCCAAGCTTTTTGCCAGTTCAAACTATATAGATCGATATCTTGATGTTGAAGATGAAGCAGAACGATATGCTCTTCTTCAGCCAGGTTTGCTGCAACTGTTTAACAAATATCAAAACCTATATCCAGAATACAAAAAAATACAGCTGATATTACCGGATGGATATGAAGATACAAGGGTGGCTATCCCTCCATTTGCAGACCTTACACACGACGTGCAGGATGTGCCTTATTTTGATTTTATAAAGCGCGGTGATAGGGGTTATAGGACGGCTGTAATCAACAACCCAAAAAACAGTAATCCTGCCCTCTTAATCTCGATAGCTATACGACATCCAGAGCCTGGTACAAGTCTTATAGAGGCACGTGACCGTTTGGTGGGATACCTTGTTCTGACAGTCAGTCTCGACACTCTTGATGCGTTAGTTGAGCGCAATGGCATTGGCGAAAGTGGTTATCTTACTGTGATCAATAAGCAGAAAAAAATTGTATTTCATCCTAATGCTGAAATGATTAATACGGATGCCACTCAGTTATTCAAAGCATTAAGTGTCAATTCTCTGCTCACTGATGAACTTGATGAAGTAAAGCGTATGGTAAAATCTAAAGTAGACGGAGAGTATGTTTATGTGCAGGGTAGAGTTCTCAATTCTGATTTGACATTGCTTAGTGTATTGCCTGATACGGAGTTTCAGCCCGTCCTTCTAAACCTAGGGCTCACTATTATACTGGTGGGTATTTTCGCTGTAACCGCATCGTCGTATTTGCTGTACGTTTTGCTGTCTAGACTTGTCCTTATACCTGTCAATCAATTGCAGCAACTAGCTTTTCATATTGGTGATGGACGAGCTGCTGATATGGCTGATTTGAATCTACAGCGCTCAGACGAAATTGGGGACTTAGCACGCGCTTTTTATGCCATGAACAGTAAGCTCATGCAGTCTATGTTGAACCTGACAAATTCATACCGTGAGATCGAAGAGCTGGCGTATAAAGATAGCCTTACCGGGCTACCCAATCGGCGCGCCTTTTTGCAGGAGGTAAAGAAAGCTGCCAGTCAGTGGGAAGATCATAGTTTTAGTAAGGCGTTGCTTTATCTTGATGTGAACAATTTTAAAAAAATAAACGATACATTCGGTCATGAGGCTGGCGATGAACTATTGCGAATAGTGGGTGCACGCTTGGAGCTATTTCTTGAACAGTGTGAATTACAGATAAAAAATTCAGCTTGTACAGACGCTACAGCTGCTGTAGCTCGTATTGGTGGAGATGAGTTTGTATTCTTAACTCACAGACTAGATGATTCGATGGATGCTGGTCTAGTAGTTGAACAAATTCTGCTGGAGTTAGAAAAACCTATGGAACTGGCAGGCCAGAAGTTAACTATTGGCGTGAGTATTGGCATTGCCTGCTTCCCTGATAATGGCAATGAGGTAGAGCATCTTATGCAATGTGCTGATGCTGCGATGTACGAAGCCAAACGATGGAACGGCAGTAGTTATCGTTTTTACAGTAGTAATTTGGATTGTGATAAACATGAAAGGCTTGAGCTGGAGAATGATTTAAAAAATGCTATTGAGACGCAAGCATTGACACTTTATTTTCAACCTCAAGTTGCCACAAGAAATAAACAAATTGTCGGTCTTGAAGCTTTGCTGCGTTGGAACCATCCCAAGCATGGATTTGTTTCACCAGAAAAATTTGTGGGTTTGGCCGAGGATATGGGGATGATCGGCGTGTTAGGTACCTGGGTACTTGATGAGGCCTGCCGGCAATGGGCGCTGTGGCACGAGCAAGGTTTCGAACTTCCACGCGTGGCGGTTAACGTGTCGCAGAAACAATTTGGCCATGGCTATTTGCCTGATATTGTTGCGAGTACCTTGGTTAAATATGACATGCCTCCAGAAGCGTTGGAGCTTGAGATAACGGAGTCGTGCATGATGGACGTAAAGTCAGACGTGCTTCATTCACTTAACGTGATCCGTAACAGTGGAGTACGTATTGCGATGGATGACTTCGGCACGGGTTATTCATCTCTGGGTTCATTGAATTCACTGCCTATCGATATATTAAAGATTGACCGTAGCTTTGTGACCGGTGTGAAGGTGGGTGAGCCAAACGAAAAAATAGTGTCAGCTATCGTGTCACTCGCACATAATTTGGGGCTTGAAATAGTAGCAGAGGGTGTTGAGACTCTGAGTGACTACAAGTACCTACTTGATCGTGAATGTGAGATCTGCCAAGGTTATTGGTTTAGCCGACCACTAACGGTTGCACAGGTTGGTGAAATTCTTGCCAATGAGCAGCAGTTTCTGCAAGGTGCGGCTTAGGGGTGTGTTCGATAACTAGCGCGGGGGTTAGAATGGTACTGTTGTGAGCAACCTTATTGGTATGAAGCACGTCGCGTAATAAAACGTAAACGGGCTATCTTAATCACTCCTACGGCCTTGTTGATTGGTAGGCAATATCTTCTATTGCATTGTGTAAGGCAAGTTTTTACATTACTCGACGCCTCTTCTGATTGCCAGTTTCTTTATTGCTGACTGTTCTAGTTCCTCGCCGGTATACTCGAACCCACTAACTCTCTGCCTGGTAGTGCGCACTACAACTCGTGTTGATGTTGAAATTATTGTTCCTGCACATCAATTTTATGCTTTGGCAGTCAGGTTGATGTTAGGTGAGTAAACAGTCGCGGCCATGTGCGTCGGCAATGAGTTATGGTCAGTATTTAT
>JALZWO010000185.1 GCA_023300375.1 Granulosicoccus sp. | reverse complement strand
ACAATTAGTTGCAATCAACTCCGGACAGGCTTGCCGACCAAATGGCACAGATCGTGTTAAGCCTTCTCAGCTGCCATAACTATTGCAAGCAATGGTCAATCTATTACACCTGAATGCCGTTCACCCTCCAATAATGGATACACCACATTGCTCAGTCACTGAACGTTGCTCAATATCAAGTATCGTCACGTGGGCCCTTCACTGAAGATAGAACTTAGTGTGCCTTGTGCGTATCCAGACAAGATCACGCCTGCATCTGGCGATAGTTTCTTCGACTTCTTTATAATTTAGTTGCGTTTTAGCACCTCTAGTTGCTACACCACGTAGTTTCAAGCGCTGTTTATAGACATACGTTTTAGCTATTGGCCCTACTCTGCTTTAGAAGTCGCCCACTCTCTATATATAAACTCTTTGTAACCTAACTAATGGAATGCAAATCCGGTGCTAATGCACTACAATCGGATGCGAATCTGCATCGTTGCGCAGGCTCTAGCGCAAGCATCTGCTTACCTTTCATCTTCAAATTAATACGGATATCCGCGTTGAATAATAGAAGCACGCAGCCTGGTTCGCATTGCATGGACATCGATACACAAACCGACTGGTCAGTGCGCCCGCAATCCAATGACAAAGCAACACCACGTTCTTCCCTACTCGCTAGACCCATTGCCGGCTCGCAAAACTTCTCCGAGACGGCCTCCGGTGCTGTTCGTCGCACAAACGTGGCACATCAATCCAAGCAACAGCCATACATTGGTAAGTTAACCGCAGTTGCGGCGTTGGTTGGTGGCATTATTGTATGGACGACAAGTTCGTCGGAAACTACCGTGCCAGACAGCATGGCAGCAGATATAAAGGTCGCCTCTTCAATCGCCGTGCAACCTGAGCCCTCAACGGTTATTTTAGCTGCTGCAACAAAAGCTCCTGCGTTTTTTTTCGACGACAGTACAGACGCATTGAAGCGTTCATATCTTGAAGTAGAGTCGAAAGCGAATGACGCTACATTCAACAATGCGACAAATTCTGTCCCAGCAACTTCAACTGAAGCCACAATTAAAACATCCAACGCACTTGTGGCGATGGTTTCGACGCCATCAACGTTCAACGATCTAACTGCACTCCCCAACCCGCCCATCGAAAACACGATAACCGGACCGAACTCAGAGAGTGAATTTGTCGCAGAACCTGCCTCAAATGAGTCCATTGCAAGCGAGTCCGAGGCGCACCTAAACACAAAAAACGAACAAGATACAAGAAAGCATTCTGTGACAGTTGCCTCTGGCGATACTCTATCGGCGATTTTGAACCGAAACGGTTTAGACGCACAAGAAATGAACACACTGCTTACCGACGAACAGGTCAAAGAACACCTGTCAAACATTGTTGTAGGGCAAGTCATCGATATCGAAAAGGATGCAGCCGGTCAATTCGCAGGCCTTACAACTCGAGCTAACGACAACGTGCGCGTAAACGTGAGCAACACGATTTTCGGCTTTGAAGTGTCAGCCATCGATCTTCCTATAGAACGTCAGCAACAAGTTGTTTCAGGTGAAATAGAACAATCCCTGTATCTCACCGCTGAACAGGCCGACCTAAAACAGTCGACCATCATGAAGCTAGCAAACATTTTTCAATGGGAACTGGATTTTGCTCGTGAAATTCGAAAAGGTGACAAATTTAGCTTGGTATACGACAAACTTTACAGAGAAGGAGAATACATTCGCGATGGAGACATTCTCGCTGCTGAGTTTGTACGTGGTGACAAATCCTACACGGCTGTCCGCTTAACAAACGAAGACGGGGTTAGCGAGTACTACTCACCAGAGGGCGAATCCAAAAAACGAACATTCATGCGCCACCCAGTGGACGTGGTTCGAATCACATCAAAATTCAACCCCAATCGCATGCATCCAGTTCTACTTCAAACCCGCGCTCATCGTGGTGTGGACTACGGCTCACCACACGGCTCTCCAATCTACGCTACCGCGGACGGCACGGTGGCACAATCTGGCCCACAAGGCGGATATGGGAATACCGTCGTACTCAAACACGGCCAAAAATTCAGCACTTTGTATGCTCACATGTCCAAAATTGCAAAGAAGAGCATCCCCGGAAAACGCGTTAAACAGGGAGATGTCATTGGCTACGTGGGTAAAACTGGACGGGTTACCGGCACGCATCTTCATTATGAGTTCAGAGTTAATGGGGAGCAGATCGATCCATTAAAAGTTGATCTTCCTAAATCCTCACCTCTGGAAGAACAATATCGCTCACAATTGGCTGACCTAACAAGTCAGTATGTTCACCTAATGGAGGCCTCGCTTGCCTCGCTGAAAGATGAACAGCCGGCAACAGCCGAAAAAGCTAGTGATACAGCCCACTCTGAATTAGCGATCGCACCCACTCAACCAGTGCTCAAATAGCAAATACTCTGCGTATGGCATGATTCAGGCTGCACACAGTCGTGCAGGGTGAACATTGAATACTGTCACCGAGTACATCGAAAAACCCCAAAGCTAGGGCTTACGGCTCTCATCCTTTGCGTCAAAGATGATGCAAAGGAGAGCGAAGCGATGTCTGGTAGAAACTCCTTGCTGCTGATGCCTACCTACGAGCCTATTGCATGCCGCAGTTGCAAACACTAGCTCTAAAAACCGATTAAACGCTGAACGATGAACCACATCCGCAGGTAGTAGTCGCGTTGGGATTCCGAATTACAAACTGAGACCCTTCGAGACCCTCTGAATAGTCGATTTCAGCGCCTGTAAGGTATTGAAAACTCATAGGATCGATGAGTAGTTTCACCCCTTCCTTGTCCACCTCAGTGTCGCCTTCGTTAATAACTTCGTCAAACGTAAAACCGTATTGAAACCCACTGCAGCCACCGCCCGAAACGAACACTCGTAATTTCAGGTCTGGATTACCTTCCTCGACGATCAACTCTTTGACTTTCAGAGCCGCGGCTTCTGTAAACACCAGAAGATCAGGCATTTCGAAATCGTCAATATTGATCTCAGCACTCATTTGGGAATTCCTCTCATTCGCATTAATGCCAGTGTACTTGACCAAGCAAATTAGTCAACTATTTCTCGCGTGGATAATGCTATGCACTGGTCGACCAATTTCAAGCCATATTTTTAAATGAAAGACACTTTTGAGCACTGCTATCAGAGCGCTTACAGCCCATTCTTTGAGCCGTGGCTAAGCTCCAGATCCACATCAATCCGACAAGTGGGCCGTAATTCTTCATTCCAGAGACGGATACGTTAGAACTCCTTCACATCTCAGGGCATGATAGCCGGCAGAATGAGTCCAGAGGTTTCCGGCAAACCGAGCATCAAGTTCATATTCTGAATTGCCTGACCTGCAGCACCCTTTACCAAGTTGTCTTCAACCGCAAGCACAACTGCCATCCCCCGGCCTTGTGGCTGATGAACGGCTAGTCGGCACACATTGGTACTTCTCACGGAACGTGTTTCAGGATGTGAGCCACTCGGCAGCACATCGACAAAGGGCTCGTTCTCATAGCGACGATCAAACAGTGCTTGCAAGTCAACTTCGGTATTCAGTGGAGCATATAAGGTGGCATGAATGCCACGAATAATGGGTAGCAGATGAGGCGTAAAAGTGAGTTGTATCGAGCCTGTTGTCATCGATTGAAGGCCCTGCTCAATCTCGGGAAGATGACGATGCCCTTGCACCGCATACGCTTTGAAACTATCTGCGGCCTCAGCTAACAAGTTAGCTACGGATGCGCTTCTACCCGCGCCTGTTATTCCTGATTTAACATCAGCAATGAGCGATTGTGAATCAACAACACCTGCCTCAAGCAAAGGCATAAAGCCAAGCTGCACCGCAGTGGGATAGCACCCAGGATTTGCAACGAGATGCGCCGACCGAATGCTTTCGCGATGTACTTCGGGCAGCCCATACACTGACTCATCTATCAATTCAGGGCTAGCGTGGGTCATCCCGTACCACTTTTCCCACACTGCTACATCCTTGAGACGAAAGTCGGCAGACAGATCGATCAGCTTTGTCCCTTGATCAAGTAAAGCTCTGGCCTGATGCATAGCTGTGCCATTCGGAGTCGCGAAGAACACCAGATCGCACTTCGAGCTAGCAATCTGATCAGGGTGAGAAAATGCCAGATCGACATGCCCACGCAAACTCGGAAACAGATCGCTCACTGGCGTACCAGCTTGCGCTCGAGAACTAATGAAGACAATTTCAATGTCACTTCTGACACAAAGTAATCGAAGCAATTCGACTCCTGTGTAACCAGAGCCGCCGATAATACCGATACGCATTAAGTGTTCGCCTTAAAATTAAAGTAGCGTTCTTTATACCCTAGCGTCGCATAACTATTCGAAATAAATAACGAGCCACTCATTCAAGCAATTGTAAGATCCGGAAGGCTGATTCCTGCCGCTTCTATTGCGGAATCAAATTGTTGACTTGTATAGGGTTTTTTTAAATAGGCAACAGCACCTAATTTTTTCGCTAGCATCTTGCGAGAATCATCACTTCCACTGCTAATCGCAACAATTCTGATGCCAGCATCAGGAAAATCCTCATAGATACGTCGCATCAGCGCAAAGCCATCCAACCTGGGCATTTCTAAATCCACGATCATGATGTCAGGCCTCGTGTCAGGAAGTTGCTTGAGAGCCTCCAAACCGTCTTTACAGACATGGGCTTCAATCCCTCGCTCTTCCAACATATTTTGTACCAGAGAGCGTGTAGTGGGAGAATCGTCCACCACCAATGCAATCGGATTCTTGAACCCGTGAACAGAATGCGATACCCAAGCTGGTCGCTGGCTTTGATCAAAGTCAAGTGAGTCTGGATGCAGAATCAGAACTTGCTGCCCCGTAGGAAGCACACTGCCAGCACTGAAATGTCTGAGCATTGACAATTGCGATCCTAACGGCTGAACAACTAGCTCACGATAGCCAATGATTTTATCGACAGCAATGATTCTGCTATGGCCGGCTGCCTGTACTGTCACTGTTGGCCGCTTCAAGCCCGCGTTAGAGTGCCAGCTCACATCGCTTTGTGCCCCCAAAAGCCGCGCAAGGCTAACAGGAGTTGCCTTTTCATTCGGACTCATCGCAACAGTCCCAGATTTATCCAACATCACTGACTGCACTCTGTCTAGAGGTAAGCCATACAAACTCGATTCGCACTCGACAATGAGCACAGGAGTCACAACGATTTTTTGTGGAATCTGCATCGTGATAGAGAAGCCATCGCTCACATCAACATCCAAACTAAGCAATCCTTCCAATCGAATCACTGCTGCAGCTACCGCAGACAGACCGAGCCCGTGGCCCGAGAGCGAATCAGATTTTGGAACGGTTGAAAAACCCGGGCTTAACAGTAAGTCTTGCAGAGCTTGATGACTGTCTGGAGCGTCTTGTCCACGTTCAGACAACATTTTGTTAAAGTTTTCTTTGTCGAGTCCTCGTCCATCGTCAGCAAATTTCACGACTAAAGAGTCCCTATCTACCAGTGCGGACAGTCGGATACAGCCGATACCAGACTTCGATTTACTTAGACGTTCCTCTGCTCGCTCAATACCATGCACCACAGCGTTGCGCGTTAAATGCTCAAGTGGAGCGTGTAGTTGCTTAAAGAGCGTTTTATCTATCATGAGTTCGCCCCCTTCAATTTCTAACCGCACAGAGACCCCACACGTTCGCGCAAGCTCCTCGATGGTTTCTTCAAGTCGATTGCGAATTTCACCAAAACGAATGAGGCGGGAATGCACAATCGCCTGCTGTAAATCTGCACTCACTCTGCTTGCACTTTGTTGCTGTCTTACCGCTCTTTGTATCGAATTGCGCAAACCTGTACGTGTTGCATCAATATCGGCATTTATCTCAATCGCTTCCGAATAAACACTTGCTGCCTTCGAAGTCTGTATCTGCTGCCAGCGCGTGGTGGTGTTCTCAAAGTCGCGAATAGCTGAACTGAGTCGTGTGAGCTCGTCGCTCAATCGGGCTTGCACCACGTTTAGCTCGGTGACCACATCTAGCAGATCATCTGCACGACGAACGCCCGCAATCGTCTGACTGTCGTCGAACTTGTGGGTACTCATATCGAATGGAGGTGATTCGACGCTAGTTGCTCGTCGTGAATTTACTTGCAACAGATAACTATGCATCGTTTGGTGCCCCACCCTTAACGCAAGCAACTGTTCATCAACACTGCTCAGTTTCATAACCTGCGATTCGAGCTTATGTGTACAGTCGCTTATGGGCACTACTCCCAACATCCTGGCACTACCTTTTAACGTGTGTAGAACAAAGAGAGCAGATTGAACAGATTGCGTATTGAATTCTGGGTTGCCAATAATGACTCGTAAGGAATTTAGCAATTCTGAAGCTTCACTATCAAACCGCTCTTCTAGTGGAGACCCATAACTAGCACCAGATTCGTTAGCACTTTCACTGACGATGTGATGGGGGCCTGCATGCAACGGTTTACTTTTACCTTGCTCACCAGGAATTAGTCTAACCACAAATTCACTTAGACGATCTTCGACATCTGATATTGGAATAATCATCTGATTTTCATTGACTTCTACAGACATCAATCCTTTGCGCAAGACATCAACCAACACCCCTATAAACTGAGTATCCTTGCTATCAAAAACTTTGCCTTGTCTATGTAGCAATAGCGACACCCGTTGTAGCGGCTGCACAATTTGATTTATCTCCAACACCTTCAATGTTTGTGCGCTATTTGTTAAATTATGCAATGAACGAAGCATGGCTTCATCCGGTAGTTGTGAGTTTTTCTCGCTTGAGCTCAATGTTTGATGCACTGTTTGCTCAAGATTCATAACATGTTTAAGGCATTCATCTCTCAAAACAATTCGCAAGGTACGATCAAGTTCAGGTTGATCTTCTTGAGGATAATCATCAAGCAACAAATGATCTTCAACATTAAGCGTCAAACTAGCTGTATCAGGTAAAGACAAATCATTCTGTAGGGCATCAGCAAACATTTCGTCTGAATTGTCACCTAAACCAATAGCTACTGAGTGAGACAATCTGTCTAGATGCTCCTCCACATCATTAAGGTACTGGCTGGCGGTCGGCTGAGGTTGAAATACCCAAGTCAGGTAATCATGTAAAGAATCACTGACTGCACCGATCATCCCTACGACAGATGTAATAAGACTCAATTGCGATTCAGCTTCTCGGTCACTTGCTGGGTCTACATTAAAATCGTAGGAGTCGTTACAAATTAATTCAACAATGCCAGACAGTGAATGGAGTAGCGGGCTCACTTCAGGCAATGGCAATATTTGAAGCGCATTATTGGCCTGCAATAAATTGGCGGCCCATACAGTACCCAGCTGTGTATCTAGCCTCTCGCTTTGCAAGTGCACCTGTACCGCATACAACGTATTTTGTATCTCTGTGCGAGCCTCAACAAGGCAGGCGTCTGAGGCAATATCAAGGTAAATTTCTCTGGCAGTACCAAGCTGCACCGACTTTGAATTCGATCCGCTAACAACGGTACTACGGGCTAGGTTTTCAAGATAATTGTCCAACTCGAACAAAGAGATGAAAAGCGATTTAACGTTTGATGAGTTAGACGTTATGTCAGACACTTCTAATGTATTCAGCACATTATTGATCTCTTTAAGGCTTTGCAAGGCATTTGCGCCTGCCACCAAAGAGAATAACGGTGCTAATGAAGCAAAACGAATACGCATCCGCGCCAGACTGCCAGCAGATAGTTTTACATTTTGTTCAGTCAATTCGTATGCGGGCCTGTCCTGTTCAGACTGATCTGCTCGAAGCACAGCAGACTCACGAGTCATGAACACACGCACGGCATTTAGCAGATGGTAATCAACATCGATAACTGGGGTCTTTTTATTGTTTAAGTGTCGGCCAACCTGACGAAGACAATCGAGCCGAAAACTACGCCTCAACTGCGTTGTGGATGGTGTTTCCAAGCTCACTTGAGACACGTAATATAAACAATTGCGCAACAAATCAGCAGGTACGAGATCCTCGTAGATTTCACCACGTGCACAGCTGTGTATCCGACGTTCAAGTTGCGAAAACAGACTATGAATGGCCGGCCCATGCTCGAGCAGATCTTTATCAACAGCGTCCACTATGACCGAACAAGCTCGAAAAACAGAGGTCAGCGGTTGAAGCGACGTGTGTTGAGCGGTCATATCGCAAAATCGGTTTAGCTGCCTGATCAAAGGCTTTGAACTTCCTTCTCCTTGTTGACTGCGCCACCAATGCAGCAACCTTTGCATCAAGCTCGTGTGCTGTTCGGCAGCATAGTCGACCCACAATGCATACTGCTGTCTCCATTGAGGATTATCAGGCGACTGGACAACGAATGCTGAAGGTTCCAAACCTAGGACCAGCATGACCTTATCGGACAATAAAGCCTCATCTCTGATTGCACGGCAATCGTTGATAAGAGGTAGCAACAAAAATCCACTATTGTGACTGGATGCGTCCTGCATTAAGTCTATTTTTTGACTTATTTTTGACGCAGCTCTTTGTAATAATTCTACTTGCTGTTGTTCTTGTGCGGGCATCAATGCCGCATCGGCGTTTAGCACGAGCAGCAGTTCCTCAATCAATAGAATTATGGCCACACTGTCTACCAGCACGAGCATATTTCGCAAGCGTTGCAACTCTTCAATCAGCGATTGATAACTAGCAGCAGCAACCTTGCTTGTAGAGCCTGACCTGAGCATCGCCACACATTCGGTGATTCGGACGCAAGAAATTTGCATACGCGCTAGCGTATCTCCATCCATCGGCGGCTGTTCGCTTAAACGCCCAAATTGTGGATTCTCAAAATCAGCCATCAATTACAGCTCGTTCTGCAGCCTTTCGCGCAACACTTTTAACAGGCTTATGTGTCAACTGAGACTCGCGTTGTGGCAATTTGAACTCTGATGTGTCTTGCCGAAGCTGAGCCGCCAGTATTTTCATTTTATCAAGTGTGTGCCGCGCCTCGTTCATGGCACGAGAATTATCATGACCAGTCTGACAAACTCCGTCAAGGCTCTTGCTAATGGTGTTGACTTCACGATTCTGCGAAGCACCGTACTCAGCAATCAGCGCAACGTTCGACTTGATGAGCCTAGATTGAGCAGTAACCGCATTCAGTAGCGGAGATTGCTTTTCTGATTCCTCAATCTGTAAAGAAACTGACTTGGACATCCGTCGCAGACAATTCATCGCGTTTGCGGTATCCGTATAAACCGCATGCATCAGCACATTGATATCTTCCACTGAACGACCAAACTCCTCTGCCAAAGTGCTGACCTCATTGGCAAGAGTTGCAAGTCGTGACGCGGAGGAATCTGCGCGTGCATTTTCTGAGGAAGACTGAAGTGTGGCATTAATTGCCATGTGCTCTGTGTGTTCAACAAATTCGTCAATCCGAATTACGGCGTGCAACGCCGAGCGTGCATGATCGTTTACTGATTGAACGAGCCCTATAGCGTTATCTGCATCAACTCTCACTGAATCCATAGACTGCCGTCCATGAGACGCATTGGCTATCAGCTGATTCAGCGACAATTCGATTTTCGAAGATCCAGATTCCACGTCCAGAGCACTGGCTGAAAGCGCAGCTGTTGATTGACTGGTGCCTGAAACGGTATTTGATGATTGCGCGAGCTGTTCTGACTGCGTTTTGCTTAGCGATTCCATTCCCGTAAGAATGACTTGCGATTCATCAACGACCGAATTCAACATTCGGGATGCGGCGAGCTGTGAAGAGACCAGATGCTTCAGCTCATCGACGACAAAATTGATCGTATCTGCCAAGGCACCAGCACTTCCCTCGCGCGCAGTTGCTCTAACATCGAGATCACCACTTAACAAAGGCGCAATTTCATCAAGCAAGCTGGCAGTAGCTGCAGCATCGTGATCGGAATCCTGCCGAATAATTGCGGAGTTCGCAATTTTGTCAGCTCGCGACGCCCAGACGAACCAAGCCAGAATCACAACGCTTAAAAGTGCCATACCAAGACTCCATAGCGCAGCGGATTCGACAGCTGGAAACGGCAACGCTGCACTTTGCACAAGTCTGTCAGTTGCCAGTAGATCCGAGCCTTGCACACCATTTTGCATGAAGCTCTGCCAAGCTGACGTCAGTTCAGCGACTCGCTCACCTGCAATGGAACTTGTGCGATACAAACCAAACAATGTAACTAATAGCGCTAGTACACACAGCACCAGCAGTGTGAACGGCAGCAAAAGCCGAGACTGGTTCTCTGCAGTTCTCTTATCTGACATTAGTCAAAACTTTCCTTTATATTGATGAAACGATCCGATTGTACGAGTGATGAGACATCCAACACGTGATAATTCTGACCCTTGTCACTAACGAGCTCGCCGGTTACAAATTCACGCAATACGTTAGAAGTACCTCCTGAATTACCGGGTAATGTAGGCAATTTTTTTGACGTACCGTGTTCAGCGTCATTTGCGACATGGGTTTGAGCTTTAGAACTAGACACGAAAACGTTATCAACTTTTAAAGCGGCCAAAGCGGTCAATGGATCTAACTCGACAGTACAGCCTTCACTTGGCGTCAATCCGCAAAAAGACCCTAGATTAGTCACCGGTATTAACCTACCTTCGAATGTTGCTAAGCCTAGAAACCAATGGCGTGTGCCCACTACAGGGCTCAGTGATAGTTGAGAATGTACAGCTTTTACGTACTCGTGCGGCAAGGCATAACGGTGACCCGCGATAGCAAAAAATAGATGTTTATTCATGAACCGCACTCTAAAATTTGCAGACTGAGTTTCTCTGCACTGACACTAGCGCCAGATTTATGACATGGATACACTGACAAATTGATCGACTATTGATACAAACGCTTGGGCGTTAGCAGGCTTACACAACAGAGAATCGCAACCAGAGAGACTTGCGCGCTCAGATCCTGCGAAAATGTCATCGTTAACCAACATGATAACCGGAAGAAGTTTGAAATCGCTATTGCTTTTGATTAAAGAACACAATTGATAGCCGTCGAGTCGAGTCATTGACGTATTAGCAAATACAATATCCGGAACTTCCTCTATCACTTTGGACAGCGCGTCAAAACCATCCCCCGCTACAGACACCTCATAGCCTGCCTCACCCATCCATGCTTGAGCCGTTTGTCTACGTGACGCATTTCCATCAGCGACCAGAACACGCACCGCTCGTTTCTCTACAGAATTGATTTCAGCCGAATCTTTCATACCGTATTCAGTCTAGGTTTGTACGTGAGATAATATGTCGAAACATCAACATTATATTGAGAAGCGCCGCAATGAGTTTATCCATTGGTATTGTTATGGACCCCATAGAGTCTATTACACCCTACAAAGATACCACCCTTGCCATGATGCTGGCAGCAAGTGCTCGCGGTTGGACAATCAATTACATGCAGCAAACAGATCTTTACCTAGATAAAGGTCGAGCCTTTGCTACTCAGCGTAAAGTGAGTGTGTTCGATAATAACGACCACTGGTACGAACTAGATGAAGCCATCGACAAGCCGTTGGCTAGCAACGACATCATATTGATGCGAAAAGATCCTCCATTTGATATGGACTATATCTACACAACACATATCCTAGAGAGAGCGGAATCAGAGGGCGCGTACGTCGGCAACAAACCCAGCTCACTACGTGATGTGAACGAAAAACTCTACACCGCGTGGTTCAATGAATTCTGCCCAACAACTATCGTTACGACCCAAGAAGAGCGACTGAAAGCCTTTGTGCAAGAACATGGCGATGTCATCATCAAACCATTGGATGGCATGGGAGGCGCTGGTATTTTCAAGTTGAATCCAAATGATCCAAACCTGAACATCATCCTCGAACAATCAACCGAGGAAAGCACACGTCAAATCATGGCGCAGAAATTCGTGCCAGAAATCAGCGAGGGAGATAAGCGAGTACTGGTAGTCAACGGACAAGCCATGCCCTTTGCTCTAGCGCGCATACCGGCTCAAGGGGAAACGCGAGGCAACCTTGCAGCAGGAGGACGCGGAGTCGCCGTTCCTGTCACCGACAAAGAGCGCCGTATAGTTGACGCAATAGCACCTCGCCTCCTTGAAAAAGGTCTTCTATTTGTCGGCATGGATGTTATTGGCAGTTTTTTGACAGAAATTAATGTCACATCACCCACCTGTGTCCGAGAACTGGATGCACATGCTCATAGTTTGCCTGACGCCCCTTCGCCAGACGCATCAGGCTACCGCCGTGGCATATCTGACATTTATTTGGACGCTCTTGTGCAACAGATCACGTAACGGTACACCTATGATCTGGCAGCAACTGACTGAGTCAAGGTAGACTATAGTAACTCCAATAAATCCAAATGAATCCGGTGGAATTTCTAAAACATTTCAGGATTCGGGCATAAGCGCGAAGCACTACAGGCAATGAACATCACATCAAAGTCAAATAACCAGAGTGCCGTACTCACCATTGCCTTATTCGTGGCGGCAGCGGCGCATGCGGTTGTTTTATTGGGCATCAGCTTCACTCCTGCCCTAGAAAACATGAGAACGCCTCCCGCATTGGAGGTCGTGCTGGTTCAAAACTCAGACTTGGATGAAATAGATGATGCAGCCTATCTGGCTCAATCTAACCAAGACGGCGGCGGTGAAACCGACGATAACACCAGACCATCCTCACCGTTTACAAGCGCTCTAGACGTTGACGCCGATGGCGTTGCTGCCACTCCAGTAACTGCTAGTGCGCCAAAGCCCACAGATTTGGCTGCTGATAATGTTATTACCACGCTCTTTTCAGAAACCAGCATTAGCACTGACGACAATCAACGAGAAGAACAACAAGAAATTAAGGAGCAAGAATCACCTGTTGTCGTTGACCAAAACGCTAGCATTGCAAAGCTAGCAGCTGAGATAGATCGACAGCAGGAAGAATTTGCAAAGCGCCCGAAGAAAAAATACCTCAACGCCCGAACCCGTGAAACCGCCTCGGCAGAATATATGTATGGCTGGGTGGAATCCGTAGAGCGAATGGGTAATCTGAATTACCCTGACGAGGCCCGCCGTAATGAGTTGTTCGGCGAATTAATTCTCATTGTAGGCATCTACAAGAACGGCGATCTTGAAAGCGTCACGGTTGATGAATCGTCTGGGCACAAATTACTTGATGATGCCGCAATTCGTATTGTTGAAATGGCAGCACCCTTTGCACCTATGACCGGAAGGCTGGCCGAGGAGACGGACATTCTCTACATAGTCAGGACTTGGGAATTTACCGCGCTTAACTCAGTTAGTAGCAGATAAGCCATCACTTGTTAACACGCGGCATAACATCCGCTGGTGTCTACGCCAAATCTTGCAACATCCCTTTTGCCCACTAGCTAGACTGGACACGCCGGTAATGTCTGTAACACCATCAACAGATCCTGCTCGGCCTGACAAATACTTGAGCTGTATAAGTTTTGACTACGGTTTGCGTAGAATTGGTGTAGCAGTCGGAAACGAATCCTTGCACACCGCTCGCCCGTTGGCTGTAGTGACCAATAACAACGGCACACCCGATTGGGCGGCTATCGATAAGCTGGTTTCGACGTGGCAGCCAGCCTATCTTGTACTTGGCTGGCCACTAACACTGGATGGCAACGAGCAAGCTATTTGCACACAGATTAAGGGTTTTGCAAAACGCCTACGTAGCCGGTTCAGTGTAGAGGTTCATTTTACAGACGAGCGCTTCAGCTCCATAGCTGCTCAAGATCAAATACGCCAGATGCGCAGCTCCGGACAACGTCGCAAGCGCACACAAAAAGGCGACATTGATAGCGTTGCTGCTGCAATCATTCTCGAAAGCTGGTTCGCCAGAGAGCTCAATACACAATGAACACATCGGATACTCTTGTATTTAGCAAGCCACAAGTCCTTCAATGGATCAATCACATGGCTGATAAATTAGAGCCTTTGGTACAAGACGACTGCCCAGTGGCCCTGATTGGCATTCGCCGAGGAGGCGTTGATATCTGTCAACACCTCTACCAAGAACTGGTCAAACGCGGCATCAGACTAGACGCCCCCATGGGTGAACTCAACATAGCATTCTATCGAGATGACTTTAGCTCGGTTGGTCTGCACCCAATTGTAGGACCATCGCAAGTGCCATTCGACATCGACAAACGTCACATAATACTGGTGGACGACGTATTGGGAACCGGTCGCACTGTTCGCGCAGCCATGAATGAAATCTTTGACTATGGCCGACCAGCTAGGATCACCCTGGCCGTACTGGTGCAACGGGTCTTTCACGAACTACCTATCAGAGCAGATGTGGTTGGTCATGAACTCGATGTCTCTAGTGACGAATACATTGATCTCGACACTGCGGACATGAGCATACGAATAGGTGTTAAGTCATGACATTACCTGACCCACAGTTCAACACGATGGGCACACTGCAACATTTCATTGATTTGCAGGGACTAGACGCGACCATCCTGACGCAAATTCTCGACACAGCAGAAGGCTTTACCGGGGTTAACGACCGAAAAATAAGACAAGTGCCGCTGATGCGCGGCAAAACAGTAGCCAACCTATTTTTTGAGAATAGTACTCGCACTCGCACAGCATTTGAACTTGCCACCAAACGACTCAGCGCTGATATTCTCAATGTTGATCTGGTCACCTCATCAACTAGCAAAGGCGAGTCATTACTCGATACCTTGAACGTGTTAGAAGCCCTGCAATGCGACATGTTTATTGTGCGCCATAGCGACTCGGGCGCTGCCCATTTCATTGCGCGCCACGTGTCTCCCGAGATCAATATTATCAACGGTGGCGACGGCCAACATTCCCACCCTACACAGGGCATGCTCGACATGTTCACCATTCGTCGTCACAAAGGTGATTTTTCGAAACTCTGTGTCGTGATCATTGGCGACATTAAACATAGCAGAGTGGCCCGTTCTGACATTGCAGCCCTGGTTACGCTAGGCGCTGGTGAAATACGAGTGGTGGGCCCGCGAACACTAATGCCGGCCGATATCGAATCGCTAGGTGTCGTCATATACCCCACGGTGGAAAGCGCACTTAAGGATGCTGATGTGATCATGGGGCTGCGCCTTCAGAAAGAGCGTATGAAATCAGCAACTGTGCCCAGCGCCGGCGAATTTTATCGTACCTATGGTCTGAGCCCTGAACGGCTCAAGCTTGCAAAACCAGATGCGCTGGTCATGCATCCTGGTCCCACAAATCGCGGTGTAGAGATAGCGGGTAGTGTTGCTGATGGCAAGCAATCGGTCATTCTTGAGCAGGTAACTTACGGAATTGCAATTCGCATGGCGGTAATGTCAATCGTTATGGGTAATTCACAAGCTATGCAATCAGCTATTGCACGCAACCAAGACAACACATCAATAGAGGTGACGTCATGAATCACCAAACCACAAATTCTACAAAGAACAAGACATACATTATTAAAGGCGCAATGACCTCTGGCTCGATTGAGACGTCAGACGTTATTATCAATGATGGGCTTGTCGTATCGAGCATCCCAAGCAACACACAAGACTCAGATATTATTACTGTCGACGCCAGTGGCCAGCTTTTGCTACCCGGTTTTGTAGATCTTTACAGCCGATGTCGTGAACCTGGGCAAACTCGCAAGGGCACTATTGCTAGCGAAGCGATGGCAGCCCTGTCTTCAGGCTTCACACACGTACTGTGCTCGCCTGATACATCACCCGTGGTTGACAACATTGCAACGGTAGAACTCATTACCCGTAGATCCAAGCAGGTAGAGGCAGGTGCAAATATCATCCCCATGGCGGCATTGACTCTTGGCCTGCACGGCGAACAGCTAAGTGAACTCGCCACATTACAAAGTGCTGGCTGCCCCATTGCCTCCCAAGCTGATAAACCCATAGACAGTGCCAACGTGTTGTACAGTGCAATGGAATATGCGAGCTCGTTCAACATGCCATTACTGATGACGGCACGAGACGCTCAACTAGGCATTGAAGGATGTGCTCACTCGGGTGAAGTGGCTACAAGGCTTGGCCTACCAGCAATACCCGTTGCTGCTGAAACCGTAGAATTATCTAGGCTTATTGAATTGTGCAGAGAGACAGGCTGTCATCTACACATTTCGCGCATTAGCTCGGCCCGTGCTGTAGAACAAATAAATGATGCCAAACAGGCAGGCTTGCCTGTAACGTGTGATGTTGGTATCCATCATCTATTTTATACCGAAGAATTGCTAGCAGGCTACGATTCAAGCTTTCATTCACGCGTGCCCTTTCGCAGTCTTAAAGATCGCGACCAGCTTCGAGTGGGACTCGCCAGCGGAGTCATCGATTGTATCTGTAGTGATCATGCCCCTCATGATATTGATGCAAGTCTGGCACCATTTCCAGCTACTGAACCTGGATTGTCAGCGTACGATTGGTTCATCCCATTGATGTTGCAAATTCCGCAGATAACAGGCCTCGACCTTAATGACGTGGTCGGCAAATTGCACCATGCGCCACACAAGATCTTAGGTAATTCACCAACGCATTTTTTAACACCTGACGCCCCAGCAAGCTTCTTTTTACTGGACGTTCATGCCTGTTGCGATGCCGCTAACATCGACACATTTCAGCCATTGAGTTCAGGGAAAAACAATCCCTTGAAACACCACGCAGCTCAAGATCTGGGTCTCGAGCGTTTGCATGGCAAAGTAGGCGCCTGTTTCCATAATGGCTGGGCGAGCACATACACCTAAAACCCTTAGGTCAAACAAACAAGTCTGCAGCGACAAGCCTTTGGCCTGCTATGATAGTGCTTCCCTAGTCAGTAACTGGTTGCCAATATGAAAATTGCCTGTGTCGGAGAGGCCATGATCGAGCTTTCCATGACCAGTGGATCAGGCAACGCCAGCACTCACTACCAACAGAGTGCGCAGGTTGGCTACGCTGGCGACAGTCTGAATACGGCAATCTACCTTCAACGCTCAATTGAAACAATGCAAGCACAGAATACACATTCTGTGAGCTACATAACGGCCGTAGGTCTCGACAGCTTTTCAGATCAAATTATGTCTCTCATTGCCAATGAGAACATTGACACGAGCTTGGTGCAGCGTAGTAACGATAGAACACCTGGCCTCTATGCGATTAATACTGATGCGGCTGGAGAACGCTCCTTCAGCTATTGGCGTGATCAATCCGCCGCCAAAACACTTTTTAGTGCCGAGACTGGTCCAGAATTAAACCAATTATTGGACTTCGACCTAATCTATTATTCGGCTATTTCCCTGGCAATATTGCCTGACAGTATCAAGCAACAGTGGTTAGATTTTCTGGAAAAGTACCGTAAGCAGGAAGGTAAACAAGTAGCATTCGACTCAAACTACCGTCCTCGCCTCTGGAACTCGGTAGCCCATGCTCAAGAATTCACCAAGGCTGCTTTCAAACATTGTGATATCGCACTGCCTTCCATGGATGACGAAATGGCTCTTTTCGGCGATGCCAATCGAGAAGCGGTCATTGAACGTTTAAGCACCTATGGCGTTAACCGAGGTGTGCTCAAATGTGGTGCACTAGGCCCTGTCGATCTTGCTGATACAAGCACACAATACCAGCTTGAAGAAGCGAAATTGGTCGTCGACAGCACCGCCGCAGGTGATAGCTACAACGGTGCATTTCTCGCAAGCCTAGCGTTAAACAAACCTGTCGCACAATGTATTGCCGATGGTCACGCTTGTGCTATGAAAGTTATCGGATTCCCGGGTGCAATAGTGGAAAGGTCTTTGTGGGGATAGCTTCACGAATCGTAAAACTGGACTCATGGTAGCCAAAGTATTGATGTTTCAGGGTACTGGCTCTGATGTTGGTAAGTCGACGCTTGTTGCAGGCCTGTGCAGGATAGCGACTCAACGCGGTTTGAAGGTAGCTCCATTTAAACCGCAAAATATGTCGAACAACGCAGCTGCTTGCCTCAATGGCGGAGAAATTGGACGAGCTCAGGCACTGCAGGCACGCGCAGCAAACCTTGAACCCTGCGTCCACTTCAACCCTGTACTTCTCAAACCGCAGAGCGATAGAACTGCTCAGGTTGTGGTGCACGGAAAAGTACTGAGCACACTCTCAGCCAGTGAGTACATGAACGATAGACGTGCAAGCTTGATGGGTTCCGTAATCGAAAGCTTCCAGTATCTTTGTGAAAATTATGATCTTGTTCTGGTCGAAGGAGCAGGCAGCGCATCAGAGATTAATTTACGTGAACGTGATATTGCCAATATGGGATTTGCTCAAAAGGTAAATGCCCCCGTGTGTCTGATTGGCGATATTGATCGCGGTGGAGTCATTGCCTCTGTTGTAGGCACCAAAACAGTTATCACACCAAATGATGCGTCCTTGATTAGCAGCTTTATTATCAATCGTTTTCGTGGCGATCCGCGCCTATTCGACGATGGGGTATCAGCTATTGAACAGCTGAGTGGGTGGCCATGTCGAGGTGTTGTCCCATGGCTTCCTTCCGCACTGAAACTCCCTCAGGAAGATTCAGTATTATTAAAAATAGATGAAGAAGTCACTACTGACTCTAGCGGCAAGATACGCATTGCCGTCCCCATGCTATCGAGGATCGCAAATTTTGATGATATGGATCCGCTTCGCCTTGAGCCCAATGTAGAACTCGGGTTCGTGCCACCCGGGCAGGTCATACCTCAAGACGTTGATGTCATCATTATTCCAGGCAGTAAATCGGTCATGGCTGATCTTGCATTTATGCGCGAGCAAGGCTGGGACCACGATATCGTGGCCTTTGCTCGTAATGGCGGTAGAGTCCTTGGTCTGTGTGGTGGATACCAATTGTTAGGGCAAACAATCCATGATCCGAGCGGTGTTGATGGGCATCCAGGTAGTGCTGCTGCTCTGGGTCTTTTAGAGATCACCACCGAGATGTTCCCAGATAAGCAAACTCGGCTAACACAAGGCAAATGTTCCCGTAGCAACCACGCTATTAGTGCATATGAAATTCATGCGGGTACAACAAAGGGACCCGATACCCAACGCCCGATGGTCCTACTAGATGGAAACCCAGAAGGAGCCATCAACGCAACTGGAAACGTGGAGGGCACCTACTTACACGGTTTATTCAGCAATGACGCATTTAGAGGCTGGTGGCTGAACACTATTTCGCAAAGTGCAGCCAGTGGTTTGAATTTTGAACAAACGATTGAAACTGAATTGAATCGCTTAGCTAATGGGCTACAAAATAGCTTGGATATAGATGCCCTGTTCGACGACGCAAAAACGCCCGCTATCATCAGCGAGCCATAGCCAGCACGGCAAAAAATTAGCTTTATTGTTGAGGAAGCGGTAGAGGTAGAGGAAGCGGTAGAAGTAGAGGTAGAGGTAGAGGTAGAGGTAGAGGTAGAGGTAGAGGTAGAGGTGCAGTTTGCTGTAAACGGTGAAACCGTGCCTCAATCAATTGCCTGCCTTACACATCAATTCCCGATGATGTCGCCGGCATTTGGACTCGTAACGTTCATTGCCTCCGATATCGATCTGCTCACCTGCTGCAACCACATTGCCCGCTGCATCCATTCGAACTGTCATGGTGGCTTTTCTACCACATTCGCAAACGGTTTTTAGTTCAGCAAGTTTGTCTGCAATAGCTAGAAGGCGAGCTGATCCGGGAAAAAGATGACCTTGAAAGTCTGTTCGAATTCCGTAACACAAAACAGGAACGTTCAACTCATCAACAACCTTAGCAAGTTCATCAACTTGGGTTGCAGACAGAAACTGCGCCTCATCAACCAGTACACACGCCAGTGGCTCCACCCCATGCTTAGATCGAATTGGCTCGATAAACTCCACTTCCTCATCATAGAGCTGCGCCTCCTCTTGCAGCCCAATGCGCGAGCGAATAACGCCTACACCAAATCGATCGTCAAGCGCAGCGGTATACAGCAGGACATTCATCCCTTGCTCCCTGTAATTGTGGGCAGACTGCAAGAGCGAAGTTGATTTCCCAGCGTTCATCGCCGAATAATAAAAATAAAGTTGCGCCACAACAAATGTCTCACGTGATAGGGAGTTAAATAGCTCTTGCTACACAATACCCTATCACCGTCAGTCCATTTTATGACATTAACGTTCGACCTGCACTTCTACATTAATGGTGTCAGTTAGCGAGGGTTGTTCATGGTCCTGAGCCACAAACGTGAGCACCAGCCGCCCAACATCGGTATCAGTGGGAGTCCAAATGAAGGTTCTACTACCATCACCACTGTCAGAAAAACTGGCACCGCTCGGCCGATCAAGAACCAACAATGCAGGGGGGACGCCATCTTCATCATCCGCCTTGATACGAATAGACAAGGTTTGTCCAATCCTTACCCTTTGCGGGTCAACACGACGAATGACTGGTGGATTGGCCGTTGACCCAGTTGGCGTGTTGCTCTCGCCCGAGTCATTATCTGAATTGTTATCATCATTAATAGAATCAACAACATGAATGACTAAGCGCTGAGTAACGCGATTGGCACCATTGAGTGGGTCTATTGCAATCAGTTCAACAATGGAGCTCTGATTGGCATTGTTAGGGACCGACCATTCCAGTTCAAGAATTCCGTTTCCTGGCCCATTCACGCGCATGCCTCCAGGCACATTGCCCACCGTGACACTAGGCGCAAGACCACTGCCATCCACTGCCTGCACACTTAATCGAAACGACTCTCCTCGTTGTACCTGAGGTGATGGCAGATTGATAAACCCCAGTGAGCCACTGAGAACATCATCTGTACCCGTGTTGTCATTATCGTTCGGCGAATCATTATTGTTGTCATTTATATCACTCGCGCCAACGGTAATGACCATAGTCTGCTCGCTCATTCTGGAATTATCCCGCGCATCTCTGGTAATCAGTTCTACTTCAAAAACACCAGAGCGCGATGGAATCCAATCGAGCCGAAGCTGACCATTTCCAAGACCCTCCACACGCATGCCTCCTGGCACACTACCTACCGTCACAACTGGAAAAGTACCGTCGTTATCAGTGGCGATTAATGTGATGCTGTATGGCGAGCCAACCGCAATAGTGGGTGAAGGTACCGACACAAACTGTGGTGTTTCATTATTATCAAAGCCGACTGTTGAGTCGTCACCCTCTGGGCTATTAGGCGTATCGTTTGTTAGAGAACCCGTGCGTGTTAACAACATAACCCAGTCATCACCCATTCGCGACGGCGGTGAACCTAGGCGCAGGTTGCCAGAGCTTGCTAGGTTAGAGGCGCCATTAAACATTTCGCCAGTTCGGGGATCAAACCATCGTTGTCTGAACAAGGCATTTGTGCCACTGAGGTTTATTGATTCACCACCGTTTGTTTGCGGTAAATACACCGCATACGTCTCACCCTGTAACGCAAACACTTCGGCGCCACCGAACGCAGAACTATCACCGCTCACTAACGAATCGGCAGGCTCCATCTCCCAGAACGGTAACTCTCGTTCCATCATTTCACGTGCAATTCGCATCTGTCGCCACATAGCCTCACGCAATCTGAAATTGCCGGCAGTGGTATCCCCGCCTAATGGCAACGGCTGAGAACCGAAATACCACTCGATGTTGCCACCACTAAAAAACACATCATAGAGAATTTCCTTACGCCTCTCGTTCTCACCCTCTGATCCAAGTCCGTTGGTATTTTCGTCCATGTCCAGCACCCAAGGGTGGCCCGCATTGGCCGAATTTGCACGCCACTGCTCAACAAACTGCCCCGCAAACTGGGGGTCGTATTGAATAGAACTAGCACTGAAACGACTATCACCCACTAATTCTCCGTAACGAAAAAACTGGTTGATATGCGTGTGCACAGCAATGGGCTTATCGCTCCAATCCAGCGCTCGAATATAGCTCGCATGTTTTTGCAGTTCGACCAACGGGTAATCGTTCTCTTCACCAAGATTCCATTTAACTGCTAGCAAATAGCCAAAGCGCGCAATTAGCTCACGGAAAAATAACTTTCGCTCAACACCAAGTGCTCCATTGTCTAGCCATTGCTCGTTAGCAGGCTCGGTTTCGCTGAGTACGATATTCAAAGCAACTCCTTGCTTTTGCGCATGTGCAAGAACTTCATTCCACTGATAAAGTTTGGACATATCGTAATGCGTGTTATCAAAACGGCTACGCGAGGCGCCTGTGAATGGAAAGGTCTCTTGGCCGTCACCACCCAGATTCATGGGTAGGAAATACACAGAATTAACTCCCTGCTCTCCCAAATAATTCAGCGCACCGATAAGTCCACGACTGTCAACTCCACTCGATGAATTGCTGAACAAAGGATCACCCGTGTTCCAATCTGCACGGTGCTCGTTGAAATTGTGTAGAAAGCCTGATTCGTTGCCACCTTGATCCACTGTGCCGTCGATACCTGCAAAGCCTAGGAGATTTTCGGGGCTATCGGTCCCACCTTTTATCCAATAAGGCCCATCACGAAACTTCATGTAGTGTTTGCCTACATACTCCAATCGCCCTAGTCTAAGAAAACCTTCAGCATTACCTGAAATATTCTGGATATCAAACTGGCCGCTGCTACCTTCTAGGCCCGCCTGGTTTCCAGCGTTGTCATCAAGGCTGATCGCTACCTGTGAACCTGAGCGCAGTTGCGCGCGGTACGACCATCGACCTACTTCATCTGCAGCAAAACGCGCTCGCCATATTTGACCCCGACCACCACCGTTTCCATCACCCGCAAAAAAACCGGGAACTTGAGTCGAGCGACCTGACGGGCTCGTGAATATAACCGACAAACGATAATCTAGAAATGGATTAGGCGACTCAGAGGATTCATCAAATAAAGGGCCTTGAAAATCAATATTCAGTGGCTGCCACTTATTCAGTTGACCACTCACGGTGGCGGAAACTGCTAAAGATGAAAACATCGAAAGGCAGAGGCACGTAACGACTCGACATAGGACGGGGGAACTTCGCATAAAAAACACCTGCAGACTAAAATAACTCAAGCGTGTTTTGCTCTGGGTCAGCAGTATGCAGTTAGAAAAGGGTGATTTTACCTTTGGACACAATATTAAATTTATTTTTGTATTTTTGTGAATTGGCTCAGACAAAATCTGTGATCCTGCACTGAATTCAACGCGATATTCATCACATTTTTCACTTTAAACGATGTCAGTGCAATTTCAGTTTCAATCTTCATCATTGCAGGCCGATAACACAGACGAAAGCCGCCATCCGTCTTTAAAATGCAATGAAACTATATCTTACATCCGCGTATGAAGTACATCCAGGCCTAGACACCCTGTTAAGTTTGTCACCAAACGACAGTGCTCATACTCATATCTTATGCAACGACCCTGAACAAGCTGATGCTATTGTATTCATCGAGAATACGCAGTTTGACGATGTCATGTTCAGACGCTTAAGGGATCACGAATTTGTTAAACAGTTTGCTGAAAAAGTGTTCATGTATAACGAAATGGACCGCCCCTGGGATGTCTTGCCCGGTTTGTATACTTGCATGACACAAAAGCAAATGAACAAGGGTAGTCAACGCGCGTTTGCGTACTTGTCAACGCCTAACAAACACATACCATCAATCTACGATACCAATGCGGAACGTAAATGGTTATATTCCTTTATGGGTGCAATGAGTCATGCTTCGCGCCAGCAGGTTATGCGCCTTCCCACTGAAGGTGCATTTTTAAAAGACACTTCTGATTTCAACGTTTGGAATACCAGTTCGGAAGAGCTAGACCAACGCGCCAAAGATTACGCGAACGTACTAGGTAGTAGTAAGTTCGTGCTATGCCCAAGAGGTATAGGGACCTCGTCTATTCGCTTGTACGAAACACTAGAGGCGGGTCGAGCACCTATCATAATCGCTGATCAATGGGTGCCTCCCGAAGAAACAGATTGGAGCTTCGCTATTCAAATTAGGGAAAATAGAATTAAAGCGATTCCGGCAATATTAAAATCACACGCTGACGAAGCAATCGAACGCGGCGATGCAGCTCGTGCAGCATGGCTAAGCAACTATGCACCCGACAAGCTATTCAATACACTGGGAAATTCCATTGAGAGTTTATTGTTAAATACTGGACAAATAGAATCTCGGAATACCACTTTGCCTTGGAACAAGTGGATCGCATCTAGCGGCTTAATGACCAGAACAGCTGTTCAACGTATTCGTGGTCAACGTTAGTACAAAGGATTTTCTGTAAGGAAAAAAACGCGCTCATAGCGCGTTTTTTTCTTTCTATGACTACAACGCCATACCGTAGAATGCACTACCCATGCATTCGACCATGACTTTGGTTCTCATCATCGTCCTCATCTTCCAGGCTCATTGACTCAGAAAGAATATCATTAACCGCTGAAGAGCTACCAGCTTCTAGCTTGATGCGAAGCCTTAGATCGTTAACAGAATCTGCATTTCGCATAGCTTCTTCGATGGTGATTGCGTTCTGTCCTAGCAAATCAAAAAGAGCATGATCAAATGTTTGCATACCTTGATTAACACTTTTCTTCATCAGAGCTTTGATCTCGTGTATCTCTCCCTTTTGAATCAAGTCGGCCATCAGTGGCGTATTGAGAAGAACTTCAACTGCAGCTCGCCGGCCCTTTCCACTGGGTGTGGGTAACAATCGTTGCGAAATAAATGCTTTCACGTTTAATGACAAATCAAGCAGTAGTTGCTTATGACGAGACTCCGGGAAGAAGTTGATAATTCGATCCATCGCCTGATTGGTGTTGTTAGCATGCAGTGTTGCCAGACATAGATGTCCAGTCTCAGCAAACGCGATGGCGTGCTCCATGGTCCTCTGGTCACGTATCTCACCGATCAGTATTACATCTGGTGCTTGTCTCAGAGTATTTTTCAAAGCGATTTCAAACGATGCCGTATCTGTGCCTACTTCTCGCTGCGTAACTATACAGCCCTTATGGTGGTGCACAAATTCCACAGGATCTTCAATGGTGATGATATGCCCATTGGAGTTCTCATTTCGATAATCAACCATTGAAGCTAGGCTCGTTGACTTACCAGAACCTGTACCGCCTACAAAAATCACCAGACCTCGTTTAGTCATCGCAACCTGAGAGAGAATATCAGGCATGTGCAAATCAGCAAACGAAGGAATTTCATTAGGTATTATCCGAACCACAAGCCCAGCACTACCTCTCTGAACCAGAGCATTAACACGGAATCTTGAAATCTTAGGCAATGCAATAGCGAAATTGCATTCACGGCTTTTGGAAAAATCAGCCCGCTCTTTTTCTGTCATCAAGCATTGGGCAAGTGCCAGCGTATGTTCCGCAGACAGCTTTTTTTCCATAACCGGCTTCACCTTTCCATGCACACGCATGGAAGGTGCAGCACCAGCTATGATGAACAGATCTGATCCGCCTTTTTTATATAGGCTGACCAAAAGTTCATCCATGAAGCGCTTTGCAACTTCAAGATCCATTATAAATTCCTCTAAATTGAGTTGTGTTGAAAAATAAACTCAACTGCCTACATCAGGCTGTCAGGGTTTTGTGCTTTCTTGCGTGCTTCTGCTAGATCAACAGTCCCTCGTTTAACGAGCTCTTTAAGGTTCTGATCAAGGGTTTGCATACCGTGACCTTGTCCAGTCTGGATAGCTGAATACATTTGGGCTACCTTATCTTCACGAATAAGGTTTCGAATCGCTGGTGTTCCCAGCATGATTTCATGCGCGGCAACACGACCACCGCCTTTCTTTTTAAGTAGAGTTTGCGAAATTACCGCACGCAAGGATTCAGACAACATCGAGCGCACCATCGCCTTTTCCCCACCAGGAAACACATCAACAATACGATCGACCGTCTTGGCCGCAGAACTGGTGTGCAAGGTACCGAAAACCAAATGGCCCGTTTCCGCAGCGGTCAGTGCCAGTGAGATAGTTTCCATATCACGCATCTCACCCACCAGAATAACGTCTGGGTCTTCACGCAAAGCCGATCGTAGGGCAGGCCCAAAACCAAACGTATCGCGATGAACTTCGCGCTGATTAATCAAACATTTTTTGCTTTCGTGAACAAATTCTATGGGATCTTCGATAGTGAGGATATGTCCCAATTCAGATTCGTTCTTGTAATCCATCATCGCGGCAAGTGTTGTCGACTTACCCGAACCGGTTGGCCCCGTTACCAGAACTATGCCACGAGGCATCGCTGAAATTTCTTGGAATATTTTGGGCGCACCTAGCTGTTCCAACGTTAAGATTTCTGTTGGGATGGTTCTGAACACGGCACCACAACCACGGTTCTGGTTAAAGGCATTGACACGAAATCGAGCCGTGTCAGGAATTTCGAAGGAAAAGTCAGTCTCCATTCTCTCTTCATAGTCCTTACGCTGCTTATCGTTCATGATGTCGTAAACCATCGCCTGCACAGCAGCATGGTCCAAGGCAGGCACATTGACGCGGCGCATATCGCCGTCCACACGGATCATCGGAGGAAGCCCTGCAGAGAGATGCATGTCCGATGCGCCGTTTTTGACGCCAAACGTCAATAGCTGAGCAATATCCATTAATCGTTGCCTTTGTTAGTGTCTTTAAAATTCGAAGGTCGACGTACTTCTGATAGCACGCACCACTTCTGACCAATGGAGACCTTGTCGGCCGTTTACAGAAATTTCTTAGCTATCATTGCCTGTAGCAGGCTAAACAGACCATAATCACGGCTTTAGCGACAATTACGTGAACCAAATCTCATTGGACATTGCAACAGCTCTTAAGTCTGTCAAGGCACACGTACTGAAGCACGAAGCTCAGTACAGAAAAACATCTGAAAATGTGCAGCTACTGGCTGTTAGTAAGAAAAAGCCGGTTGGCGATATTCTTCAAGCTGTAGCGGCTGGTCAGCGAGCATTCGGTGAAAACTATGTCGATGAAGCAGTCGAGAAAATTTTGCAAATCAATGACACGTCGCTTAGCTGGCACTTCATTGGTGCTATTCAATCGCGAAAAACAGCGCTAATTGCTGAACATTTTCAATGGGCACATGGCGTTGACCGTCTCAAGGTTGCCAAGCGGCTCTCCGAACAACGTCCCGAACATCTTCCACCATTGAATATCTGCCTGCAGATCAATGTGGACAATGAAGCCTCAAAAGCTGGCATTTCAATTAATGAATTACCTGAGCTAGCCGCCCACTGTTCGTCACTCAAGGGACTGAAATTACGTGGGCTCATGGCAATCCCGACACCACATGATGCTATGAGCGAGCAAAGAATAGCATTTGCGCAGTTAAGACTCGCGCTTGAGAGCCTCCAGACAACCTACCCGGAGCTGGACACACTTTCTATGGGTATGAGCGCAGACATGGAGGCTGCTATTGCAGAGGGCTCCACCATGGTTCGCATAGGCACCGCGATATTTGGTGCGAGAGAACGCTAGTCTTAACCTCATTCATTGATAAACTTCCCACCCATCTAATCCAGAAAACATAAGAACAATGAGCTCAAATAACGCAACTAACCCCATGGCTATGGCATACGACATTGGCCAAAGCCTATGGCTTGACTACATACAGAAGAGCCTGATGGACGGTGACTTACAAGCGATGATCAAAGACGATCGTTTGATGGGACTGACATCCAACCCAGCCATTTTTGAACAAGCAATTGCCAAAACGTCAGAATACGACAGTGAAATTACGGCCATAGTTGGAAAGCAGAAGGATGTTAGTGAATTAGAGTTATTCAACCAGCTTGCCATTCCAGATATACAGGCTGCAGCTGATGCCTTCGCCGCGACCTATGAAGCCACTAATGGTGTGGACGGTATGGTTAGCCTAGAAGTCACTCCAGAGCTTGCACATGACGCCGCCGGCACCATTGCAATGGGTATGGAACTACATGGCCGCGTCAATCGCCCAAATTTGATGATCAAGGTGCCTGGCACAAGTGCTGGTGTCAAAGCCTTCGAAGCACTCACTGCAATGGGCGTTAACGTTAACGTTACGTTGTTGTTCAGCGTTTCACGTTACAAGGAGATCGCTCAAGCTTACATTCGCGGTTTGGAACGTCGACATGCTGATGGGCATCCTGTTGATAAAATTGCTTCTGTAGCCAGCTTTTTCGTCAGCCGAGTGGACGTCAGCGTTGACAAGGAACTGGAAGACAATGGTAGTGATGCTGCCAAAGCTCTCAAGGGAAAAATCGCTATCGCCAATGCAAAGGTTGCCTACGGGCATTTTGTCAATCTGTTTGGCAGTGAGCAATTTGCCAATCTGCGCGACCAAGGTGCCCGCCCTCAGCGGCTTCTGTGGGCAAGCACGGGTGTTAAAAACCCCGACTATTCCGATGTTATGTATATCGAAGAGCTCATCGGACCAGATACAGTCAACACAGTCCCACCCAAAACAATGGAAGCATTTAAAGATCACGGAGTTGCTGAGTCGAGACTTATGAAGAATCTAGCTCAAGCCCATAAAGATATATCTGGACTCACCGAATTTGGCGTATCGCTCAATACCATCACAGACAAACTGGAGGCTGATGGCATTCAGTCGTTTGCAGAGTCTTTTGATCGACTACTGGCTGTGTTGGCAGATAAACGCAAATCGGTTGCTAGCTAATGCGCTGGTTATTCGTAGGTGCTGGCAACATGGCAAGCAGCTTAATAGGCGGCTTATTGGCTAGTGACGTAACGGCTGATCAGATCGTTGTAGTTGACCCCAACTTGCCATCTCGTCAACGAGCTGAACAGTCTTTCGGGATACGCAGTGAGGCAACCATCGAAGCTGCGCTTTCATCGAATTTAGCCACACCTACGGATACCACCCAGCAGTTAGGCATCGTTTTCGCAGTCAAGCCGGATATCGTGCAAGGTGTTTGTGAATCAATAACCACCCAACTGCATAATGATCGCCCTGATAATACAGCCGTCTCACGGCCTTTGTACTTGTCTGTAGCGGCAGGTGTTCGTGCGAGCAGCATGTGCAGCTGGTTGCCTGAAGGCGCTGCATTAGTAAGGTGCATGCCCAATACACCCGCTTTATTAGGGTTAGGTGTGACGGCTCTTTATGCTAACGAGCAATGCAACGAGGCGGACATACAAAGGGCAGAGTCGTTACTGGGAGCTGTTGGCACGAGTATCTGGGTCGATGAAGAGCCGTTGCTAGATGCCGTGACTGCTGTGTCGGGGAGTGGTCCTGCCTATTTCTTTTATCTGATAGAACACATGACGCAGGCAGGAGTCGAGCTTGGCCTGCCTCACGCTACCGCTGAAAAACTCGCCGTTGAAACAGCATACGGTGCTGCAAGTATGGCTCGACAAGGTCAACACAGTGCAGCTCAGTTGCGTGAGAACGTCACCTCAAAAGGTGGCACGACTGCTGCTGCGCTGCAAGTGTTCAACAATAGGGCTACACCTGCGATTATTACAGAGGCACTTAAGGCGTCACGAGATCGCGCTGTTCAGATTGGCGATGATCTAGCCTGATCTTAACCCTCACTCAGACAAACAAACAACAACGGAGAGTATTCATGGGTAGTTCTGCACTTCATGCAATCGGATTTATTTTCGGTATTTTGTTCAATTTTTACGCAACTATTGTCGCTGTTCGCTTTGTTATGCAAATGGTACGTGCCGATTATTACAACCCGTTGGCACAAGCAGTCGTCAAATTGACTGACCCATTGTTGATACCACTCAGACGATTCATCCCCAGCATTAAGAAATATGACACGGCTTCATTGGTACTCGTCTTTGCTGTCCTTTTTCTAAAATTGCTGGTATTCAAGTTATTAAGTCTTGGCCCTGTTCCAGCTATTGGCTTCCCTGTTTTAGTTGAACAGCTTCCAGTGCTCAAGCTTGTTCTTCTCGCTCTGCTTGATGTGATTCATCAGTTTTTTAATGTTTTCATCTTTGCACTGATTATTGGCGCAATTCTTAGCTGGATTCCAGGTGCTGCAGGTAACCCAGTACAAGGACTTGTCTCTTCAATTGGTGAACCAGTGTTGCGTCCACTTCGCAAATTGATTCCACCTTTAGGCGGGTTTGACCTGACTGTCTTTTTTACGATTATCAGTCTTTTTGCAGTGCGTATTTTTCTGATAGGAACACTTCGGCAGCTATTTGGTTTGTAGCAACACACAAAAATAAAATTGGAAAAAACCCCTCAAATACAGCTTTTTTTAACACCAAATGCAGAAATTACTGAAAAAACAGTGGTTTTTATGTCTTTTACACGTCAAAAGCAGACGAATCATAGGTTATGTGTTAACTTTCGCGCGCTTCGCGCAAAGTGCGAAGCGTTTGAAAAACGATGCATCCCCAGCATCTTTGTAGAAACACTCAGCAGAGGAATGAACGAATGGCGGCTAAGAAAAAAGCTTCAGCAAAAAAAAAGGCAGTAGCAAAGAAGGCACCAGTAGCAAAGAAAGCAGCAGCTAAGAAAACAGCAGCTAAGAAGTCAGCTGGTAAAAAAGCAACAGCTAAAAAAGCAGCTGCACCAAAATCAGCTGCGGGAAAGAAGCCGCCGACCAAATCAGAAATCATGTCATCGATCGCCGAGACCACTGAACTGAGCCGTAAAGAAGTAGTGGCAGTTTTCGAAGCGCTCAACAATCTGATTCAAGACAATCTCAAGCCACGTGGTCCTGGTACTTTCAGCATTCCTGGCCTGATGAAAATACGCGTCAACAAAAAGCCTGCTACAAAAGCAAGAAAAGGCATCAGCCCTTTCACCGGCGAAGAAATCATGTTCAAAGCCAAGCCAGCTCGCAAGGTTGTTAAGGTTTTGCCTTTGAAAAACCTCAAAGATATGGTGTAAACCGGCTTACCGCACTCACTGCAGTGTAGTTACTGTGGGCCTCTGATCGGTTTGTTGTGTAAACACCACAAGCCGATCGGGGGCGACAGGCATATAATGTGCTTCAGGCAATATTGGTTACCGCCGAATGAGCACACCACATCGTCATCCGTCACTCTTCCCGAATCGTCATGTTTATGACGCACTCAAATCCGGCTTTATGGAAGAAACAAGATATATTGTGCTGTCGAGGTAAACAAGACCGAACGTTTTTCACGGTTTTTCCTCAAATTCGGACAGAACAGTCTAAGGGAATACTTTTTAATGAGTGCTAGCGCTACATCGAAGTCAGAATCGCCAAAAATTCCACGGCTAGTCAACACCATACTAGTGGTGGTTGTGGCCGTGATGCTAGCGATACTGAGCCTCAAAGTCTTTTCTGGCTTCAGCGCTAGCGACGCGGGCGGAAACAGCACCTCATCAAGCCAAGTCCTGACAGGCAATTCGTCTGCAGGTACTCCGGCGCCCACTAACACGGAACTTGCCCAGAACATCGCTTCTCTTCATCTGTTCGGCGATGCATCAAGCCGCGTTGTCGAAAAAGAGGTCAGGCCTGCCGAGCCCATCGAAGACACCCGCTTGAACCTCATACTCGCTGGCGTATTCGCATTCGACCCCGCAGAAAATGCCATAGCCATCATTAGCTCAGGCTCAGCAGAGCAAAGCGCATACGGTATTGACGACAAAATTAGCGGCGATATTTCTTTACAAGCTGTTTATTCTGATCATGTGATTTTGAATAATCGCGGCAAACTAGAGAAACTCTCTCTCCCGGACAACGTGCAACCCATTGCATTTGCACCGGTCCAACCCACAGCACCTACTTCACAAGCACAAAATTCCAGTCAGCCTGTCGAGTTACCCAGTAACCCTGGACAGCTGCGAGACACATTGGCGCGTAATCCCGCTCTCTTAGGTCGCGTCGTAGCTGCAGAGCCATACCAAGAAAATGGCAAACTAGTGGGCTACCGAATAACGCCAAAACAAAACCCCGAAATTCTTGAAGCGCAAGGCATTGTTGCTGGCGATATCATCACGCGAGTGAATAACATTCAACTGAACAGTCAAAAACAAGGAATTCGAGCACTTAGAAATGCCATCAAAGCAGAGAATTTAGAAGTAACAATTCTTCGAGATGGCATAGAAGTTCCACTATCTATCTCACTAGCCCAGTAAGCCTAACAATCCGCACACGACGTTAGGCTTGGCAAGTTCGTACATTTTGCTTTCAAACCGAAGTCAGTGGAACACGAGCAATCAGTTATCGCTGGCAGTTTGGCTCCGCACTACATTCACGGTATGAATGCCCTCGAAATACATCATGAATATGCACATATTTTCTAAATCAATAAACAAGTCCACTGCAGCAACAGCGCTTTCGGTAGCTCTTCTCGTAGCTCTTGGGGGAACCACAGTTCTACCCACACCTGTCTACGCGCAGGAAGGCACATTTACACTCAACCTGAAAAATGCTGACATCCAGTCACTGATTCAAACGGTGTCTCGTCAATCAGGCGTTAATTTTGTTGTAGATCCACGCGTGAAAGCGCGCGTTACCGTCATATCGTCGACCCCATTGAATGCCGAAGAGCTGTACGAGACTTTTCTATCGGTTTTGCAGGTTCACGGCTATGCAGCCGTACCCAGTGGAGACCTGGTTAAGATCGTTCCTGACGTCAATGCTAAACAAGGACCCGTTCCTGAATACACAACAGACGATTCCAACTCTGATCAACTTGTCACCCAGGTCATCAAAGTCGAAAACGTACCGGCAGCGCAGCTAGTACCTATCTTGCGTCCGCTAGTGCCTCAACAAGGACATCTTGCCGCTTACGCTGCCACCAACACGCTTATCGTAACCGACCGCGGCGCAAATATTGGCAGACTCATTTCCATCATCAAAGGCATTGATACGCCTGATAACGATGAAGTCCAAATTGTTCAACTCAAATACGCCGCTGCCAGCGAAATCATCCAAATTTTGCAATCTCTGCAAAGCCGAGGTGGTCAGATCGACGGCACCCCGGGCGCCGTGCGGTTTGCAGCTGACGAACGCACCAACAGCATTTTGCTAAGTGGCGACCCAGCTGCACGAACGCGAATGCAAGGCCTCATCTTGAATTTGGATACGCCAATTGACCCTGGTGACAGTGGCAATACCCGTGTTATCTATTTGAAGTACGCCAACGCCGAAGATTTGATTGGCGTTCTTAATGGTGTTTCAGCAGGGCAATCGCAGATTGGCACAGGTGGAGCTGCACAGACAGATAACAACGCGGCTAATGCAGCGCCCGCACAGCAACCTATTGTTGATGCCAACGGCGTGCAAATACCACAGCAAGCTAATGTACCCACCGCCGCACTGATTCCGCGGGGATCACAGACTCAAGAGAGTGACGGCCCCAGAGTCGACATTCAGGCTGATGAAAACACCAACGCGTTGATCATCACAGCGCCACCCGATGAGATGCGCAGTATTCTTTCTGTTATCGATCAGCTTGATATACGCCGAGCTCAAGTGCTTGTCGAAGCGATCATTGCAGAACTCTCTACAGCCAATAGCTCGCAACTAGGCGTCAACTTTGCTGTAGACGGTTCAGACTCAAACCGACCTGCCGCTTTCACCAACCTTGGTGGAGCTACTCAGGCATTGGTAGGCACTGTGGCAAGTGGTGGTGCCGCTCTGAGCAATGGTCTGTCACTCGCGCTGGGACGATTTGGCGGTGATGGAGTGGATTTCGGCGTATTGCTCTCGGCCATCGCATCCGACAGCAACAACAACGTTCTATCCACGCCCTCGCTTGTCACCTTGGATAACCAAGAAGCAGAGATTATTGTGGGTCAAAATGTGCCCTTCGTAACCGGATCGCAGCTTTCAACGGCTAACGATAACCCTTTTCAGACCATAGAACGCCAAGACGTCGGCGTCTCTCTCAAGGTTAAGCCACAGATCAACGAAGGCGATAACATCAGACTGGAAATCGAGCAGGAAGTATCTGATGTCAGCAATACGTCCGTCACAGGTGCAACCGATATCACCACCAATCTGCGTTCTATCAAAACCACCGTGTTGGTAGAAGATGGCCAGACACTAGTCCTTGGCGGGCTTATCGATGATCAAATTAACGACACTCGCGACAAAGTCCCATTTCTTGGTGACATTCCACTACTGGGCAGCTTGTTCCGATTTAGAACAACCAGTAAAAGCAAACGTAACTTGATGGTCTTTTTACACCCCACCATTTTGCGCGACTCGGAAACTGCGGACTACTACAGTCGAAGCAAGTACAACGACCTGCGGGCAATTCAGCTAGGTTCTTTTGATGTTGAAAATCCATTGATTGAAGAAACCCGTCCCGCCCTACCGGATCTGCACATGTACTTTGAAGGTAAGCGGATATTCAACTCGGGTAAAAGCGCTCTGGAAACTCTAGTGCCCTCGAATGATGCGCCTGTTTTACTGCCAACACCGGGAGTGGCCACCAGACCTACCGCAACATCTGCGTTTACACCAGCTCCCACCGTGAATACAGTGATTAACGCAAGACCTACCTTTAAATTCGATCGACTGCCTGAAGTGCTAACGCCCGGACCTTTACTGGAAGTGGGTGATGACGACGTTTACAGCATCAGAGAAATTAACGGAATACCCGTTGCAACGCTGCATACAAATAACTATTTAGCGAGTTTGAGATAGCCGGTGGCACTACCTACAGACTTTATAGACATTGGCAGCCCATCTGAACGACAGGCTGCTAGTAACCATCTCGACGGCGATTCCGAGTTGTTTGGTGCTGACACTCCAACTCCAGAAATCGCAGCTCCGCGTTCTCAGGGCATCCCTTACACGTTCGCAAAACGGCATGGTGTATTGCTTGATAACAACCCAGCTGGTGGTTTGCTATTGGTACACAAGCCCGGGGTAAAGCTGCAGGCTTTGTCCGAAGCACGGCGTAAGGCAGGACAGGCAATAAAGCTTGAGCCCGTATCTGCAGACGATTTTGATGCACGGCTGACTCGATTTTACGAGGGTGATACTGGGCAAGCTACGGATCTCATGGATGATTTTGGCGACGAGCTCGATCTTGCCAAACTGGCTGACGCCCTGCCCGAGCCCGAGGACTTGCTTGAGTCTACAGACGATGCACCTGTTATTCGTCTAATCAACGCCATGCTCACCGCAGCTGTACGTAACGGTGCATCTGACATACACGTTGAGCCATTCGAACAGCGACTCTCGATACGCTACCGTGTCGATGGGGTCATGCAGAAACTACTAGAACCACCACGAGCCATTGCGCCGCTGATTATTTCGCGACTCAAGGTTATGGCCAAACTGGACATTGCAGAACGACGATTGCCACAAGATGGTCGTATCAGCTTGCGTGTAGCCGGTAGACCCGTGGATGTTCGAGTCTCTACGCTACCGTCTGGACACGGCGAACGGGTGGTTTTACGCTTACTGGACAAGCAAGCAGGCAGGCTTGACCTTGAACATTTGGGCATGCCACCAGAGTCACTGAAAGGTCTGCTACACACGCTGACCATGTCGCACGGCATCATACTTGTCACTGGGCCTACAGGTTCAGGTAAAACCACTACGCTATACGCATCGTTAGCGAAGCTCAATACATCAAAATTCTCCATTCTGACCGTTGAAGATCCCATCGAGTACTACATCGATGGAATCGGTCAGACACAGGTGAACAATAAGGTAGATCTTGATTTTGCCAGAGGCCTACGTGCCATTCTGCGACAAGATCCAGATATTGTCATGGTAGGTGAAATACGTGATTTGGAAACAGCAGAGATCGCTGTACAAGCTTCACTAACCGGTCACCTTGTTCTGTCTACTTTGCATACCAACACCGCCGTGGGTGCTGTGACGCGATTACGCGACATGGGTATAGAACCCTTCTTACTGTCATCGAGCCTGGTTGGCCTCGTGGCACAACGATTGGTTCGGGTACTTTGCATGAATTGCAAAAAACCACATACGCCTAGCGATGGTGAATTACGTGCACTAAGAGCCACAGCCTCTGAGGCCACAGGGATGTGCGTAGCACACGGCTGTGATCACTGCTCACACACAGGGTATGTGGGACGACAAGGCATTTACGAAGTCATTAAAGTTGATGAAACGATGCGTACGATGATCCACGATGGTGGCTCAGAGCAAGACATGGAACGCTATGCACGAACGCAGGGCGATGGTATCGCCGATGATGGTATGCGTTTAGTACTCGAAGGCAAAACCTCCATTGAAGAAGTCATGCGCGTTACGCGAGAGGGTTAGATGGCCGCGTTTGAATACCTTGTACTCGATGCCAATGGGCGAGAGAAAAAAGGCGTACTCGAGGCTGACACAGCACGCCTTGCACGCTCATTGTTGCGGCAACAAAATCTGACGCCACTTGAAGTAACAGAAACCTCTGGACGTGATCGTTCAAAAAAGGGACGCAAAAGCGGCAACACAAGCTCTAACTCAGCACCCACTTTTCGTGGCAGTATCAAAACCAATGACCTTGCCCTGTTAACTCGGCAGATAGCTACACTGAGCGGCGCAGGAACGCCCCTTGAAGAATCCTTGTCTGCGGTAAGCCGGCAAACTGAAAAGCCGCGTATCAAATCGTTGTTGTTATCAGTTCGCGCCAAAGTTATGGAAGGCCATACCTTTGCTTCAGCCCTGTCAGATTATCCGAAAGTTTTCCCTGAAATCTATCAGGCAACAGTATCAGCAGGAGAGCAATCAGGGCATTTGGACGGCGTACTTGAACGATTGGCCGACTACACCGAAGAAAGGCAAGCATCCAATGCTGTTGTAAAAAAAGCACTGATTTATCCCACGGTCTTAGTCGCTGCCTCTATTTTGATCGTCAGCTTCCTGCTTGCCTACGTAGTACCTCAGGTCGTGCAGGTATTTGAAGGGATGAACCAAGAACTCCCAGGGCTGACGCAAGCCATGTTGGCAACATCTGCCTTCGTTAGGCAATGGGGATTCCTGATTGCCATTCTGGTGGTCATTTCAATCTTTGTTTTTAAACGAGCCATGAAAGGGGAAGCCTTCAAGACAAAGGTACATTCCATCATGCTCAGACTACCGCTGTTCAAGCGCCTTATAAGGAGTTTTAACTCAGCGCAGTTTGCTAGAACCTTAAGCATTCTTGCCGCTAGTGGCGTACCGGTGCTTGAGGCTCTGGATATTAGTTCACAAGTTGTTACTAACCGTCCGATGCGCAAAGCCGTAGACACCGCCTCAGCGCAAGTTCGTGAGGGTTCTACGTTGAGTAGCGCTCTGGAACGCACAGGTTATTTTCCGCCCATGCTGCTACATCTTATTGCCAGTGGAGAGTCTTCTGGCCAGTTGGATACCATGCTTGAAAAAGCAGCGACCCATCAAGAGCGCGAATTGAACGGTCTTATGGCTATCTTTCTTGGGCTGTTTGAGCCGGTTGTTATCTTGATAATGGGTGGGGTCGTGCTGACTATCGTGCTCGGTATTTTGCTACCGATATTCGAAATGAATCAGCTGGTTTAACGATTAGCTACAAAACCAGACAGGCGTCTAACCGTGACGCCTGAAGGGAAGTATCTTTGCAGACTGGGCAGTTGCCTGCTTGATTCCGATTAGCATATTAGAACTTACCATTGGCCAAATTTGATCGTGCTCAATCTGATCACACGCTTGACTAATCATCAGATCGGTAATGACGTGTTCATCACCAGACTCGTCAACGGTGGCGCACAGCGTCACTGACTCTGGAAGAGGACTCAAGGCATCGAGTACCACTAGATTACAATGCTTCATTTAATTTCTCCTTCCTTAGCGTTCAAGATCGCACCCTCACCCTGTAGCTGCGATATGTAATCGTCGAATAAGGCAATTTGCTGTGGGCTTTTCTCTGGATAGCGCAGTGGTAAAGCCTGTAACGTGTTCCTTATTATTTTTGCAACAGACAAGCGCATGTACCGTTTGTTATCAGCGGGAACGGCGTACCACGGGGCATGCTCTCTCGATGTCTGATTTAACAGTGCTTCATAAGCACTCATGTAGTCATCCCAGCGGCTGCGAGAACTTAGGTCGCTACTGGAAAATTTCCAATACTTCTCAGGCGTCGTCAAACGTTTAAGAAAACGATTCCGTTGTTCTTCTTTCGACACATTGAGCCAAAACTTCAGCACTATTGTGCCGTTTCTATGCAAATGATTCTCGTGATCGCGAATAGACTCAAAGCGCTCTTGCCAAATCTCGTTTTGATTGACATCAGGCAAACGCTGGCCTTCAAGATATTCAGGGTGCACTCGCACTGCTAATACCTCTTCGTAGTAGCTACGATTGAAAATGCCAATGCGACCGCGTTCTGGTAATGCTTTAGACGTGCGCCAAAGCCAGTCGTGTTCAAGCTCTCCAGCCGACGGTGACTTAAATGAGGACACCTGACAACCTGCAGGGTTTACGCCACTCATCACTGCTCTAATGGTGCCATCCTTCCCTGCCGCATCCATGGCCTGGAAAACAAGCAGCAACGAGTAGCGGTTATCGGCATAGAGTTTTCTTTGCAACTCACTGATTGACGCTACGCACTGGGCCAGCTCTTTTTCCAGTGTTTTTTTCCCAGAAACATCCTCTGGCGGCTGACTGCTAGCGTCAGCAATTGCGAAGCTACCATCGAATGGCACCACGAATTGTGAGCCTGACGCATTCACGCAGGTGAAACCTCTGGCAAAATACAACCAGCACCAGTACCACGCATGCTGCAATAACCACCCGGATTTTTCTGCAGGTATTGCTGATGGTAATCCTCAGCAAAATAAAACGGCGACGCATCTAGAATTTCCGTCGTGATTTCAGAGAAATCTTTGTCCACTAACGCTTGCTGAAAGACGGTTTTGCTTAGTCTGGCCTTCTCTTTCTGCTCCTCAGAACTTACATAGATCCCCGACCGATACTGAGTGCCTTTGTCGGGTCCTTGTCTCATACCTTGTGTGGGGTCGTGATTCTCCCAAAACAAAGTCAGTAGTTTTTCAAAACTGATGATGGCTGGATCATAGACAACGAGTACCACCTCGTTGTGCCCAGTTTTGCCGGAACAAACCTCTTCATAACCCGGATTGGGTGTTAAGCCTGCGATGTATCCAGTGGCAGTGGTATACACCCCAGCCTGACTGTAAAACAACCGCTCTACGCCCCAGAAACAGCCCATACCGAACACAACTTGGCTAAGGTGTGCGGGGAAAGGCCCTTGCATTGGATTGCCTGTAACAATGTTAGACGCAGATACCTGCATGGCTTCCGGCCGACCGGGAAGCGCCTCTGCCGCACTGGGTAATTCCGTTTTTTTACCGATTCCGAACACAATACCGCCTCAGCAAACACTATCCAAGTATTGAAGACCAAGCATAAGCTGGGCCTTTGTCAAGTTGAACATTAGCTGACTAGGCTTAAACGAAACTGAAAGTCGGAGTATTGACTGCTAACAGAGCGAAAATTGCGGGTTTTGCGTGGCTAATATGGAAATAAAACACTGTTTCGACAATTTATTGGCGCTAATTAAAGAGTCCGTAGCGACCTGAATAGACCACTACCAGGATTACTATTCCGAAAATTAGGTTGATTTGCACGATTTGACGTATTCGATTGAGCGATTGCCCAGCTTCTGGCCATGCCTGCTGCTCTACTTTTTGCTTGAGAGAGCGAAAGGGGCCGTAGTACAGGTAAACAAACATCACAATCATGATAAGACCCAATAAATGCATGATGTGAACATACACAGGGCTTGTGGCAAAACCACTGAACGCATTGAACACCAACCAATACCCGGTAGCGGGCAGCACTAGAGATGCCATCCATACCCAGGGGAAGAAGCGTTTGAACACACCCGTAAATACCATTAAGCGCTCGTTCGGTTCCAGTATCGCAACGCTGGGACGAAGAGCCACCAAGGCGAAGAACATGCCGCCTATCCAGATGGTTGCCAGGATTCCGTGCAAACTAATCGCGAGAGCATTCATTAAAATTATTTTTCACAAACTAAAATCGTTGAAGAAAGTTGCTAATGGTAGTACCAGCAACCGAGACCGAATGATTCTGCAGCTTGACGTATTGATCTCCCTGCCAGTACGCACCGTACCCTCGAAGCATACCTGCAAGAGACCAACGTCCCTGCGAGCAACTCAATAACCCCCCGCCTGACTGTCCCGGATCAATGGTTGCGCTGGTGTGGAGCACATTACCAACAAATCGTTGGAAGGTGCCCGGTGACGCAGTTTTCGCCTTATTAAGTGGATACCCCACAGCCCATACAGGTTCAGATAGTGGCAGGCTATTTTGATTGATACGCAGCGGCACAAGGTTTAAGGTATTGACCGATAACACGGCTAAGTCGTCTACGTGATCAACCATGACTAGATCGGCTGAGCGATAAGTGCCACCAATACGCACAAAAAAATGCCCCCCACCTTGGATAGCATGCGCCGCGGTTAACACACGGTTACGTTTTACGACAACACCGCTAGCAAAGCTTCCGTGATCAGTGCGCACCGGTAAGATTGCGGAAATTGTTGCCCGATCAGGGCGCTCACAAGTTGATGACAATAGCGGCTGGCCTAACAGCTGGCCCAAGGCCTCACCCTCATTAGATGCAGCAACGGGTGCAGCGAGCAGGCATGCAAACAGACAGGACAAAAAACCACTCTTTGCTCTAGCCGCTAATCTCGTGCAATACATCGTCGCTCTACGCGTCTACTCGTGCCCTCTAGTCTAGTAAAGTTGCAAGCGATAGTACAGTTGAGACAAAGAATCTATGGGCGTCGAAAAACTGATCGACGATCAAAAATCCAAGGGTCATAAAATATATCTGACCTGCGCCTCGAATAACCCCCAAAGAATGGGCCTCTGTGTGAGCTAGAGCGCCGTAACGTTGCCGACTGCTCTTCCCAATAGTTGATGTTCTGAGCAGAGATGACCGGAAAAACATACGACGCTTGCCCGATCAGTCCTGATTGACGAGCCACCAAGGTACCCACCACTGTGATGTCTCGGCCAGGTTCTACGATCTCAGGATCTAGAAATTGATCAATATAGGCAAAAAAGCGTCCCTCACTCTGATCGTTGTGCACAGGCCGCCCACCGCGACCAAGTGGCCTAGAGACGATTTCCAATAGTGTGCTTTGATTAGCAAGATTCTCTACCCGAGCTATCGTTCCTCCCCACCTCACAGCCTTGGCACTATCCGGGTTATCAACCGGTAACTGCTCATCTATTTTCAGCACGTCCAGACTTTCATTCGCCTGCGCATCGGGGATGGCAACGCTTGTGATGAGTTGTCCTGACGGTGATAAATCAGGCTGTGCACTAGCACAACCTGTCAGCGCAGCTATACACGCCAATAGCGCAGGTGCGAATACAGAATTTTTTCTAAGTGTTAAAAACACAGTGCCTCCAAAAAAAAAAATCACACGGATTCTGCGGGAAAACATGAATTTTTCGTGTGCCAGATCATAGGTAATACACCAAATACGACACAATTGATAAAATTCTTTAACTAATCAAGCTAGCTCACTATAAGGTGAACCCGCCAACCGCCGCTAGGCTCAGTATCACGCAAACCGTTAACAATAATGTCTCCAGTAGCTGACAAATTTAATACAAAAAATGTCGATGCTGGACAAGAAAAAATGTAGGTGTTTCGATAATTCTAATTACAAGTGCCGCAAAGGCCACGAGACAAACACTTGATAAATTCGGTATCCAAAGCAGCACAGTTGCTCAAAACCAGCGAGTTCAATCTGCTCAACGAAGCATGGCTAACCTGGTTCGGTGATCAGCCAAGAGAACAAGAAATCATTAACGTGTTTTCCCAACTGATGATGTTCGGTAAAGCGCCAGACTGGGCTGATCACTTTGCAAAATCCGTGCTTGCTGATCTGGAAGCGGATCGACAAGTGAACCTGCACTCTTTTACCCTTCTGAACCAAACTCCGCGTGTTGGCCCACGACCAAAAATAAGCTTCAGCGTTGATCGGTAGTCGCTAGCGCAACAAACTACAGCCTCATGACCTGACACACGTGTAACATCACGCGCTACCTATCTAACTTTTGGTACCGTCGCCAGTGTCATCAACGCCGTCAATTTTTGAACAAAACTTGAACCCAGTGAAGGCTAACCACGAGCCATTGTCGCCCGTGAGCTTCTTGCAAAGAGCGGCAACCGTCAGACCGGAGCAATGTGCAATTGTTCACGGAAGCCGGCGATACACCTACCGGGAATTCTGGAATCGCAGCCGCCAACTCGGCGCAGCCCTGTGGGCAAACGGCATTGGCCGTGGCGACTGCGTTGCCATCATGGCTACTAATACGCCAGAGATGCTCGAAGCACATAACGGCGTACCGCTCATTGGCGCCGTTCTGAACTCGCTAAACATTCGCTTGGACGCCACCACACTTGCGTTCATTCTTGAACACGGTGAAGCAAAAGTCCTCATCACCGATCGAGAATTTTCCCCAGTGATCAAACAGGCACTGGCAAAAATCGAACGCTCTTTATTGGTCATCGATATAGATGATGAACTAGGCAAAGGAGGTGAGCTACTCGGACAAAGCGACTACGAAACGTTTATCGCCAGTGCCAATGCAGATGATGCTCCCAATGCCATTGAAGACGAATGGCAATCCATCTCACTTCTTTATACCTCAGGCACAACAGGTAATCCCAAAGGCTGTGTGTACCACCACCGTGGCGCCTACCTCAACGCTATTGGCAATATGACAACAATGGGTGTGACGCATCAGTCGCGCTACTTGTGGACGCTGCCTATGTTCCACTGTGATGGCTGGACATTTACCTGGGGGGTGACTGCTGCCATGGGTACGCACGTGTGCTTGCGCCAAGTTGATCCTGAGCTGATTTTTCAGCTCATTGAACGCGAAGATGTCACACACATGTGTGGTGCGCCTATTGTGCTCAACATGCTAGCGAACGCGCCCACTGAACAACACAAACGTGCTACCAAGAATGTCGAAATTGCCACCGGAGGTGCTGCGCCTCCCTCCTCGGTTATCGAATCAATGGAAGCACTAGGCTTCAATGTGACACACCTTTATGGCCTCACCGAGACCTATGGCCCCGCCACTGCTTGCATACCGCAGGATGACTGGCCACAGCTTGAACTCCAACAGCGCTCTACCCGCATGGCAAGACAAGGCGTGCACTATCTTACTTTAGAAGGGGCAGCGATCTTTAACTCAGATACCATGGAGAGAACACCCACTGATGGGCAAACCATTGGCGAGTTAATGATTCGTGGCAACACAGTGATGAAAGGTTACTTGAAGAATCCTGATGCCACCAATGAGGCCTTCTCTGATGGTTGGTTTCATACTGGCGATCTCGGTGTTCAGCACCCTGACGGGTATATAGAAATCAAAGATCGCGCTAAAGATATCATTATCAGTGGTGGCGAAAACGTATCTACTTTAGAAGTAGAAGAAGTATTGTATCGGCACCCTGCTGTGCTGGAGGCTGCGGTTGTGGCAAAGCCAGATGCTAAGTGGGGTGAGACTCCCTGCGCGTTTGTGACGTTACACAAAGCAGGCGGTGCCACCGAACAAGAGATTATTGATTACTGCCGTGAGCACATGGCACGATTCAAAGTGCCAAAGCATGTGGTATTTGGACCACTACCTAAAACATCTACAGGGAAGATTCAGAAATTTGCTTTGCGGGATGTGGCTAAGGGAAGTTGAGGAATGAACTGCCTTTTTTCAAGGACACTCTGATGAACGACTATCTGCCCGCTACAGCATCATTTATTACCTCCCAGTCCACCGTAAGACTCGGACTGTCACCAATGAATTTGCCTTCAGAATCGAAGACGAAAACCCAAGGGACCGACCTAAACTGTTTACCAGTGATTTCCACTATGGCACTTCGAAATTCTGGCATGCTTTTCACAAAAAGACTTGTTATATCTATGCCAGCTTCCGACTTACGAGCATTCACAGCATCCTGCCGGTCAGGGTTATCAATGTGAATGATCAAGGCTGATATTTTTTGTTGGTCTGCGCTGTCGTACCACTGCTGCAGCTGTATCTCACCCTCATCACAAGGTTTGCATCCCTCATAACGAATAAACGCGAGTGTAAACTTTCCATCCTTACGGAAAGCATCCAGATTCGTTTCAATACCTTGCGCTGTTAGTTCAATATTTTCGGATGCCATCAGCTTTGCAGACGACAGTAAAATGAATAGAGCTCCGACAACGACTGTTAATTTGGGATAGTTTTTGAGCATGTGATTATTTGATTGGTTATTCGTAATAATGTAATTGATCATACGCAGTGGTACGTAATGTACACCTAGAGCCTAAACTTTATCGAATATTGCCCTACTGGGTAGAATCAACAATGCCATCGAAAAAACTGACGCTGTTACCATCATATTGCCAGATGACGATACAGTTTTTCCAACCTGTTTTACACTGGAAGTAGGCCTGCAGGCTTACCTTGCTAACCCAATTCTGTGATAATAATTTCTTGCACAAATTCATGAATTGGTCCACTGCTAGTTTTTGTTAGGTGAGCACCTAAGCTGCGAGAAATTATTCTATGCTACTTGAAATTCTGCTTAACAAAATCCATCGTATAACTAAATCAATTTATTAAGCACTGCGTTGTTTAGCTGGTATTTCAGATAGAAGACTACGTAGAAATTCCGGTGCGAAATCCGCACCGTTCGGCCAAACAACTGTTTCCAACTCTTCGTCAAATTTTAGTTTCGCTAATTCAGCGTCATCTTTTAATATCTCAAACACAGGCCCTTGAAGATGACCTGTTAGATCAATTTCACCCGATGCGCTGTCATCAAACGAAACCCAAATGGTTTTACCAGAAGTGTATCTTGCTTCAGTCACATGCAGCATTGCAGCTCACTCCAATGGTTCAATTGGTAACAAAGGCTCACCGGCTCTAGCTCTACGCCAATTATCTCTCAGCTCTTCTTCATGGATCTCTAGCCAATCTTTCACTAATTTCGATGCTCTATTTGGAAGAGACCCTTCAATTTCCTCATCGGAACGTCGGCTTCAGCCGCAGCTGGTATGGAGATTTTTTTGGTATTGTTTGTTTGTCGGTCTGCAAGTATTTGTTATGTGTCCGTATATGACTTAAACACTCTGGTGCTAACACCAGAATGCATCGCAGAATGTAACGGCTTAAAACCGTGCTTTAAATAGAGGCTTTCGTTGTGCTCTTCGCACTGTAAATATAGATTCATAATTCCAAGTTCTGCAGTATGGTCCTTCGCTTTCTCGATCAGAGCTGATGCATATCCCTTACCTCTATAATCGGGCTTTACGAATACACCGCCTAACCAGTGTTCATACTCTGGGTAATCCTTATGCTCTCTGTATTTTAAATCAGCGACAGCTATTAATTTGGCACCTTCTCGCATGATAAGAAGGCATAAAAAATCATCATCTTTATCTATTTTTGATGAGAGGCTATCGAATATCTTATCCCGAGTAATCGAAGAGTTGAGATGACCCCATTCTTCAAAATACCATGTGGCTATTAGCTGTAACTCTTCAGCATTTTTAGATAAATACGAAATCTTCATTATTTATTGCACACAACGCAAAGCTCACGCGAACTTGACGGCGACCGACCGAAGCGGCAGCGCAGGAAGAGAACTGTCACGTTTCGCTTGCAGCGTATTGTTAAGTGTCTACACGCGATCATATACAACGTCATTCCGATGCTCCCAAAACTCGTGCAAATCAAACCGTGTCTTAATTAGTAACTTAATTATCTTCTCGAGAGATTCCGTAGTGAACTGGGTATATTCTTGATGCAGGCTTAACTTTGATATTTTCAATTTGATGAATGTATAACCTTCTTCGTCCGTGGCTTCCCAATTTGCATGCACCACCATATTTCTCAACCTGCTGCACTCGTTCAGATTCGTAATTATTTGCTCATAACCTTCAAGTTTTTTAGCAGTCCCAGCCTGAAAATCATTGCAGAACCTTTTTAGAAGATCAACCTTCATGGAATAACCAAGTTTATTCAACACAATAAGCCCTGGCGAATCTGTACGATCGGTAAAGTTCTCGCAAAGCACGGAATCCAATAAGGTTCAAGTGAATTGAAATATAAAACTATGCAACCAATAAAAGGCAGTGCTTCGTCAATATATTGCTCTGCCTTATCTTCGTCCTCAACATCATGGAAAAGATGTTGCTCAAATTCCTTTTGCCTTTTTTTCAAAACCTATACCATTCCGAATTGTAGATTTGACACGTAACAGCATTAATAACCGGAAAAACTAGTGATAAAAATACATTCGTTTTTCCTGTTATGTATCTCGAGAATGATTCTCATCTATCACATAAATTCATCTAATTTATGAGCTTAGGACAACCACAAGAAACTAGCATTTTTACATACACAGAAAAGCTCCACTATCCTATGACAGTCCCGGAGTCTCAGCCGTTGTTAGGAATGCAGCTCGCTTAAAACCTGCAAACCGCCTGTTAATACCAGTCGGGTTATGGGAGTAAATACCTGCTGCAGGTTC